>JACPSX010000172.1 GCA_016193065.1 Candidatus Tectimicrobiota bacterium | reverse complement strand
CAAAGCCTCGGCACCCTCGATCTCGGCTTTTTGGAGGACGTCGCGATCAAACCCGATCCCCGTGAGCATGCGGCCGCTGAAGTCCCGCGACAGCCGCCCGAAGGAGAGCGGGTTGCGATCAATGACCACGACCTCGTGCCTTTCGACCGACAGGGCGTTGGCCAACTCTGATCCAACTCTCCCGCACCCCACAATGACGACTCGCATGGTGGAACCTCCAAAAGGAAACGGCGGCGGGTCGATGGCAAGTCCCTCTGAGCCGGACCAGCCTCCACAGTGGGGAATCTTAGGCCGGATCTTCTTTGCTTGTCAAGCGGTTACACCGAAACGCCCGATCTCCTTGGGATCATGGACGGAAGGCCGGCAAGTGCCTCTTACGCGGACATCAGCGGGGCGCGGCGGCGGGCGACCCACTGCACCAGGAAATAGGCCCCCAGCCCGATGACGGGTGAGACCCAGAACATGGGCTTGATTCCAACCTGGGAGGCAACGAGCCCGCCGTAAATGGGCCCGGCAACGGTTCCCAGGTCTGTAGCCGCATTATAAAGCCCCGAGGCCATCCCCCGGCTCATGCGCTTTTCCCCCACCCGGGCCGCTTTCACCGTATTGGAAACCAGCACCCCCGCCCGCATGAACCCCATGAGGACGAAGAGAATCACCAAGGGTACCAGCGTGGACAGGAAGGGGATTACCATCAACAGGCAGGTGGTTACGGTGAGACCGATGTTCGAGATGCGATCCTCACCAAAGCGGCTGGCCAGGTCACCGCTGAACGGGCGGGTGACAGCGTTCGTGAGCGACAGGGCGCCCTTGATCACCCCCACGTGTCCCAATGTGAGCCCGACAGCCAGCGCGTAAAGGGTCACGTAGGTGCCCGCCAGGGAAAAGAAGAGGTTCAGGAAAAAGGCCACCATGAACATATCGACGACCAGGGGATCGAGAAACGCGGGAACGAAGCGGCGGATCCGGGAAAGCCAGGAGGGTCCCGCGGTCTTTGCGGCCTGCGCATCCTCCCCCGCTTCTCCATGACCCACCGGCCGTTTGGCCGG
Source organism: Candidatus Tectimicrobiota bacterium (assembly GCA_016193065.1). Taxonomy (GTDB): domain Bacteria; phylum JACPSX01; class JACPSX01; order JACPSX01; family JACPSX01; genus JACPSX01. The sequence continues at coordinate 21,480 of JACPSX010000172.1, read as the reverse complement.
AGGCTGGGGGTAGAGCTGGATCCGGAAGGTAAAGAGCAGCGCCGCGGAAGAGAAAAACGCGGTGATGAAGAAGGCATTATCCATGCCGAAAATGTCGTGCGTGTAGCCTCCGATTGTATTGCCAACCATGTGTCCGGCCGCCAGCCCGCCGGCATAGAGAGCCAGGGCCCGGTGCCGGGCCACCTGAGGGGGAATTGCATCCATGTACATGGCGAAGTTGACCGTAGTGGCCACGCCATAAAAGAGCCCGTTTACGAAACGCAAGGACCACAAAAACAGAGGATCCTTGGCAAAGGGGTAAAGGGCCGTCGTGACGCCAAAGAGGATCAGGGAAAGGCGGATCAGGCGGCCGGCGCGGCCGGCGTTGTAGAGCAAACCGGAAGGGAGGCGGGAGAGAAGGGCCGCAACATTGAGCAGAGAGACGAGAACCCCGATGGCCGATATGTGATATCCCAGGCCGTCAAGAAAAGGCGGGAAAAGGATGGAGGTGGTGCCAAAAGCGGCGGTGAGCAGAAGCAAGGTAAGAATGATCTTGATAAGTCCCCACTGCAAAACTCCCGCCTTTGACTCCGCCTTAGCCGGATCGTCCACTCCACCTCCGCAGTTGTCCTATGGGAAACCCGGGACGAATGGTTCAACAAACACCGCACGCTATACTACTCATGGGGCCTGCTCGGGTCAAGCCAGAACCCGCGCCTGCCCACCTCGGGTTCATACTGAGGAATTGCCAGCCTCTGCAGATCCTCGGGGGTGCCCTCTTGGGCTCCCGAAGCGCTTGCGACAAGAGCAAGGGGAGGGACCGGGGTGCCCCTTGAGGCTCCAGTAAACTTTTGCGCGGGAGGGCGATTTGAGTTCGGAGGTGTTTGGACTGCAGGGAGGTTTCACCATTCGGGAGGGCGGCGCCTGCAAAACTTTAAGTCGCCCTACGGGGCACACCCGGTCCCTTTCTACAACCGCTGAGGTCCGGGGGCTACTCCCTCGGAAGGAGAACGCCGAGGGGGCCCCTTCCTATGGAGCTGTAAGAACTGGAGGGGGCACGAGACCCCGCGCGCCGTTAGTAGAACACGGTGCCGCCGTCCACCAGGAAGATTCCCCCGGTGACCATGTCGCTGTCCGAGGAACTCAGATAGATCGCCGTTCCCACCATGTCTTCCGGATACAGGCGGCGCTTGAGAACCCGCCTGGCCATCTGGCCTTTATCCGTCTCCTCCCCCCGCTTCAGGTTCGCCTCGCTCATGGTCTGGCCGGGGGCCAGGGTATTCACGTTGATGTTGTAATCCCCGAGCTCACGGGCCAGAGCCCGGGTCATGGCCACCACGGCCCCTTTGGAGCTCACGTAGTGCAAGAAATGATCGGTCCCCTTGAAGAACGTGCTGGAGGCCACGTTGATGATCTTCCCCTTTTTGTGGGCCTTCATGTACGGAGCGACCGCCTTCACGCAGAAGAAGACCCCTTTCACGTTGACGGCCATGACCTTGTCCCACTCTTCCTCGGTGATTTCTTCAAACCCCTTGCGGGCGATGGCCGCGTACACGGCGGCGTTGTTGATGAGAATGTCGATGCGGCCGCAGGTTTCGGCCACCTGCTTGGCCATTTCCCGGGCCCGGCTTTCCGAGGAGACATCGACCACCAGACCGTGGGCGTTTCCACCGGCTGCGTTGATTTCCCGCACCACCGGCTTCGGATCCAGAATATCGACTACCACGACCTCGGCCCCTTCCTTGGCCAATCCCCGGGCGTAGGCCGCTCCAATCCCCTGGGCGGCCCCGGTAATGATGGCCACCTGATCTTTCAGCCTCATGAGCTACCCCCTTGCAAGCACGGTTTTATTCGTTCCCGGGCACACTGAGCCCCAGTTCCTTGCTCATGCCGTAATCGGTGACCATCCGGCGGGCCACCTTTCGCCGTCCCGCGACTCGGCACGCCAGAAAGACGCCGGTGAGGTTGATGGCGAGCACGCGGTACCAGTCGCCCTCGGCGAGCTTCACGGAGACCTCAGGCCTGGTCGTCGATGAGACCGACGATGTCGCCGATGGGAACGACCTGGCCGGCCGGCGCGCGGATCTCGCGGACCATCCCGGCCACCTCGGCCTCGATGACGACCTCGGCCTTCTCTGTCTCCACCTCGAGCAGCGGCGCGCCCACGTCGACCCGGTCGCCGACGTTCACCAGCCAGGTCTTGACCTCGGCCTCCGTTGTGTCCATGCCCAGCTTCGGAATCCTGATCTCGTGCATGTTCTACAGCGCCAGTGTTGGCTCGGTGTTCATCAATTTGGCTCCTGGCTCCTAGGCTTTCGCGAGCGCGCGGCACTTGGCGAGGAGCTTGTCGCGCGTCGGCAACACATAGTTCTCGAGCGGCGGGCTGAACGGCACCGGCACGTCGGCGCGAGTGACGCGCTTCACCGGAGCGCGCAGTGACTCGAAGGCCTCGTCGGCGATGATCGCCGCCAGCTCGGCGGCGAAGCCGCACGTGCGGTTCGAGTCGTCGAAGATCACCACGCGGCCCGTCTTCCTCACGGAGCCGACGATCGTCTCGTGGTCGATCGGCAACAGGCTCCGCGGATCGACAACCTCCGCCGAGATTCCGTCGCCCGCCAGCTCCTCGGCGACCTTGAGCGCGGCGGGGACGAGCGGCCCGACTGCGACGATCGTCATGTCGTTGCCCTTCCGCTTCACCTCCGCCTGCCCGAGCTGAATCACGAAGTCGCCCTCCGGCACCGGCCCCCGCGTCCCGCCGAGCGCGGCTGGCGCGAATATCATCACCGGATCGTCGTCGCGCAGGGCCGCCGTGAACAGGCCCTTCGCATCACGCGGCGTCGAGGGCATGGCAGCCTTCATCCCCATGTGGAGCAGGAGCGGGTACGGATGATCCGCGTGCTGTCCGGCCAGGCCGGGGCGCGCGCCGGATGCTGGAAGAATGTAAGTCACCGGGACCTTCCCCTGTCCGCCCATCATGTAGCGGAGCTTGAGCGCCTGGTCGACGAGCTGGTCGAACGCCAGGAAGAGCAACGCGTTGATCTGGAACTCGACGACGGGCCGCATCCCGGCCATGGCGGCGCCGGTGGCGAGTCCGGTGAACCCGGCCTCCGAGATCGGCGTGTCGAAGATCCGATTTGGACCGAACTCCTGGAGGATGCCCTTCGTCATCCCACGCAGGCTGTGGCGGATGTCCTCGCCGATCACGACGACCCGCGGGTCGCGCCGCATCTCCTCCCGCAGCGCCTCGCTCAGGGCCTCGAGGTAACGGATCTCTCGCATGGCTAGACCCCTCTCGCCGGCAGGTTGGGATAGGACGTCGCGTACATCCCGTCGAGCGCTTCCTCGCCCTGGGGGAACGGGCTCGCGCGCGCGAAGGCGATGGCATCTTCCAACGCGCCCTCCACCTCGCGACGCACCCCTTCGGTCTCTGCCGCCGTCGCGATGCCCTCGCGCTCGAGCCAGGCCGGGAAGGTCTCGACCGGGTCGCGCTTGCGCCACTCTGCGATCTCCTCGTCGCCCCGGTAGCGGATGTTGAGCGCCCGCTCGGCGGTGAAGTGGCCGACGAAGCGATAGGTGCGGCACTCGAGGAACGTCGGCCCCTCGCCGCGTCGCGCGTGCGCCACCGCCTTCTCGGCCGCGCCGCGGACGGCCAGCACATCCATGCCGTCCACCCACTCGCCCGGCATGCCGTAGCCGCGCGCGCGATCCGAGAGCCGCTCGATGGTCGCCATCTCCTTGATGGACGCGCTGATGGCGTAGCCGTTGTTCTCGCAGACGAAGATCACCGGCAGAGACCAGATCGCGGCGAGGTTCATGGCCTCGTGGACGACGCCCTGGTTCGTGGCGCCATCACCGAAGAACGCCACGGCCACGCGATCCTTGCCGTTCAGCTTCGCGGCGAATGCCGCGCCGCAGGCGATCGGGGCGCCGGCGCCCACGATGCCGTTGGCGCCGTAGATGCCGAGCGAGAGGTCGGCGATGTGCATCGAGCCGCCGCGGCCACGGTTGTAGCCGCTCTCGCGCCCCATCAGCTCGGCAATCATCCGGCGCGGCTGGCCGCCCTTCGCCAGGATGTGGCCGTGCCCGCGGTGGGTCGACGTGATCACGTCGTCCGGCCGAAGCACCGAGCACACGCCGGTGGCGACCGCTTCCTCCCCGACATACTCGTGCGTCACGCCCGGGATCTCGTTGCGGTTGATCAGCTCGACGATCCGCTCCTCGAACCGGCGGATCAGCCGCATGGTACGATAGAGGGAGAGGAGGGTGGCCTTCTCCATGGCTTTGACTCCTTTGGCGACAGGCCTCAACATCGCCCGCTCCGCGGCTCTTGTCAAAAGGATGCTATAAATGTATGACCGCTACTTGGACGCGTCGGGGTATATTTCAAAGTCTTCGGGTCTACACAACCCTACCCAGAACCAAATGATCCACGCATCTTCCAGTCCTATGTTCCTTGCTGCGTGGTAGACCCCTGCTGGTGCGTACATGCAGTCAAACGGCTCCGCCTCAATCTCCGGTCCTTCATCGCTCCTGAATGTAGCTCTTCCTCGGACTAGTACATACACCTCATCGACTGGATGGCGGTGGAGGACTTGAATGCAGTCACGAGGAAGAAGAAAGGTCCCAGCCGCGCAGGAATCACAAACGATCCCCCTATCACGATCCCAGTGAAGGTAAGGTGGAGGGCCACCGACGAGTGTGTTCGTCGCCATCTGGGTGCCCGGCCCACCCGGCTGTGACCAATGCGGACGTATTTCCTTGAACTTCGAAACAAACATCTTACCAGCTTGCTGCATGGAACATCCTCCCTTCCATAAATTTATAAGTCAAAGCTCATCTCTTACAATGTGCAGGTTATTAACAAACTCTAAGAACTCGTTGCCGCAGGGTAACCTCATATCCGCGGGCTGCTCGGATTTAGGGTTAGCAATCTGCAGGTTCTCTTCGATTGGAAAGCAAAGGACCAATTCAATCCTTCTCAAAACCATCATACGATTTATAATATCGTGGGAGTCGCCCCAAATCGTGGAGCACATCTGTGTGTTCTTTACTAAACTTGTCACTTCAGGCTCAAGATTCATTGTCACGACCCACCGCTCCGTTTTTTGGCAATCCGATTTTTGGCAATCCGATCTATAAATCCCTCTTTCACCAACTCTTGCAGCACCGAATTGTCATAGAATTTCCCAACATCACGGCCGCTCGCACCAGCGCCCAATAGGGCATTTTCCACGGCAGTGGGGTTCAATAAAGGAACTAGGGACATACCCTTGGCGAAATAGTCATAGGACTTAGACAATAGGTCTTGGTCTCTCATTCTTGTAAGCTTCGCCATAACGCTCAGCGCAACGTCCTTCTCATAGACGTAGATATCTAGCCCTTCAACAAGCGCCATGAGGAAACGCTTGGCGGTAGCGCGGTTCTCGGACAAATAGGAACGCGTCGTGACCACCACTCCTATAGGATAAGGAATGTCCAGTTCACCAAGGTCTACCAGCACCTTCAGGCCCAGCTTTTGAGCAGTGAAAACTGCTGGCGGAGCGTTGACCGTGGCCGCCGCAGCGCCGGACCGAACTGCCGCAATTCTTTCCGCATCTGCGCCTACTTGAATAAGTGCGGTATCCTTGGGAGCCAAGCCAAGTTTCTTAAATGCAAGCTGAACGGAGAAGTCGTCGATACCTCCTACACGAGAAATCGCAACCTTTTTTCCCTTCAGATCTAGGGGATTGACAATATTCTCATGAACTACAAGGCTGTAAGGTAGGACGTTATAATACGAGGCCACCATGACAACGTCAGCCCCTTGAAGCGCTGCATAGATTGCGGGGGCCGCTCCGGGGTGAGCAAATTGAACCTCACGGGCTAATAGCGCTTGTACACCCATTCCCGGCATGAGTATATGCTCTAAATCTATCCCGTGCTTTTTAAAAAGGCCCATCTGAAGGGTAAGCAGCAAGGGCGTGCCAAATCCTGATGTTCCGCCATAACTAATTCGAATCGGCTGTGCGTGACCGAAGAATGGGACGATGATCAGAGCCGAAATTATAAGCGCAGTTAGAATACGCCTTAACATGTCAGAACCCTCCCTAGTGAGTGACAAGAATTTACTTGTGGATAGATTATAGATTAAAGTTGGGGGCAGAGAAAGTCAAGAGGGTATTCTAGGCTTGTTTCAGGCGGAACCCTTGCGACGCGCACACCTCACCCTCTTTTTCCCAGACACACCTGCGCGGGGAGCATGAAACTCCAAAGCAAGCCAGTTCTTTAAGCACTCATACGGAGGATCTCTTCCAGATCCTTGCCCTCCAGGACTTCGCGGTCCAGCAGAGTCTTGGCCAGCGTTTCCAGCTTGCCCCGACGCTCCTGCAAGAGTTGTTTGACCCGGTCGTGAGCTTCGGCGACGATTCTCGCCACGGCTTGATCGATCCGCTGGGCCGTATCCTCGCTGTACTCCCGAACCCCAGGAGAGACCATGGGCAGGAACGAGTGCTGACTCCGGTTGTCATACGAGATGAGCCCCAGTTCCTTGCTCATGCCGTAATCGGTGACCATCCGGCGGGCAATGTCGCTGACCCGCTGCAGATCGTTCTGGGCACCGGTCGAGACGTCCTCGAAAATAATCTCCTCGGCCACCCGCCCGCCGAGCAAAACGGAGATCCGGGTCTCCAGCTCGGACTGCAGCATCAGGTAGCGGTCTTCCGTGGGGAGCTGCTGCGTATAACCCAGGGCCGCAATCCCCCGCGGGATGATCGAGATCTTGCTGACCGGATCGGCCCCCGGCAGCGCGGTCGCGATGAGGGCGTGGCCCGCTTCATGGTAGGCCACCACCTCCCGTTCGCGGGGGTTCAGCAGGCGATTCTTCTTCTCCAGGCCGGCAACGATCCGGTCGATCGCCTCACTGAAGTCCTTCATGTCGATGGCTTCCTTGTCCCTGCGGGCCGCCAGCAGGGCCGCCTCGTTCACCAGGTTGGCCAGGTCGGCCCCCACAAACCCTACGGTCTTGGCGGCAATCTCGCGCAGGTTGACCTCCGACGCCAGCTTCGCTCCTTTTGCATGCACCTTTAAAATAGCCTCCCGGCCGTTGATATCAGGGCGGTCCACCAGGACGTGTCGATCAAACCGGCCGGCCCGGAGCAGGGCCGGATCCAGGATTTCCGGGCGGTTCGTCGCCGCCAGGATAATGACCCCTTTGCGGGGGTCAAAGCCGTCCATCTCGGTCAGGAGCTGGTTCAGGGTCTGTTCCCTTTCGTCGTGTCCCCCGAGAGTGGGTCCCGCCGAGCGGGCCTTGCCGAGGGCGTCCAGCTCGTCAATGAAGATGATGCAGGGGGCCGAGGCCTGGGCCTGGGCAAACAGATCCCGCACCCGCGCCGCGCCCACCCCCACGAACATCTCCACGAAGCTCGATCCGCTCATGCTGAAGAAAGGGACACCGGCCTCTCCGGCGATGGCTCGGGCCAGCAGAGTTTTTCCCGTTCCCGGCACCCCCACCAGGAGAACCCCTTTGGGATTTTTCCCCCCCAGCCGGCCGTAGCGCTGCGGGTTCTTCAATAACTCGACAATCTCCTGGACCTCCTCCTTGGCCTCGTCCACCCCCGCCACATCCGCAAAGGTGACTCCGGTTTCTTTCTCCACATAGACCTTGGCCTTGCTCTTGCCGATGGCCATCAGCCCGCTGCCGGCAGAGAACCGGCGCATGAGCAGGACCCAGATCCCCACGAAGATAAGAGCCGGAAGCACCCAGGAAAGGATCGTGCGAAACCAGGTGTTTATCCTGACCCCCGTAAACTTTACCTCCGCCTCCTCCAGGTCGCCGATCAGGCCCGGGTCCTCAACCCGCACTGAGAAGAACCTCCGGTCCCCTTCCCCCATCTTTCCGAACTCCTCGACCTTTTTCGGAGGGAGGACTCCTTCCAGGTTTTCCATCTTGAGCTCGCCCCGGATCACCTCCTGTTCGATGACCACCTCTTTCACCAGGCCCCGGCGAACCAATTCCTTAAACTCGCTGTAGGTTAGATTGGCCACGCGGGGGGTAAAAAGATAGTTCTGGAGCAAGAGGACAAAAAAGAAGGCGATGAGAAAATACCAGAGGGAAAAACTCTGCTGTTTCTTTTCCATGAACTTAAAACTCCCATGCCCGGAATAACCGGCAACCTTCCTACGTCAGCACTCACCAGAAAGTCACCCCCACCCCCCCCCTCCCCCTCGGGGAGGGTTGGGCGGGGGTCTGGCTGAAGGCTGATCGCTCATCTCTTTTCCGGGGAGGGTACTGAAAAACCCTCCGTTCGCCCTTCGACTATGCTCAGGGCGAACGGAAAGGAGCTTGAAATTATTGATCTTTTTCCGTTCGTGGTGAGCTTGTCGAACCACGAAAAAGGCTCTTTCAGCATGTTCCTAGAGCCTGGACAGATAGTAGTCCCACCCCCGGGCCATCGTGGTCGGGTTCAGGACCTTCGGCTTGATGGCTCTGGCCTCCTCGGGGCTGATGGAGGTGAAATCCTCGCCGATCAGCAGGCACTGGTATTGCAGGCGGCTGGCTTCCTCCAGGTACAGGGCCAGAATCGTCGCCTCCTCGACGGTTTTGCCCGCCGTCACGGTGCCGTGAGCCCTCAGAAACAAGCCGCCGCAATTTCCCATGACCGCGGCCATCTCGTCTCCGATCTGCACCGTATCGATATGACCGACCCCGTGGAAGAGGGGAACCCCTTCGGCGAAAACGCAGGCGTGGTTGTTCAGAAACCGCAGCGGCTTGCCGAAGTTGCTCAGGACCGTCGCCATGGGAGCGTGGGTGTGAGCCACGCTCCCCACGTCGGGACGCCTTTTGTACACCGAGGAGTGGATGTGAGACTCCGAATTGGGAAGACCGTCTCCTTCCAGAATTTCTCCCCGGACGTTCATCAGCAACAGGTCGGCCTCGGTCACCAGGGCGGGACTCATCCGCCGGGGGATGAGAAACGTGTCCGTGCCGGGAACGCGGGCGCTGATGTGCCCGAACCCCTCCACCACGCCCTCCCGGTACAGAATCCGGGAGGCGGAGGCAAGCTTGCCGCGCAGCTCTTTCCAGTCGCTCGTCGTCATCTCACCTCCTCCCTCGGTAGAGCTGGTCAACGAAGCCGCTTTCATCGAGCTCCTTGACGAAACGCATATCGACGAAGTCCTCGGGCCTGGCGCTGCGCGCCTTGGGGTCCTTGGCACCCAGTTCCTCCAGAGCTTCCGCCACGCCTTTCACCGTTGGGTAAGGCTTCTCGGGAACCAGAGGAGCGAAAAACGCGTAGCTGTCCTCCAGGGCTTCCTGGTCTTTGACCCGCATGTATTTGCTGATGACCTGGATGCTGAACTCCTTTTTCGTCTTGTACGTGTGGATCCCTTCCACCATGGCCTTCACAAAGCGCCGGACCACGTCGGGCTTCTCCTTCGTGAAGGAACCCAGGGCGGCCACGGGGGTGGTGGGATAATCCGTCCCGAAGTCTTCCGGACCCGCCAGAATCGGATAGCCCGTTTTCCGGGCGATGGCCGTAACGGGAGGCTGGGCCACAAGCCCCGCGACCTGCCCTGCCTGAAGTGCTCCCAGCCGGGTCGGCTGTCCGCCGGGGATCTGGATGATGGCCACGTCCTTATCCGGCTGCAACCCCCACTTCAGAAGAATCTTCCTGGTCGCGTAATCCGAATTGGAGCCGAAGCGGCTCACAGTGAGCTTTTTCCCCCGCAGATCCTCCGGGCGTTTAATCTGGGGGCTGACGATCAGGGAGTAAGCGAGTTTGTTCGTGAGGCCCATGATCAACAGGATGTCAGCCCCCTTGAGACGGGCAACCACGGTAGCGTTCCCGCCGACTTCGGCTAACGGAACATCCCCGGCCAGCATGGCCTGGGCGGCCTTGGATCCCCCATCGATGTAAATCAGGAAAGCGTCGATCCCGTTCTTCTCGAAAAGACCGGCGTCCTTCGTAACCCACAGGGGGGCCTGGGAGCCGGCCACGGCAGTCCATGCCACCGTCAGCTTGTCCGCCGCCGAAGCGCCGGAAACAAGGGACAGAGAGCAGAAACCGAGCACCGCAAGCTGCAGCAGCGCCCGGTGGGACAGAGTTCGGCAAAAGGTGAACATGGTGAAGACTCCTTTGGTCAGAGGTCAATCACACTCGCAGGCGAAAGCTATCTCTGGGCAATCGGAACTCCCAACTATTATACCGTTCCGCAAAGCAGAAAAGAACTGCGCCTGAAGCAAGAGCCGGTCGAAGCTGGAGTTTCGAACGCAGCCGACTCATCTCGAATGCCTCCACTACCAATTGCCCTTCAGCCAGGCCCGGTAGGCATCGAACCATTCTGCGCCGACCGGTGGGCGGGCGGACCAATCGAGGGCGGTCGCGTTGACCCGGTAGGTACGCCCCTTCCGCCGGCAGATGGCCACGATCCCCTGTGGGGACCCATCCCAGTCGAGGTCCCGGACCTCCACTTCCTCCCCGACCACGAGCGCCTTGAACGGGCAGGCAATGTGCTCCTGAAACATCACCAAAAACCCCCCGTGCTCCTCGTCCTCCGTATAGCAGTCTACAATGGCTTCTTCGATCAGTTCCCGGAGGCGGCGACTGGCCCTCTTGGTTTTCCTGGGTCTGGCCATGTTTTACTCCTGCCCGAGCCGGTAGGTGTCACCAGGAACGTCAGCGAATGATGACCGCCGAAACCGGTCACGCAAGTGGACACCCCTCAGCCTTGAGTTTTTCCCAGATGAGCCGTTTCTTCCCGTGGAGTTGCTTGAGGTGCCCCAGAAGATCCGCCCACAATCCCGGCTCGTCCAGTAACCGGGAGAGCTCGGCCACAATGGCGCAGTAATGAGCGGCCGGTGCAGCCCGTGAGGACTTACCGGAGTTGAGGTGGACATCAACGAGCCGGCGGTACATGCCACCGGCCAAGCTCGCATACTCGCCCCGAGTCAAGGTTCCGGGTTTCTGGAAGATCAGACGGAGCCAGTCGTACGATTCATCTTTGTCCCGCGTGAGCCTCTTCTGAAGCTCCTCGAGCTTTTTGAACCCGGCGAGGTCCACTCCCTCCGACAGTCTGGCGACGGCATATTTAGCCACAAGTTTGATCCCGTCAAGATCCATCCGACTCTGCCGTCCTACGGCTCCTTCCAAAACCTCACGCTCTTTGCCCTCGGCCAGGAGGAGTTGGGTTTTCAGCCACGACGCTGAGGCCCGCAGGAGTTTCTCGAACACCGCGTCCCAGTTGGAAAGAGCCTCCGACCGCCGCCTCAGCGCCGCGAACTCGGCGGCGCCGGGTTCTTGCAGGAAGTGCGCAATCTGGGCCTCCTGGGCGGCCGACGGATCCCCGAGAGCCTCGCGGGCCTTGATGAGGGCCTTGGCAAACTCCCCATGGTGGCCGAAGTGCTTGACCCCCATCTGAGCCAGCCGGGCCACGCCGTTCCAGTCCTTCTTTCGTTCATAATGGGAGAGAACCTCTCGCAGATAGACGGCGTTCCGGGATGCAAACCGTTCCTTGAGAGCGAGGACCTCGGTCTGATTCTTCCCGACCCTGGCCAGAGCGATCAGGCCCTCCACCTCATCGGGACAGTACGGCCGGTCTGCCTTCAGCCCCTCCTCCACTGCCCTTGACAACCGCTCCTTGAGCCGCTCTCTTCCTTGCACGTCCAGCGCCCCGGCCAGTCCCGTGAAGCCCTCGACGTACCGGTACTTCTTTGCCACCGGGAGGACCTCCGTGATGACCTCGTCCACGCTTTGGCCGGAGGGCGATGCCAGAAGGCTTCGGGCGTAGGCTTCAATGACCTTGCTGAAGTCCAGATCGATCGAATCCTGGGGGGCGCCGTGGTTGCCAAGAATGTCCGTGGTCTGCCCGGCCTCCTTGAGAAGCCCAAGGAGCTTCCGATAGGCTTCGGCCGCCTCCGTGTGCCGGCCCGACCGGGTGAGTTCCAACGCCCCTTTCATGAGATCGGTAAAGAGCTCGATCCACTCTTCGAATTTCTCATGATCGCCGCTCTCGCCATATCTGTCGTCCCATCCATAATCGTCCTCCCAGGAGACGAACGATCCGGAACGGGATTGGGCGCAGAACTCCTCGATTTCATCGAACAGGGAGGCCCGCCGGGACTCCGAAGCGGACGTGTCTTTGGCCCTGTCAGGCAGATGGCTCCGGACCCACTGCTTCTGCCGGTGATACGGCAGGCTCGATATCTGCTCGGCCAGAAGCTCGGCAAGCTTCTCCTTGCCGAGGCCGATCAGATCGTTCCGCTGAACCATCGGTCGCTGAGTGACCAGCTTTCTTCTCCGCATTTCGAGCCCTCAATGACAATGAGTTTGCCTTTGATCCAGAAGTCCTGCTTGATGCGTCTCTCCTTCATCCACTCACCGCAGGTGTGGCACTCACCGTAATCATGCATCGATTCCTCTCCCACCACGGAGGAGTGCCACGGTCCCTAGCGCCCCTTTCCGCGGCTCATAGGACCCCCCTCTCACCCTTGCCCTCTCCCCCCAGAGACTGTGTCATAAGTCCGTTCATGGTTCGACAGGCTCACCACGAACGGACGACGACACACGGAAATCCAACCACTCACCCGTTCGTCCTCACCTGGAAACCGTACCCGCTTCGCGGGTACCCGCGGTCGAAGGGCGAACGGTGGATTGCGACACAGTCTCCCAGGGGCGAGGGAGAAATGGAATTCTCCTGGTGGAGAAAGACTAACAGGTCCCCATACCATCTCATCTGAGGATGATTTGGCGCCATTATACTCTTGCGTTACGACGAAAGGAACCGCAGAAGACGCCGGGGGAATTTAACCTCCGGCGTTTCCGAGAGAATCGGCCGCCGGTTGAGGAAGCGCGGGGGCCTTCAAGAGAAGGGCGGCCGCCCCGCTTCCCGCCAGCAGCAGGTGAGCCATCACGAGGAAGACGGCGTTGAGACCGAAGAAATCGGCCACGACCCCGAAGATCACGTTGATGATCAACCCGCTGCCGATCGCAATCGTGTTATACACTCCGATGGCCAGCGGATGACCAAATTGGGGGTCCACTTCGGTCAAGTAGGTGATCACCAGAGAAAAATTGGCGGAGAGCGAGAGCCCGATGAGACCCGAATAAACCAGCGGGGAAACTTGCTTCCCGTACCATGGCAGGGACAGGGCGACGAGACCGCCGAAGAACAGAGCCGGCGGGATCAAACGACGGCGCCCCACCTTGTCGGAGAGGTGCCCGACCAGCGGGTTGGTGAACAGGCTCACCACTGAGATGAGGGAGACGAGCCAGGAAACGGCTGATCCGGACAACGCCATTTGCCGGGAGAGAAACAGAGGATAGAAATTCACCGTGCCCATGAAGTAGATCATCGCCAGGCCATTGAGAATACAGGGCACAAGGAAAGCCTTCCGGGAAAGCAAATTGAACACGTTGCCGAATGGGACAGCGGATCTCTCCCGGGAGTCCTCGAATCCCCGCAGTCCCCAGAGGAGCAGCAAGGCCGCCGCCAGGCTGAAAAAGCCGAAACTCCCGAAGGGTAGCCTCCAGCTCCCCCAGCCGATGAGGGCTCCCACGAGCAGGGGGCCGTAGACCCGACCGACGGCCGAGCCGGAAGTGTGGATCCCGAAGGCTCTGCCCCGCTCCTGCTGAGGGAAGACGCCCGCCAGAAGAGACCACCCCGCGGGGAAATAGAGACTGAACCCCAGGCCGCCGATCACCCGATAAACCATGAGCCAGAAAGGGCCGGGCGCCGCCAGCGCCGAAGCAAGACTGCTCAGGCCGATCAAAGCAAGCCCGCTGCATACGGCGCGCTTTCGGCCCAGGCGGCCCGCCGCATATCCTCCGGCGATGAGGGTCAGAAAGAATCCGAAATCGTAGGCGGAGGCCAACACCGACAGAGAGGCGTAGCTCATCCCGAACTCCTCCTGGAGAGAAGGCAGGAGGACGGACAGGATCACGCGGTAGGCGTGACAGACGGAAAAGGCGAGACTGCACAGGACCAGGGCGCGCCATTTCACCAGGGCTCACCTCTGCAAAAAATCTCAGGGGTTGACGGATTCCACAAACCAGTCGATGGGCAGCTCCCGCCGGAAATTTCGGAACCGAACCCCCGCTTTGCCATTCGACGGTCGGGGTCAGCGGGGTTTGCAGGCAAAAGGCCAAATGAGCTTGGCTCCTTCCGGCACCACCTTTCCGTCGCTGGTCTTGTAGGCGAACCGGACTCTCTTCCGGTCACCGGGGAGATCGTGGATCTCCGCGGAGCTCAAGGGCGGTCCCCGGAACAGGGCCAGGGGATCCAGCCACTGGCCATCGACGGGCGCGAAGAACAGCGCGGTTATGAAGTCTTTCTGTAAGCTGAAGTACGCCGACAGATGCAAATGCGAGAATCCCGCCTCGCCGTAGTGCCCTCCCCTAGTACCGGTGTCGCCGGCGTGGGCGATGACCTCGCCCATCTCCACCCGCTGGCCGATTTTCACGTCCGCCATCTCGCGGAGATGTTTGTATTCCGTATAGGTCCAGGACGGCAGGCCGGTATCTTGGGGCGCATGCTGCAGGACCACTCCGATCCCTCCGATTCCTGTACCCACGAACTTGTGGACGACCGTGCCAGCGGCGACGGCCAGGATCGGAGTGCCTTCAGGGGCCGGAATGTCCATGCCGCCGTGATAACCGAAATAGAACTGGCGCGAGCGATAGCTGCCGTCGCTCCGAGTCCAGGATCCGAAGGTTGACTCAACCTCGAGGCACTTTGCCTCCTTGGGGTAGACGGGTTCCAGCCCGGTGGCAAAAAACCCCTTTGCCTTCATGTGCTCCATCGTGGCCCCTCTCGGAGCGAAGGCGCCGACGATCTCGGGCGGCAGGCGGAGTCCCGATCCCGTGCTCTCGGACGGGCCACCACCCATCGTTCCGCCACCCATACCCTCGCCCTTGAACCCCTTCCCCCCGCGCATTTGCGTTTCCACCGGAGGGGCCGTCAGTGCCAGCGCGCTCAACAAGCAAAAGAGAATCAAGAACCTCCTCATGGAGTTTCCTCCCTCAACCGCTGTTTCCTGATAGGCTCCTGAACAAGTCGGGGAGCACCCGAACGGGACGCACTGCCCTGATTGCTTCGAAGTGGGAATGAGCCGGAATTTCACCCATCGTCACTGCTCCTCACACCGCAGTTGTCGTCCTCCGGCCATGCCATACCGTCGCAGTGCCCTTTCGGTCCATGGCTTCTGCGGTCCTCCGGGCGAGGTTTCGCTTTGTTGTCTCTTGGCATCCCCTCTGCACGCTCCACACAAAGATTCGCGACGGCTCTGGCGACCGGCGCGGCTCTAGGCCGTGCGCTTGCAGGGTCTTGTCACTCATTGGAGTTGTCATTCTTCCCAAAAGCCGCTGCGCGAAGATTTTAAGCGAGACAGAGGGGCGTTGACAAGCGCCTATATGCGTTCAGTGCGTGATACTGAGGAGATAGCCGGAAAAGGGTTATCGCGTCAGCAAGCAAAACACCCTATTAGAGAAGCATGAGAGGAAAAACGGTAGTGCAATTTAACCAGTAAAATGGCCCAAACGAATTATTGTGACAATCCTATAAAAACCTCAACAATTGAAGGCGATTTTCCCAGAACATCCAGGTCTAGAAATTCCGATCCAGTAAAGACACTCTGCGGAGGTCTTCCTAGAGTGGATTTGGCATTTCTTAGTCCGGCGGCGGCATCCAAAGCGGAGAGGTTTGGAGAGTCAACTGCTAGCCTCCACGGGGAATTCTCCCAGTACCATAAGGGACAGTAAGCGGGCTAGCAGCATTATGAAGCGGTCTGAGATCCACATGAAGGAAGAATGAAATGGGAATGACCATCACAGAAAAGATTTTTGCCAGGGCATCGGGGAGAGAGTCTGTTAGGGCCGGCGACATCATAGATGCAAATATTGATCTGGCCTTAATGCAGGAAATTACCACGCCCTCAATCTATAGGGGGCTGAAAGAAGTCGGCGCCGGGATATGGGATGTGGAGCGCGTTGTTGTCGTCATAGACCATTTCTCGCCGCCAAGCGCAACATGGAAAGCTGATAATGTCAAAGAGACAAATCAATTTGTCAAGGACTGTGGGATTAAGTATTTCTATCCTCATAGAGGAATCATGCACGTGGTTCTGCCCGAGACTGGCCATATAAGACCAGGAGAATTAATCGTGGGGGTGGAATCCCACACTGTAACCCATGGCGCTTTTGGTGCGGTTGCAATCGGAATTGGCGCGACGGAAATGGTTTATGTATTGGCAAAAGGGACCCTTTGGTTCAGAGTCCCGGAGACAATTCTTGTGAGAATTGATGGCAAATTCAACTCTTCAATCTTTGGCAAGGATATCATGTTATCGATACTCAAGGAGCTGGGGGTTGACGGCGCTACCTATAAAGCCTTGGAATTTGCGGGTACGGCGATCGGGGAATTAACCATTGATGGTCGTATAACGCTAGCCAATATGTCCGTGGAAGCTGGAGCCAAAAACGGGATTATCGAGCCCGATGACAAAATGACCGATTATGTGCGGGAGAAATCAAGAATGCCCTTCACCGTTGTGCGCAGTGATGATGATGCCAAGTACAGTCAAACACTCCACATTGACGCCTCGCAATTGACTCCTCTGGTTGCCTGTCCTCATAGCCCGGACAATGTAAAGCCGATATCAGAGGTAGAAGGGATACACGTTGATCAGGCGTTTCTAGGCACGTGCACGAATGGGAGAATGGAAGACCTACGAATCGCGGCGAAGATATTGAAAGGGAGAACCATCCCAAAGGATACGCGGTTTCTAATTTTCCCCGGCTCTGTAGAAATTTACCAGAACGCGATAAAGGAAGGGATTATTGATACGTTCTTAGAAGCTGGGGCGATCCTATGCAACTCCAGTTGTGGACCCTGTGGTGGAGGACATATGGGTGTATTGGGGGATGGGGAAGTCTGCATCAGTAGTGGATCGAGAAATTTTCGGGGAAGGATGGGGAGTCCATCGGCACAGATTTATCTCGGCTCGGCGGCTACGGTTGCGGCGTCCGCGGCGAGCGGGGAGATGACAGATCCGAGAAAATTCCTCGGGGAGTGAAAGGGGAGGGATCCGAATGAAACCCGGTACGCTTAAGAAGGTACTAACGGTCCTACTTACTCTCGTTTCTTTGTTTCTCCTGAGTAGTTCCAAATCACTCGCCGCGACAAGGCTCGCCAGCAGTACACAAATTCTCGGCACGCTCTCCTGGCCAATTTTGGTTGCCCTGGAAAACGGTTATTTTTCCGAAGCGGGGCTAGCCGTCGAATTTACAGAACTCAGGAGAAGTTCCGTGACAGTCCAATCCGTGGTCGCAAATTCCACACCGATTGCCATCCCCGCTCCTGATGCCGCCATATTGGCAGCTAAGCAAGGAGCAAAGATCGCGATCGTATCCGTCGTAATCAAGAACGACGCTTCAAGTCTAGTCGCGCTACCAAAGTATCGGTCCGTTAAGGACCTAAAAGGGGCTATGATCGGCACGGGAGGCCCCGGGGGTAGCACGACAATCGCAGAAGCGATTTTAAAAGAAGAAGGCTTGGCGAAGACTGATTACACTATGCTTACGGTCGGATCCACAAGAGAACGATACCTGGGATTAAAGGCCGGTAGGATTGATGCGGCCATTCTATCGCCAACGGCTGGATTTAAGGCAATGGACGAGGGCTTTTTGAAACTCGCTGGCATCGGGGAGTATGGAAAAGATGTCTATCAGTTGGTTGTTGGCGTGAATACGGATTATGCGGCTGCAAATCCCAATGCTGTAACCGGATATGTGAAGGCAATGATAAGAGCCAATCGATGGTTGGTAGGAAATGCGAATAGAGAGAAGGCCATCGACATCCTAGTCAAAAGAGAATCGATGGAGCGGGAAATCGGAGGCCGTATATTGGATTATCTGAATAAATTAGGCTCACTCTCTCAAGATGGAGAAATAAGTCCAGAAGGGATGAAACAGGTGATGGTGCTCATGGAAATGGCAGGCTTGATCTCCTCGCCATTTCCGGATTATCGGAAATTTATTAATCTGAAGTACCTGGAAATGGCCCAGAAAGAGTTGGGTCTTAGAAACTAGCCGGCGCCCTCTACCAACAGGAGGAATGAAAATGGGAAAATCGGCCGAAATGGCAAGAAGGTTGAGAGAATTATTGAGCAGAAAACAGATGCTAATTATGGTCGCTGCTTATGATGGTATTTCCGCGAAGGTGGTTGAAAAGGAGGGTTTTGAGGCTATCTGGTTGACGGGTTTTGGAGTTGCGGCGAGCTTACTAGGGCAGCCTGATGTTGGACTGGTCACGATGAGTGAAATGGTGATGATGACCAAATATATGGCGAATTGTGTGGATATTCCCGTAATGGTCGACGCAGATACCGGCTATGGCAACCCCCTGAATGTCTGGAGGACGGTAAAAGAACTGGAAATTGCAGGGGCGGCAGGGATCCATCTGGAGGATCAGGTATTCCCGAAGAAATGCGGACACTTTGGGGGGAAGGAATTCATAAGCGCGGAAGAAATGGCCTATAAGATTAAGGCTATCCGGGAAGCATCCGAATCAGGGCTGGTAATAAAGGCCAGGACGGATGTGAATTCGGTTTACGGTTTGGAGGAGGCGATCCGCCGGGCCAAGATCTACAGGGAAGCGGGGGCCGATATAATTACAGTTGAAACTCCGAAAAATATAGATGAATTGAAAGAGATAAGGCGGAGCATTGATGGATGGGTGTCATCAGCCATACTGCCGCCGTCGGCCAAGATGGGGATGTTTACAAGACCTGGCCTGGAGGAATTGGGAATTAACATGGCGATTGTACAGGTGCTGTTTAAGGTTGCCCCTGTCGCTTTCAGGAGTGTGCTGAGAGAATTTAAAGAGAATGGCTCAATAGAGGAGTCTCTCTCAAAGATGGTTTCCCTTAGCGAGATATCCGGGCTCATGGGGATTGAAAAGATAAACGAATTGGAAAAAAAGTTCAATCTTCAAGTCAGCAGCACATAGAGTATTTGCACATAGTAGAGAAATTAGGATGAAGCCATCTTTATAGAGAAAGGCCGGCGGCGGCCGAGGCTCGAGGCGGGCAAAGATCATCAGCGATAGTTCCGGCAGAGCCTTGCACAATCGCAGAAGGGAGAAACATGGGTCTCTTAGCCATAAGGAGCGTGGTAAGGGCGAAATACGGAGATAATGTGACCACGGATTCGATTACTTCAAGCAAATACGTGACTTCAACGAAGCCTGAGGAGTTGGCAAAAATCGCCTTAAGAGATTATGACCCCGCTTTTCTGCAAAAGCTGTCAGGCGGCGGTTGTATTGTGGCAGGAAAGAATTTCGGGGGAGGTTCAGCGAGAGAGTGGGCGCCGGTGGCTTTAAAGGCAGCAAATGTGAACGTGATACTCGCGGAATTCTTCGCGAGAATATTTTATCGGAACGCGATCAATGTCGGCCTTCCTCTCATAGAGTGCCGGGGAATAAGCGCTGGGGTGAATGAAGGAGATGAGCTAGAAATAGATCTTGTCAATGGCAAAATTGAGAATTTGAATTCCGGAAAAGCACATCAAGGAATACCGATACCGGAATTCCTTCTCGATATCATTTCTTCGGATGGGCTGATTCCTTATCTCAAGAACATTTCCAAGCCCCCACCAGACACTGGGCCTTGAGCAACACAGCCAGGTTGCGCCGCACCCCACAGAAAAGTTCATAGTCCGAAGCCGCGAAAGGTCACCAGGCGCGCATCGAATGCCTGAACAGCGCGGCCAGTTCATCCCTTCCTGCCGGCCGCGGCGACAGCTTGGTGATCCGCTGCTGCGGCAGCGTGCCCGTGACCAGGGCCGGGATGTCATCTTCCGTGTAGCCGATCGCGTTGAGGCCGTTGGGCAGCTCAAGCTGCTTCATCAGTGCCACGAGACGGTCCGCCAGCAGGGGTCCTGCCTGTGTCTCGGGATCGCGAACCTTGGCGGGCGCG
The DNA here is from genome assembly GCA_016193065.1 of Candidatus Tectimicrobiota bacterium. Classification (GTDB taxonomy): domain Bacteria; phylum JACPSX01; class JACPSX01; order JACPSX01; family JACPSX01; genus JACPSX01. The sequence continues at coordinate 1,556 of JACPSX010000172.1, read as the reverse complement.
GTAAGAAAGACCGACAGTCCGTGCGGCACGATCGGGTGGTCGGAGACAAAGCCCTTCGGTTTGAAGTCGCGAACCATGCCCGAAACCGGATAGGACATTCCATGGCAGAGATGCACGCCGGCGCTGCCGAAGCCCATTCCGGCCATACTCGAGGCGAGCAGCATGGCGCTTCGGGCCTCGTCGTCGCCGGGATCCGCAACGGCGCGAATGAGGTGTTTCGACGCCAGTTCGACGGCCTTCAGCGCCCAGATGTCGCTGATCGGATTCGAGCCCTGGTAGGCGGGCCGAAGGATCGGACGCTCCGGAAGTGGCCGCCGGACATAGGGGATGGCCGTGTAGGACTCAAGCGCGTGGCAGAGGACGTCCAGCCCCGTGCAGGTCGCCACGATCGGGGGCATGATGCGGGTGTTCTCCGGGTCGACGATGCCGAGGGTCGGTTTCAGCCGCCGATGCGCGATGCCGGTCTTGACGTGCTGATCCGAGAGATCGAAGATGGCCACGCCCGTAGTCTCGCTGCCCGTGCCGGCCGTGGTAGGGACCGCGATCAGGGGCTTGAGCGGCCCCGGCACCGGCCTCGCCGCACCGATGGGGGCGTTCACATAGACCAGGAAGTCGTCGGGATAGGTGCTGTAGAGGTTCGCGGCCTTCGCTGTATCGATCGTGGAGCCGCCGCCCACGGCCACGAAGGCATCGAACCCGCCCTCAACGGCGAAGTCGACCGCCTGCTTGAACGACACGTCGGTGGGCTCGACACGGACGCCGTCGAACAGGGCCTGATCGATCTTCTCCCGTCGGAGCGACTCGCGCACCGTGTGCACCGGGGGAAGGTCCTTCAGATTCGGGTCGGTGAGGACCATGACTCGGCGGACGCCCAGCTCGGCCAGGTCCATCCCGACCTCACGGGTGGCGCCCGCGCCGAACCGCAGGTTGGCCGCGGACATCTCGAAGGCGTAGTCGGTTCTCATATCAGCCTCGCTATCAGATTTGGATCCGGCCCACTGGCGTCCTGTCAGGCGTGCGGCCCCCGCGCCCAACCAACCGCCGCCCTTGCGGCGGGCGAAGTGCGCTAATTAGTCTCCCGTCCGGGCTGTTTTGCAACAGTAAGCCTCCGGCGTGGGCTTCAGGGGGCGCAACAGCCAAAGGGGACGGCGCAGGTTCCCGGGTCCGGGGGCGGGCCGGGTCATCGCGAGCCAGCGTTTGTAGACTTCAAAAGCCCGCTTCGTGTCGACGCGCACATCGCCGTAGCGGTCTTCCGATCGAGCTCGCTCCACACGCACCTTCTGGTGCCAGCAGTGCTGGCCGCTTACCGGGTCGGGCTGCACGGCGAAGGTGAGATTCTGGTGCACGCCGGCCTCTTCCCACCAGATCCGCTGCGAATCCGGATCCTCGCTCGGGAAGGGCCCCGCCCCTTTGATCTGGCGCAGGAACCAGGAACTCTCCTCTCGTGTAATGGAGACCAGGGCCGAAGCCCAGCGATCGGTCCCCCCTTCATCCGACAGACGCCAGCGTCCCAGGTGATGGGAACAGGCGATGACTCCCGGCCGGATCCCCTCCGT
>JACPSX010000240.1 GCA_016193065.1 Candidatus Tectimicrobiota bacterium | reverse complement strand
CGCGCATAATCCGCGTCATAATTTCGATCCCATCGGGACTGCGCAGGGGATCGGACAGAGAAAAAAGTTCATCGGCCAATTTCTTCACCCGGGCAATGTCGGGAGAGATGACGTTGACCATCTCCCCGGGCCGTTTGCTGGCCTCGTGGCAAAGGGCCGTACCACAGCTTTGCAACTGGTTTTGTACGCCCTGCATGAGAAGGGCAAAGTGGACCTCGGCCCCCGGGTCCGCCTGGAGAAGGTAGCTATTGATCGGATCCGAGAGCTCGGCCAAGGAGAGATTCAAAGCGCGGGTGGCTTCCAGGGAGCGGCTGATTTCCTCAAGCTGGCGGGCAATGTTGACGAGCTCCCTTTGGGCGTAAAAGCTCACCCCACCCAGGATGAGAGCTTCCGGGAGGACGACCAGCAAAAAGGCCAGGACTAGCTTGCGCAGGATCAGGCTGCTCATAAGGTCAAGGCCGCAGGAGGAGCATGAGGATCGACTTCACCGGGCATAGCCCCCCGGACAACCGACGAGTTTGCGCTCAATTGCTTGCCGCGAATTCTCTGTTCTCCACTCCGCAAACAATCCGGCAGTCCAGGGGGCCGGCCCGGGAAATTACTTGCCGAAGGCCAGTTTGCTCGGACCGCCGGCAAAGGCATGGCGGACCGAAGCGTTATCGAACGCGGCCACGCCAAACGCATACTGCTTGCTCAGGTCATCAAACTGGACGTCATACTTGCTGCCGGTCTTCAGCTTGCGGGAGATCTCCAGAGTCCACACCCCTTTGCTCCAGGAAGCCCTGGCGCTGATGTCCCCACGATCGCCCTCAAATGGAGCGACCATGATCCCGGCGACTTCATTCCCCGCCTTGTACTTGGAGTCGTCAAAGGGCTCCTTGTCCTTGTCCAGAATCCAGTACGGAGGAGCGGGCTTGTTCCCCTTGGCAGCGAATTTGGGCATCTTCTTGTCGTCGGTCTGGTTATCGACGTATCCGCCCCCCGTCTTGGGGTCGGTCTTTCTCCCGGCATTCGGGGACTTGTCCTTGTCGTATGGAGTGTTATCCAGGTACTGATCATCGATCTGCCCCACGGGGTTCGTGCGCACCGCCTTCCAGTGCCACATGTCTCCCAGCTCCCCCGGATTCGCCGTGTACATGTTCCCGTAAGGCTTCCCGGCCTCCCCGGCGTGGCAGGCGGCCATGCACCCCGCGGATTCAAACGCCGGGGCGCTGACGTTCCAGATCACGGACAACTTATCTTCGTAGACCTTGTTGTTGTCCCCCCCCTTGTCGTTGGGGTCCTTAAGCTTCGCCCAGGAGCCATCGGCCTGCTTCTTCCAGGGGGAGCGCTGGTAGCTGCGGGTCTTGTCGCCCCATTGGGCCAGGAAGTAAACATCCGTGTCCGTGTAAACAGCCTTCAAGGTCACTGTGGTGCTGCCATTCGGAGGGAAATTGGCACCCGCGGACACAGGAATCTTGATCGCCTTGGCCTGGTTCCAGAGCGCATCCACTTTTCCGTCCAGCACCGGCCCTTTGGCAACTTTCTTGGCGGTCAGGACACCTGAGTCCTGGGCGTACCCTCCCACCTTCCACATCGAGAGGGCCGCAAAGACCAACAAGACGGCAAAAAGTACAAACCGCTTTTTCATGCCCCCGTTCTCCTTTTCAGCATTAAGGTCAGTTCCCCTCCCGACCCCGTTTGCTCAAGGTCTCCGGTTCTCTTTCACCTCCTTTCGAGACCCAACCTTCTCAATACTCCGGCAAAGAGGACAAGTCCGTCTCTCTCTGGACCTTCGGCGTGTAGATGCAGTAGGGCTCTTCCGCCATGTAGTCTCCGGTCTCTGAGAAGGCCCGCGCCCGGCACCCCATACAGACTTTGATATACTCGCACAAACCGCACTTCCCCTGCAAGAGCTCCGGGTGGCGCAACCGGTCAAACACCGCGGAATGCTCCCAGATCTCCCGCAGGCGCTGGGTCCGGATATTGCCCGCCGTCACCGGCAGATAGCCGCAGGGGAAGACCTCCCCCTTGTGGGAGACAAAGCAGACTCCGGAGCCCGCCAGGCACCCTTTCGTCATGGCTTCCATGCCCTGGCGCGGCAGATCAAGGCGGCGCCCTTCTTCCCGGGCCTGCTCCCTGAGGATGCGGAAATAATGAGGGGCGCAAGTGGCCCGCGTGTGCAGAACCTTCTCCCGGCTCTTCCGGTAGAGCCACAGGAGAACCTCCTCGTACTTCTCCGGGGAGAGCATCTGGTCATCGGCAATTTCCACGCCGCAGCCCACCGGCACCAGCATGAAAATGTGCAGGGCATCGGCCCCCAAACCCACGCAGAGACGGTACAGGTCCTCCCTCTGCTCCACGTTGTGGCGGGCCACGGTGCTGTTGATCTGTACGCTGATTCCTTCCCCGCGTAGCTCCTGAATCCCTCTTAGCGCCGCATCGAAGGACCCCGGAATCCCCCGAAAACGGTCGTGGGTTTCGGCGTCCGCCCCGTCCAGGCTCACGGAAACTCGGCGAATCCCCGCGGCCCGCACCTGGCCTGCGGTTTGCCGGTCCACGAGGGTTCCGTTCGTGGCCAGAGCCACGGGAATCCCCCGTCGCCCCCCATAGCGGGCAATTTCGAAAATGTCGGGACGGAACAGGGGCTCGCCCCCGCTCAGGACCAGGATGGGGCGCCCCATCTCGGACAGGGATTCAACGAACGCGAAGGCCTCCTGGGTGGTCAGATCGCTGCGAGCCAGGGTCTTGCTGACCTCCAGCCGCCGGCAGTGCCGGCATTCCAGATTGCAGCCCACTGTGCTTTCCCAGAAGACGAGTTTTAAGGGAGGAGAGTGCATCGGTTACTTCGTCCCTACATCAACCACATCGTTCCACAGGAATCACGGCAATCCTCATGTTGGCATAGGCCGGGTCGCTTTTCTTGAATTCCACCAGCTTGTCGAACAGAGGACGGGCCAATGCGCCAGACACCAGGATCGAAAAAACCTCCTCGTTGCCGGGCCACACAGCCGTGCCGAAGTGCCTGCCGTCGGCATCGGTGCCGCAGACCCGGGAGCACGTCGTATATTCGCTCTCACCGAAATTATCCAGGATTTGGACAATCAAATCGTGCAGGTGGGAGTGGCAAGTGATCCGGATGTATTTCGCCCCTTCCGTGTCCTTGAGCATCGCCCAGACCTCCAGGTCTCTCCGGATCCGTTTCGTCGTGCTTTAGCCCCTGTTTTCCGAAGCGCCCGAGACCTGTGAGGCGCCTGCTTCCAGAGGGGAACCCTCTAATTTTTTCTCCATCAAATAGCGGTGAATTCCGGCCGCCGCCTTCTTCGCCTGGCCCATGGCCAGGATGACCGTGGCCCCACCGGTGACGATGTCGCCAGCGGCAAAAACTCCCAGCATAGAGGTCATCCCCTTCTCGGGATCAATCTTCAAGACTCCGCGATCGTCGACTTCCAGTTCAGGGGCACTCTGGCGAATCAGTGGGTTCACCCCGAAGCCCAAGGCAAAGATGGCCGAATCGATGGGCACCGTAAAATTCGAGTCAGGGGTGGGGACGGGGCGCCGCCGGCCTGACTTGTCGGGCTCGCCGAGCTCCATGCGCTGGCACTCGATAGCCACCAACCGATAATCCTCGTCCCCGATAAAGCGCAAGGGGTTCGTGAGAAACTCGAACTTGACTCCCTCGGCCTCCGCGTGAGCGAGCTCTTCCACCCGGCAGGGAGCCTCGGCCCGGGAGCGCCGGTAGTAAATGGTCACGCTCTCCGGCCGCAGCCTCAGAGCCGTGCGGGCCGCATCCATGGCCGTATCGCCGGCTCCAATGACGGCTACTCGCTTGCCTACCCGCACCGGGGTGATGGAGTTGGGGAAGCGATCCGCCCGCATCAGGTTTACCCGGGTGAGAAATTCATTGGCCGAGAAGACTCCGAGCAGATTTTCACCTGGAATCCCCAGAAACCAGGGGAGTCCCGCCCCGGTGCCGATCATGACCGCATCATATCCCAGGTCAAACAATTCGGAAATCGTGGCAAACTTCCCCACCACCGCATCGCACACGATCTCAACGCCCATCTTCTTGAGACTCTCAATTTCGGCCGAGATCACCTCCCCGGGGAGACGAAACCGGGGAATGCCGTAAAACAGCACCCCCCCGGGCCGGTGAAGGGCCTCGAAGATCGTCACCTTGTGACCCAAGCGGGCCAGCTCGCTGGCCGCCGTGAGACCCGCCGGGCCCGATCCGACCACGGCGACCCGGAATCCCGTGGGCGGGGGGACCTCGGGGACCTCTATTTTTCCCGAGCGCCGCTCGTAATCGGCCACAAACCGCTCCAGCCTCCCGATGGACACGGGGCTTGGCTTCTTAGTTAGAGCCAATATGCAGGCTTTCTCGCACTGCTGCTCCTGGGGACAGACCCGGCCGCAAATCGCGGGGAGCACGTTTTTTTCCCGGATTTTTTGAGCCGCGCCTAGAAAGTCACCTTCTTCAATGAGACGGAGAAAAGCGGGGATATCGATTCCCACCGGACAGCCTTCCACGCAGTCGTTGTGGGGACAATGAATGCAGCGGCTGGCTTCCAGAACCGCGGTTTCTTCGGAAAAACCCAGGGGAACCTCTTCAAACGTGCGCGCCCTCTCCGCGGGGTCTCTCTCCGGCATCGGCTGCCGGGGAATTTTCATGCGCTCTTTGTTACTGAGCTTAGGCTTCGACACGCGGTTTCCTTTCTCTGCAGGTAGAGGTCCGCGGCGATCTTCTCCTCCTCACGATAGATCGTGAGGCGCTGGGCAATCTCGTCAAAATCGACCTGATGGCCGTCGAACTCGGGACCATCCACGCAGGCAAAGTAACTTTTCCCCCCCACAGTAACCCGGCAAGCTCCGCACATCCCGATGCCGTCCATCATCAGGGCATTCAAGCTTACGTGGGTTCGAATTCGAAAGGGCCGGGTCATCTCGGCAATGGCGGCCATCATGGGAATCGGGCCCACCCCCACCACGTAGTTCACAGCCTGGGACTTCAGAAGCTCCGAGAGGACGTCCGTGACCATTCCCTTGACCCCGCGGCTGCCGTCGTTGGTGGAAATGTGCAACTGATGGCAAGCCTGGCTCAGCTCCTCCGCCATGATCAGAAGCTCGGAGGAGCGGGCTCCCAAGATTCCGATGACCGTGTTGCCCAACTCTTTCAAGCGCTCAGCCATAGGGATGATGGCCCCGCCCCCGTATCCTCCACCGATGAGGACGCAGGTACCGTAAAACTTGATTTCCGTTGGTTTCCCCAAAGGGCCCACCACATCCTGAAACCCCTGGCCTTCCTGGAGATCCAGAATCTCGTAGCTGGTCCGTCCCACCCCCTGGACCACCAAGCGAATCGTACCCGCCCGGCGATCCCAACCGGAGATCGACAGGGGAATCCTCTCCCCTTCTTCATTGACACGCACGATAACAAACTGACCGGGCTCGACTTTCCTGGCCACCAGGGGAGCCTCCACGTGCAGGAGGACCGTTTTTGGCGCAATCTCCTTACGAGAACGTATTGGGAACATAGACAGTCGCCTTCCTTAATTATTTAGGTCTTGCGAGTAGAGGGCCCTTGCGCCGCCCGGCCCGGGCGGGGTAAGGGATAACCCGCAGGATATGAACCATGAGCTGCTCATCCCCCTCCCGGGCAGAGGCCATGAAGATCCGCGTCTTGGTCCATACCATCCGGCCGTCCGGCCGCTTGAGGACAAAAAGGAATGGGTGGACTGGGTAGCCCTCCCGAACCAGGGCCCACAGCCGGCAGTGGGCATAACAGAAGAGATTATGAAATCGGTCCTGCCCGAGAAACACCTCGTAGCAGTGCTTGCCGATCACATCCTCCGGCTTGGCACCGATGAGGGTGGCAGCCATCGCATTACACAGGACGATGCGGTCCTTGCGGTCTACGGCAAAGACCCCCTGGCGTTCTTCCTGCCCGATGCGAAGAATGCTTTCTAGGAAATTCTCCCGATCTGGTCCTTGCATATCACCGCTCTCTTGCCCCCGGGTCACGTGTGCGATCCTTCTGCTGCTCGATCCCTAGCTCTGGAGCTCCCCCTCTTATGCGTTAAAATTTACGGGGATTCGGGCGAAGGTGGAATAAGACAGGCATATCATTTTCATAGGTCGCATGCTCTAAATTGAGGAAAAACAGAGGTATTGCGAACAGCAGGGTCGATATGGTGCTTTGGGATTCATTCTGACCATTTGGGAGCGGGACTCCGGCCAACGACCTTTACTCTGCATCTTCACGATTTCTCCCCCTTCGCGCATTTTCTTTGAGGATCTTGGCGCGAACCTCGGGGCGAAACCCCGCCTTCTCAGTAAGCCTGTTAGATTCCCAGGAACGCCGATTGCGCCTGCAGGTCCCTGGCCAGTTGTTCCGGAAGCCCCTGATACACCACGCGTCCTCGCTCCATAATGTAGACGAAATCGGCCACCTCCAGGGCCAACGGAAGGTTTTGCTCAACCAAAAGGATGGAGACGCCGTCGGCCCGGATCTGGCGGATCAGCTCCGTCAGCTTCTGGACCAACAAGGGTGCGAGGCCTTCGGAAGGCTCATCCATGAGAAGCAAGCGCGGCGTGGTCCGCAAGCCCCGTGCAATAGCGACCATCTGCTGCTCTCCGCCACTCAACTTTCCCGCCCTCACGCGGAGCCGTTCATTCAGGTTTGGGAAAATCTCCATGAGATCCTGCAGGGAAGTGCCCCCCTCGCCTCGTGCTGCGACCTCGATGTTCTCCTCTACGGTAAGGCTTCGAAAAACTCGCCGTCCCTGCGGAATGAGCCCCAGGCCCAGGCGGGCTCGCCGCTCGGGGGACAACCGGGTGACATCCCGCCCGAAGAGCGAAATCCGGCCGCGCAAGGGCGGGGTAAATCCGATAACAGACCGGACAAACGTGGTTTTGCCGACCCCATTACGCCCGAGTAATGCGACGATCTGACCTTCGAGAATTTGGAGGGAAACGCCCTGCAGGACATGGCTATGACCGTAGTACGTATGGACATCCTGCGCTTGAAGGACCAACTGAACGGCTGCCATTACTCTGTACCCTCCGCAGCCCGCCTATCTTCTCCCCAGGTAGATCTGCCGCACCGTTGGGTTCGCGCGCACTTCCTCGATGGGTCCGTGCGCGATCAGCTTCCCCTGATGAAGCACGGTCGCCGTCTGGCTCACCTGGAAAGCAACATCCAAGTCGTGCTCCACCAGCAGCACCGTGATCGTAGCGGGAAGATTCCCGGTCAGACGGGTCACAAGTTTCGTTGCTTCCCCGGAAAGACCGGCGGTGGGTTCATCCAGGAGTATCAGCCTGGCCTGCGTAGCCAGGGCGATCACGATCTCCAGTTGTCGCTGCTCGCCATAAGAAGTGGAACGAACCTTCACCTTCGCCAGCTTCCCCAGGCCAAACTCCTCGAGTAAAGATCGAGTCTTTGCCACCAGATCAGGGAAGGAGCCTGCCGGGCGATAGAAGACCCGACGTGATTGTTCTTGTGCGAGACAGGCCAGCAGGACGTTCTCCTCGACCGTCAGGTCCCAAAACAAGTTGGTGATCTGAAAGGTCCGTGCCAGGCCAAGCCAGGCCCGCCGGTCCGACCTGAGCCCTGTCACATCGCGGCCGAACAGCATGATTCGTCCCGACGACGGGGACTTCTCACCGGTGATGACGTCGAAGAGCGTTGTCTTGCCGGCGCCATTGGGCCCGAGGATGACATGTCTCGCGCCTTCAGCCACGCTGAACGAAACGCTATCCAAAGCCTTCAGCCCGCCGTAATGGCAGGAGATCTGCTCGACGGACAGCGCGGTCATGCTTCCCCCGATCGGCGTTGATGAGCGGGCATCCTGCTCAACTGGACGGCCGGCGCTGGGCCAGCAGCCCTCGGAGCAGTACAAGCACCCCCCTCGGCGCGAACAACATGGTCGCGACATAGAGAAGTCCCAACACCATGGTCCAACGCTCCGTAACGTTGCTGATGAGGTTCTGGGCCACCACGAGCAGAATGCCCGCTCCAGCAGGACCGAGCAAAGTTCCCGCCCCTCCCAGGATCACCATGAGCAGCGTTTGGGCGGACAGACTCCAGTGGAGGCTGTCGGGTCCGACGAAGGTGTTGAAGTATGCCATCAAAATCCCGGCGATCCCCGTGACGAATGCGGATAGAGAAAAGGCCATATAGCGGTAAAGCTGGTTGCGGTAGCCGAGAACCCGCATCCGGGATTCGCTTTCTCGGATCCCCGTCAGGATCTTACCGACGGGCGACAGGACGAAGAGGACAAGCATGGCCGCGACCACGACAAACACAGCATAAACGAAATAATAAAACGCGTCTGGCTCCCAGAGGCTCCAGCCGAAAAGAGACGGGCGAGGGATGCCCGGGATCCCGTTGTATCCTCCAGAAACGGAAGTCCACTTGACGGCGCCCCCCCAGAGTACCTGGCCGAAGGCCAGGGTAGATACCAAGAAATAAACCCCGCGGCAGCGGACGGCAAGCAAGCCGAACAGGGCAGCCGCGACCGCCGCCGTCAGGAGCCCAACGCCGGCACCCGCCCACGGCGCCCACCCTAACCGGGTCACGGGTATCGCGAGTCCGTAAGAAGCCAGACCGAAGAAGGCCGCATGACCGAGCGACGGCAATCCGAGGTACCCGACCAGGATGTCGAGGCCCATCCCCACGATGGCAAAAATCATCCCCTGGGCAATGAGATCGATCGCGTACCGAGGCAAGAGAGTAGGGACAGCCGACAAGAAGAGCAGCCCGAGACCGACTGCGGGGATCCAATAACGGCGGCTCACGTCCGATCCGCCCCAAATAGTCCGGTGGGTTTGAAGGCCAGGATGAGGATCATGGGTCCAAACATGGCAAAGTAAGAGAAGACGGGGAAGTACGCCTTGCTGAAGGCGTCCAGCAGCCCGATCACGATGCTCCCTAGAAACGCACCCGTCAGGCTTCCCACCCCTCCCACGACCACGATCACAACGGAGAGCAGGATCACCTCGAAATCCAGCCCGGGATAGACCCCCAGAAACGGCCCGCCCAGCGTCCCCGCGAAGGCGGCCAGAGCGCCTCCGCCGGCAAAGACCGCAGTGAACACGATGCCGATTCGCACCCCCAGACCGCGCAGCATCTCCGCGTCGTCCACACCGGCCCGCAGAATGGCCCCCAGGCGGGTGCGATCCCAGACCAGATGAAACAAGGCGGCAATTGCCAGCCCGATCCCGATGATCAGCAGACGATACCGCGGATAGACGATCCCAAAGCCCAGGGATAGAGAGCCCCGCAGGATCTCAGGAGGGGTCACGGTCTGGGGGTTTCCTCCCCAATACCAGAGGACGAAATCGCCGATGACAAACGCCAGCCCCATGGTGAGCAGCACCTGGTTCAGTTGCAGCCCCACGTAGAGCTGGCGATGCAAGAGACGCTCGATGACCCAGGCGAGCAGGCTGCAGCCCAGCACGGCGACGATCAACGCCAGGTGGAATTTCCCGGTGGCGCGCTGCACCGTGAAGGCCAGGTAGCCGCCGAACAGATAGAGCGATCCATGGACAAGGCTCAGCACCCGCATCAACCCGAAGATGACCGTCAGGCCGCTCGACACCAGGAAGAGGAGCATGCCGAAGGAGAGGCCGTTGAGAATCTGTGCAACGAGCTGGGAAGCCGCTCCTCCTCCCATCTGCGCCTATCGACCCTGTGGACGGGAGGGTTGCGGGCGAGAGGCAGGCGACCAGTCCTGACCCACATCCGGAATCTGGTCGATGATCGTGTTCCGGTATTGAGTCCCGATCTTCGTGACCCGCGCGACGTAGACCGTGAAGACAGCCTGGTGATTCTTATCGAAGCGGAACGGCCCGCGCGGTGAGGTGAACTTGACGCTTTCGAGGGCGTTCACGAAGCGGGATATGTCACTTGTATCCCCGCGGACTTCTTCCAGAGCTTTCGCCACGGCTTCGCACGCGGTATAGGCATCTTCCGCGTAGAGGTTTGCCTCCTGGCCGGTGGCCTTGCGATAGGCAGCGGTGAACTCCCGGTTCTCCGGAGTATCGATGGTGTTCACATACTGGATCGCCGTCACCACACCCACCGCGGCATCCCGTTGGGCCGCCAGGATCAGATCATCGGCAACAAAACCGGGTCCGATGATCTTGGTGCGATTCTTCAACCCGAAGCTGTCCGCCTGTTGCATGAAGCGGATCGCGTCGGCCCCGGCCAGGAAGACGTAGAGGACATCGATCTCACCCGTTCGGATCTGAGAAATATAAGGGCCGAAATCACTCGTGCCCAGGGGCGCCTTCACTTCCTGCGTGATGGTGCCGCCCATCTCCGTGAAGGTCTTCTTGAAGCCGCCCGCGTGCTCGACCCCCGCGATGAAGTCATAGGTGAGGACGGCGGCCCTCCGGTACCCGAGCTTTTCGTAGGCGTACCACCCTAACGCGAGGTTGTTCTGGGAGTTGGTGTGGGAGACGCGGAAGGCATAGCGGTTCACGCTGCCCTTCGTAAAGCCGTCGGAGCCGGCGTTCGTCACGATGAGCGGCACACGCCGTCCCAGGATCATGCCCTGCACCGCGTCCAGGACGGCACTGTTTACAATTCCCATCACGATGTCCACCCGATCGAGATCCAGGAGCTTTCGGGCCTTGGATAATCCTTGTCCCGGCTGGGAAACGGTGTCCTCCACCACAAGCTGGACCGAACGCCCGGCGATAGCAGGGCGCTGCTGGAAGAAAAAGCGAACCCCGGCGACGAGGTTCTGGCCGAGTTGAGTCTGCGGGCCCGTCAGCGGCGCCAGAACTCCGATCTTAAACGGCTTGGCCTCTTGGGCAACCGCCACACCGCTGACCAGAATCAATCCGGCGACGAACAGGGTGAAAACCGCCGACCGGATCCCCGAGCGTAGCGCTGTCGCGATGAACGAACGCATGGTGCGGCCTCCTTCCGTGGGTAATGATTGTGTATTCTCTCCCCGTCCTCTGGCGCCCACTACACCCTAAGAACGTGTCAGGGAAACGGGGATAGCTCCCTCCAGATCCTGGCGGAGTATCTATTTGCCGCCAGCGGCCTGTTGCTCAGCTTGGAGCTTTTGATTCACCAGATCACGCAAATCCCGCTTCGACACCTTGTTAAATCCGGGAACCAGGGGTAGCTCTGCGAAGACCTCCAGGCGCTCCGGCAACTTGAACTTGGCGATGCCCCGTTGCAACAGAAAATTCGACATCTCCTCCAGCGTCAGGCTTTTGTCCGGCTCCAACATGACACACGCACACATCCGCGCGCCGAGGATCGGGTCCGGGATGGCCACGCAGGCGACGTTTTTCACCCAGGGGTGGCTCAGGATCAGGTTTTCGACCTCCTCGGCGCTGATCTTCTCGCCTCCCCGGTTGATGAGATCCTTCACCCGGCCCTCCACGATCAAGTTGCCCGAGGGATGCATCCGCAT
>JACPSX010000239.1 GCA_016193065.1 Candidatus Tectimicrobiota bacterium | reverse complement strand
GATCGGCCCGGGGTTTCCCTTCTCGTAAGTGTACAGGATCGGCCTGGCCTCCTTCATCTCCCCCCACTCCGTGTACGAGAGCGGCCAGCCGTAGCCCGGCTGCGTGAACTTTCCCTTCCGGATGGCATCCGCCACGACCTTCGGGTCGGTGGACTTGGCCTTCTGGGCCGCGTCCGCCACCATCTTGACCATCACGTAGCCGGAGAAGGCGTTGTTGTCGAACAGGCGCTTGTAGATCGCATGGAACTTTTCCGCCAGTTGCCTGTACGCCGGGCTTTCAAGGTCGACGCAGGAATAATCCACGAAGCGTCCAAACATCAGCTCTCCCACCCTTTGCACCATGAACTCCGTGGGGTACCAGGATCCGATGACCTGGGCCTTCATCCCCAGCTCGATCGCCTGCCGGGTGATCGTGGGATTTCCCGGGGGGTGACCCGTGGCAACGATGAGCTGTGGATCGAAAGCCTGGAGCTTTCTCAGGTAGGGAGTGAAGTCCTTCTCGGGAACCGGAGCCACCTCGATCTGCAGCTTGACGCCCGCCATGGGCTTGATGTGCTTTTCGAGAGCTTCCCGGAGGGAATGCCCCCAGGCATAGTCGGCGATGATGGCGCCGACCCGGGTGTATTTCTTGTCTTTGATCAGGGCGGCGACGGCCTCCATGTTCTCCGGCGCCGCCGGCAGACACGTCCGGAACGTGTACCGGCTGTTCTTCTTGAGGATTTCATGGGAGCCCGACATGGTCAGGAAGTGAGGGACCTTCAGGGACTCCGCCTCCCGGGAGACGGCCAGGCCCACGTCGCTCGAAATCATTCCCCCTGCCGCTGACGCGTTCCTGCTCGACCAGGTACCGGAACGCCGTGATCCCCTCATTCGGGTTGTTTTTGTCGTCGCGCTCCACCAGCTGAACCTTCTTTCCGAGCACGCCGCCCCTTTCGTTCAACTCGTCCACGGCCATCTTCATTCCGTCCCGCACCTGCACCCCCCAGATCGTGAAGGGCCCGCTCAACGACGCCAGAAATCCGAACTTTACAGTCTCCTGCGCTTGGGCTCCGCCGGGTGACGCAACCACCGCCAGCACCATGAGGCTCAGCAACGCGATCCATTTCTTCATCATTTTTCTGCCTCCTTTCGCCTGATCGGGTTTCCCCCCTGTTCCGTCCCCCCCTACCCCTTCCCACCTCTGCACCGCCAGAGTACAACAGATGGTTCCTGGAGCAGACCAATTCCGGTGGGCGATTTTCATCGGGAGTTAAGAGCACAACTACTGTAGATCAAAAGAAAACCCGGAGTCAAGGCCGGAAGAGCAGTCTGTAGCTAAGATATGTTTGTTTCAATACTATTTCGCCCAGGGAACTGACCGCTGGGGCGCCGTCCAGCTCAGCGCCTCGTCATGCGGCACCACCGTCACACCGGCTGCAGCAAAATAGGCCGCCCTTGTCGTCCTTCCGCACATGAGATTCGAAACCAGACAGCCCTTATGGTACTGCGGGATCGCTCGGCGTGCCAGGATCATGTACCTTTGCATCCACTTCAATTCCTTCCCCCCGGGTACCCTCTGGGCGTGTGGGGAAGGTCAGGATGGGGGTGTTCTTCCCCGTCCCAACCTTTGCCTGCAAGGATTGGGTACGGCATGTCGGCCCGGAGGATGCATGAAGACTGACCGGGGAGGTCACCAACATGGAATAGTCGGGACCTACCTGCTGAGCACTCAAGATGTCTCCTCGTCCAATTTTTTCCGGAACTCCTCCAATGGGATCAATCGTTCCTCACCGGCGTCGATCCGTTTGACCTGTTGGCGCAGTTCATCACGCGTGGCATCCCGCTCTTCCGGCGTGCCGAAGAACGACAACTCCCAAAACAGGGCGTGAATCAGTTGCAGCAAGGTCACATCGGGAGCAGGAATGTCCAGAGGCGTGTGGCGGGACTCCAGGGTAAGACTCGGTCGCACCGTCATGACGGGATCGATCCGCAGAGGCAGGTGGCGCAGGGCATACAGGGGCGTCATCTCGACGGCATAGCGGTTGCACTGGCTACAATCCCGCCCTTCCTCGTAGAAGCGTCCTCCCGGTTGATGGTCTTCCCAGATATCGCCGACGCCGTCGACGTGCAGCCACAAGGAGGTGACGGGCGGCCAGCGGGTCTCGGTGCGCAGATCGTACTCGCATTCCCAGAACAGGCGAATATAGTGCAAGTCGGACCCGGGCTCAGTGCCAGCATCCCGTGGCCGCAGACATTCTTCCAGAAACGGTTCAAGAGGACATTGGAGTAAGGCGGAGAAGGTCTCGCGGTCCATTTCCTCGAAGTGGTCAATGATCCGGCACAAATCGCCCAGCGTGAAGTCTTCCGCTATCTCCACTGGAGCCATCAAATCGGCCACCTGTAACGCATACCCCGGGTGCAGCCGTACCTTGTCTTCCGTACTCATAACGCAGCCTCTTGCCCTCGTTCGGGTCCCATTCAGTTATGTAGTCAAGCACAAACGCGCAGCGGGTTCAACGACGGGTTAGACCGTCGTAGTGTGGAGCGACAGTATCTTTTTCGTGACAGCCTTGGGGAAGTCAACGAAGACGAAGTGACTCTTGTGGTAGAGGTAATCCTCGCCGCTCTCATCCACAATCCGCACCAAATCGTCCTTGGCCGCTTTCGGATCCCGGATGATCCGATACACCTTGCCGGCGATCAACGAGGCTTGGTAGTCGGTGTTATCAATACACAGGGCAAAGGGCTTTGTCGGCTGCCTCATGTTTCCTCCAGGTACCGCTTGATCCTGAGGTCTCTCCTTCCGATGCCATGGGCTTCATACCAGTGTCACCAAGGGGTTAGATTTCTTCCATGAGGCCGGACAGGCCAAGTTGCATGCGCACAGCACGCTCCACCCGCTGCATATCTATCTCAGACAGCCTCCCCACTCGGTTTATCAATCGTGCTTTGCTGACCGTCGTGAGTTGATCCGCCATAGCTTTGCTCCGCTTGCCTTTCAGCGTGACAGGCGCTTCACTTGGATAGAGTCGATCAACATTACTCGTCAGTGGTATAACCTGAATACGATTCAGATATTTGTTTGAGGCATCGTTGCTGATAATAACTGCTGGTCGTTTCTTGCGAATCTCGCCACCAACAGCCGCTTCGAAGTTCACCCACCACACCTCACCGCGTTTCATCGCCGACATCTCGAACCGTGGCCTCTGACCATTCCAAAGCCTCTGCTTCGCGTGCCTCGTCCTTGGCCATCTGCTGATAGGCGGCTTCAAGCTCCCGGTTCAGGACGTATGGACGGACCAACTCTTCGATAAACCGGCTAATGCGACGGCGGCCCACAACTTTGTGCAGGCCCTCATACACTTTCTCATTGACGGTGATGGTTAGCTTTTTTTGCATTATGCGGGTCCCTTCTCTTGTATACGTGCTCAATACGTATATTAAGGGGCCTTCAACAACATGTCAAGCACGAGCAGGGAAAAATCTCTTAATATGGAAATCTAATCCTCTACTTCAGAGGCGGACACCCGACAAGAAAGAGGCAAGCCGTCCGCCGCGGAGCATGCCGGATGGCCGCTGTAAACCCAATTCCTTCCCCCTCGATGGGGGGAAAGGGCAGGATGGACGTGCTCTTCCAAGTCGGATCGAGGACTTATCTATGACGGCGAACCATACTTGCTGCGGTGAATCCGGAGGAAAATCTCCAGCAGATTTCCGGATGGGACGTCAGAAGGATCCAGATCATATACCTCTCGAATCTTCTTGTGGATGTCCGACATATCCATCTCGTCCAGACCTGTGAAATCAGAGTGACTCGATTCATCCGTGATGAGGTAATTCCCCGGTTCGAAATCAAAGATCCGTCTCATGAAATCCTCGGCAATGTCCAAAAACATGTCGATCCCCGTGGTGGGAGCGAACTCAACCTTCTTCCCCTTGAACGGGCCACTTGGGATGATCCTGTCGTCTTCGTCCATAGGTTTTCCTCTAGTCTCTAACACTCTGCCGCCGGCGCACGGTCTCCGCGTGCGCCGACTCCAGGCACCTCCTACTCAGTGAGACCCCCTCCTGAGCATACCGCCGCGACGAGTTCCTCGTCAGTGAGAGCGCTTGCACCTTTCTCCCAATGAAGGGCCGAGCGGCGCTACTTCATTCTGACACGCAAGCGCTTTTGCTTGGTTAGATCAATGATTTGGCCACGCTGTACCACGTAGACGGGCGTGCCCATCTGCATGCCAAGCTCTCTGGCCCGCCGCGCCGCTCGACGCAGCGCCTTGGCTGAAGCCTGAATATCTGGATCTTTTGAACCTGATGTTCGTCGAATCATGGATTATCTCCCGATGCTATTTGACAAGGGATAATGCCTGAATTGTCGGACAACACCCAACTATTTACCCCGGATGTTGTTCTCTTTGAGGCGAAGAGTTTTCGTCACGTAAGTTTTCTGCCCTTGACAACCGGGGACCTCGTAGGGATTAGACGCCACCTACGCTGATTGCGTGCTAAGTCAGCGACCAGTGCACGCTCCAGGTGAAAGATCTCACTTACGCCCAGAACCAGGGGCCTCGCGAGAATTGGTTCCCGACCTAGCCTCAACAAACGATTATTTGTGGAGAAGAACTTACGCCTCGGAAGTGCCTTTCCCTTATGCCGTCGGACCAACGCGTCTTGCTCATTGCCGCCCTCGACCTTAACGTAGGAAGTCATGACCGCGACGAGGAGCTCCAGGTCGCGCTCGGGGATTCGGATCCCCTGGCGCATGAAGGCTGCAGCTAGTTCTGTAACCAGATGGCGTTCAACGAACTTATTGCCAAACATCTGCAACAAGTCATGCGGTGAGGGGTCGCCCTGAGTCAAGGCCTGCCCGAGCCACACGCGGTCGCCTTCGGGTACGGTCGGATCATCCTTGGTCACGACATTAAAACACTCACCAGAATCGTCAGTTACGGCTATGCGCAGGGTGCCGGTCGCGGTGCGCTCGAGTCTAACCACACCGTCCGCCGGAGAGAGGACCATACGACCTGGAGCCGGCCCGGCCTCGAAAAGCCGGGTGACAGCCGAGATGTCTTGAGCGCGCTCCAGAGCCGTCAAAATAGAGGTGGCGGCGGAGCGGCCAACCTGAGTGGCGCGGCGGACAAACGCACCAGTCATTGGATCACCGCCGTAGCAGACTGCGCAGAAGCCTCTCCGACGGGCAAACGTGTCGCATGTAGCCAGTCCTCTAATCCGAAGGGCTGCGCCTGGCTTGTATTCCGAGACAGCCGAGAGAGTCAGAACCCTGCTGGTAGGTGGGGCTTTGATGCGGCGGGGGACGCTTCGACTCAGGGGAGCGGGTGTCTCCGCCAGAACACGCCCTAAGGCCCGTTGACGAACAGGGATATAGATGCCACCAGTCCAGACGTCGTCGGCCACAAAGTGACCGAACCCCCAGCAGTTACTCTCTAGGATTCTGTGCTGGCTGAAGACCGCCGGGATTGTCAACGAGAGTGGGAGCGGTGTGTTCTCCGCGAGAGTTCCATGAGCGCCTGAGGTGAGCCCAAGCGACCGGAAGAGGCGTGACAACTCTGCATTCCAGTCGATGGCGTCTGCTGAGAGGTCGCAGTAGAGCTTGTCCTTCAGGAAATTGGGCGGCCCGGAGTCATCGACCCTTACTGGAAGCACAACTACTCTCCTACCGGAGACCTCTTTGTGCATCGCGATAGCAAGCTCCTTCCTTACCCACCGAGAACCGATCGAGTTCCGGGAGATAATGGCTATAACGAAGCTGGCCCGCTGGACACCTTGAGCTATTTTGGCAAGCAATGAATCCCCGACCAAGATCTCGCCTTCATCAACCCATACCTCCGCTCCGCGTTCCTGTAGATGGGCGGCGAGGTATTTGGCAACCAGCTTGTCCTTGTGACTGTAGCTAATGAATACTCTCGGCTGAGTCATCGCGTTTGCGATCCTCTCGAGTGTCACCATCAACGCTGTGTCTGTCTAACTTGGTACTCAGCCGCTGCAGCCCATCGATTGCTCGGCCTCCGTCACCTGCAGCAAGCTGATACTCATTGAGGCCCCTTGGCAAGCATGCCGCCTGGTATGCTCGTGTTTGCCCACACTACGGAGAAGAGGAGCCCCCAAACGTGATTCTAAACCAAACGGCACCTCTACTATTGCGGAATCGATCTTCACGCCAGGACCCGAGCGAGTTAGCGCGCGCTTTCAACTGAGTCATCGAGAGCTTTTTCGCAGATTTCTATGAATCTGGGCATCAGATCCACAATTTGGTTATAGGCATACTCGAATATCTGGAGCCCGGCATTCAAATTAATTAGGCCCACTTTTACCACCGACTCATTGTCCCGCACGTGCTTTCCGAAATCCGTCCAGATCTTCTCTGTATTTGGTCTGGAATAGAGCATCATCGTTCCACACCAGTTTGGGTGGGCAATTTGACTCAACGCCTCGTACTCGCGGCGGAAGCTAGGGATTTCTTGGGCTATCTTGTCCACAAGAGTCAGGACGTTGAATGACTCGTAGGTGGTAAGGTCCGTTCGACTGCCCATCAAGAGGCGCATTAGATCCTCATCTATGGATCCGACCCTGTGGCCGTCCACAACATCCTTGATCTTTCGGTTAAGGAACCACAATGCTGCGCTGGTCTCCATCAGCCCCCGCACCAGTAAGGTTCCGGCCGCTAACTCGCCCTCCTCCAGTAGCCGGCAAGCAGTACTGGCTAGTTCGCTCGCTCTCCAGATCAAGGCCTCCCTGTATTCAAGGGCCTTAAACGGAATCTTTGCTTTAAGAGATATCGAGACCGGGTCATTTCGTTTGGGCAAGCACGCTTGAATCACGCCACACCGCTTCCGAACTTCCTCGAACAGCGCCTGAATGTCACTCGTAGATGTCATCGTATTCGGGAGCCTAACTCCTGAGGATGTTCTTCGGCATAATTCCCTCTGATTTCTGAATAGCTCAGGTAATAACTGCCTAGCCCTGGTAGCACTTTTATAACAGTTCCAACAACGTGTAAAGAGAACCCTTTCTTCCAAGTCCGCGACAGCGGACTAAAGCCAGGCGGCTCTCAGAGCGTCTGGCAACGGGGTCCTCGCCCATGAATCCTCCTCCCAGGTCTCGGGAAGAACTGCAATGATTGAGACGATGAAGAGAGTCTAGGTCGAGTGAGTGGCCTCAGTCAAGATGGGAAAATCAGGAGCTGGATAGGCTCCCGTTGGAGGTCATGTCCAGGAAGTAGCGGTGGACACGGGTGTCGTCCGTCATCTCGGGGTGGAAGGTAGCGACCAAAACCTTGTCCTGGCCGGCCATCACGCATTCCCCCTGGTAGGAGGCAAGCGGTGTGACACTCTCACCTAGGCGGACGATGCGGGGAGCGCGGATGAAGACCATGGGAAGAGAAGGATCTTCTCCGAAGTTGGCTTCTCCGGTGGTCTCGAAGCTCTCCTTCTGGCGCCCGTAGGCGTTGCGCATGGTGGTGACGTCGATGAGGCCCAGGGAAGGCTGCTCCGGGTTGAGGACCTGCCGGGAGAGAAGGATGAGCCCCGCGCAGGTGCCGAAGAGAGGATGCCCCTGGCGGTGGAAGTCCACGATGGCTTCCTTCAGGCCCGAGGAATCCAGGAGCTTCAAGAGGGTCGTGCTCTCGCCGCCGGGCAGGATGAGGCCGCTGATCCCCTCCAGATCCCGAAGGTTTCGCACCTGCCGGGAGGCGACGCCCAGGCGATCCAGGGCGCGCTGGTGAGCGGCAAAGTCGCCCTGCAGTGCGAGGACGCCGATGAGTTTCATGCTTCTTTTCACCCCCACCTTCATCCTCCCCCTTCAAGGGGGAGGAGATTATTGGGATGATCCTCCCCCATCGATGAGGAGATAACTGGTTTGATCCTCGCGTATCGGGGAGGAAGTGACATTTGCTCACATGCCGCGCTGCTGAAGGAGCGCGCCGCGGTCCAGTGTGGCGATGTCGAGGCCGGGCATGGCCTCTCCCAGTTCCTCGGTCACTCGGGCCAGAATATCGGGATCGTTGTAGTGGGTCGTGGCTTCCACGATGGCCCGGGCCCGGGCGGGCGGGTCCTCGGACTTGAAGATCCCCGAGCCCACGAACACGGACTCCGCCCCAAGCTGCATCATGAGGGCCGCATCGGCGGGTGTGGCGATGCCGCCCGCCGCGAAGTTCGGCACCGGGAGCTTGCCGGTCTGGGCCACGAGGCAAACGAGATCGTAGGGCGCCCCCATCTCCTTGGCTTCCCGCATCAGCTCGTCGGGGCGCATGGCCGTCAGGCGCCGCCGCCCCCTCGCCGATGCGGCGCAGGGCCTCGCCCAGGTTGCGGCAGCCGCAGACAAAGGGCACGGCAAAGGCGAACTTGTCCACGTGGAAATGCTCGTCAGCCGGGGTGAGCACCTCGCTCTCGTCGATGTAGTCCACGCCCATGGCCTGGAGGATCTGGGCCTCCACAAAGTGGCCGATGCGCACCTTGGCCATGACCGGGATCGTGACGCACTTCATGATCTCCTTGATCTTGCGCAGGCTGGCCATGCGGGCCACGCCGCCCTCAGCCCGGATGTCCGCAGGCACTCGCTCCAGAGCCATGACGGACACGGCCCCCGCGTCTGCGGCGATGCGGGCCTGATCCGCGTTGGTGACGTCCATGATGACGCCGCCCTTGAGCATTTCCGCCAGGCCCGTTTTTAGTTTCAGAGTCCCTGTTTCCATGAGTCCCTCCTTGTTGCAATAACCTGTCTAACCGAAAGAGCTGGAAAATTCTTTTTCGTGGTTCGACAGGCTCACCACGAACGGTCCATTACCCACGTTCATGCCTGCTTCCTTCTCACCCCCAGGTCTACTTCTCCCCCACCTTCATCCTCCCCCATCAAGGAGGAGGAGATAATTTAAAAACGAGGGAGAGGGTACAAAAGCTAGAGCACCGGGGCGCGTTCGCGCAACCTCGGCCTGGGTGGTTTGTTCTTCTGATCCGCAATCATCCGGCGCACGACCCGCGCGAGCCTGCGCACTCCTTCTTCGATCCGGCCTGCCGGCACGGCGGAAAAACTCAAGCGCAGCTCCCGCTCCCCTCCTCCGGCGGCAAAGAAGACGGGTCCGGGCAGAAACACGACCCCTTCCTCGGCCGCCCGGGGCAGCAGGTCCAGGCTGTTCAGTGGGTCCGGCAGCCGCACCATGAGGGAGAGCCCTCCTACGGGCCGGGTCCAGGACACCCCCGCCGGCATGTGCTTCTGCAAGCTCTCCAGCAGGAGATCGCGGCGCCCGCGGTATTCCTTGCGGATGTGCTCCATGTGCTTGGTGAGCAATCCCTTCTGGCAGAAGTGGTAGAGAGCGGCCTGCAGCACGGGGCTGGTCTGCAGGTCGGAGATCTGCTTGGCCGCCCGCAGCCGCTCCATCACCGGCTCCGGCCCCACGATCCAGCCCAGCCGCAGGCCCGGGAACAGGATCTTGGAGAAGGTGCCCGTGTAGATGACCAGGTCTGCCGGGTCCAGCCCTTTCAGGGACAGCAGGCGCGGGCCTTCGTAGCGCAGCTCCCCGTCGTAATCGTCCTCCACGATGGGAACCTGGTGTCTGGCGGCCAGGGCGAGCAGTTCCCGGCGCCCCTCGGCGCTGAGCGTGATTCCGGTCGGGTTGTGGAACGTGGGGATCGTGTAGATGAGCTTGGGGCGCTGGCGCTGCAGGATCCGGCCCAGAGCCTCGCGGCTCAGACCGTCTTCCCCCATGGGGACCGGCAGCAGCTCCGCCCGGTTGGAGCGGAAGACGTCCAGGGCGCCCGGATAGGAAGGGTTCTCGACCACGACGGCGTCGCCGGGATCCAGGAGGACGCGGGCCAGCAGATCCAGGCCCTGCTGGGAGCCGTTCACGATGAGGATGGAGCGCTCGGGAGCCTCGATCCCCAGGCCCAGCAGGTAGGTGCTCAGGTAGCGCTTGAGCGGCGGGTAGCCGCTCACGTTGCCATACTGGAGGAGCGCCTTCCCTTCTTTCTTGAGGGCGGCGTTGAGAACCTTGCGGAAGAGATCGATGGGAAAGAGTGCGCTGTCCGGAACCCCGCCGATGAAAGAGATGGTCTGCGGCCGCAGTAGGAAGGGTTCCACGCCCGGCCAGAAGGAGGGCTCAGGTAAAAGTCCGCGCCGGGAAAATTGCTGGTCCCAATCCACGACGCCGGGCAGATCGGGCTCCGGCCCCTGGCCGGCTTCGGCCCCCGAGGCAGGCGCAGCCACCTTGCCGGAGACGAATGTGCCTCGGCCTACCTCGCTCACGACCAGCCCCTCGCTCAGCAGAGCACTGTAGGCGCTGTTGATCGTGCTCCGCGTCACCTGAAGCTGCTGGGCCAGGTCGCGGCTGGGAGGAAGCTTCACACCGGGAAGCAACAGCCGCTTCTCGATCAGGCGGTGCAGGTGCTCCTTGATCTGCACGTAGAGGGGCTGAAAGCTCTCCCGCTCCAAGCGAAATCCGAGTTCCATCTTTCCCCCGATCTCAGCACCTGGCCGCTGAATAACCCTCCGTTCACCCTTCGACCGGGTACCCGGTTTCCGGGTGAGGGCGAACGGCGGAGGGCTTGCGAATGGGATTAGCACCCGAGGCCGAACCAAGCGCCGTTGTGTTCCGGTCTACAGAACCGTACCAATTTACCATGATATTTTACCCTGTAAAGACCAATTTGGCCTGCCCCGGGGAGAGACTTTTTTCACCCCCACATCTACTCCACCTCCACCTGAATCCCCCCTCACCCTGACCCTCTCCCCCAAGGGGAGAGGGAATTATTGAGCAGTACTCATGCTTTCCATGCCTGGCCCAGGGTAGAAGTTGATTTTACCCCCACCTTGATCCTCCCCCATCAAGGGGGAAGAATGAATGAAAGGGGACAAGGGAATCTTTAGGAATCGAGGAAGAGGCGGCGTATGTCCAGGTACATGCGGGCGT
>JACPSX010000238.1 GCA_016193065.1 Candidatus Tectimicrobiota bacterium | reverse complement strand
CCACTTCGCCCCCCGGGGGATTCTTACGGAAGCGGATCGGGGCCGCTCTCGTTGCCCTCCTGACTGTAACCGTTGTCGCAAATCCTCCGGTCCTTGCCCAGAATCCCACGCCTGAGCAGCTCTACGAGCTGGGCTACCTGCTAGGCCTCCTCGGCGAGCACGAGAAGGCGATTGGTCTGTTCAAACGCTCCCTGGCACTCAAGCCCACGGCCGAGGCCCAGACGTTTCTGGGCTGGACCTACGGAAACATGGGACGCCTGGAGGAGGCCCTGGAAGAGGCAAAGAAGGCGATTCCCCTGGACCCCGAGTTTGGGAATCCTTACAACGACATCGGTGTCTACCTGATCGAGCTGGGCCGCCTGGAAGAAGCGATCCCCTACCTGGAAAAGGCCATGCGCGCCAAGCGCTACTGCTGCTATCACTACGCTCACTTCAACCGAGGGCGCATTCATTTCATGCGCCGGGAGTACCGCCAGGCCCGTGAACAGTTTGAGGAGGCCCTCCGCTACGAACCCTCCTACCTGCCGGCCCGTCAGGGACTAAAAGCGATCCAAGAGGTTCTGAAAGAGTCATAAGATCGCTTCCGCTCCACGCCTCTTGATCCTCTCTGAGGCCTGTGATTTAATGAAAACGCTTTTTCCCGGTGGAGGCTTGAAAGAGATGGCAGGCAGGAGATTTGTCCCGAAGAAGCGAGGAGGCCGCTCTTTTGCTTCGCCGTTGAAGATGAACGAAGAGGAGATGGAAAAGTTCATCGCGGAGCTCAAGGCCAAGGCGGCCAGAAAGGAAGACTACCGGGAGCGCTCCCTGGCCATTCACGGCTGGATCTGTGCCAAGTGCGGCCGGGAGTTTGATGCCTCAAACCTCCACCTGCTCACGGTCCACCACAAAGACGGGAACCACCTGAACAATCCCCCCGACGGCAGCAACTGGGAAAACCTCTGCATCTACTGCCACGAGGACGAGCACACCCGCTTCCAGCTCGGCGACTACCTGCAGGGGAAATAACCCCTCCCGTTACCTCAAGCCGATCATCTTTCCGTACTTCTCCGTGAGGTCGTCGAGCTTTTCCCGGGCAAACTTCGAGGGTGATGGAGTGAAGTGTTACTGGATCCCGCCGGCGAGCCGGTCCCGGACCAGGGCCAGGGATTCGCAATCCTCGCGGTTGTATTGCACGATGCGCTCCAGGAAGTCGCGGTTCTTCTGAGGATCCTTGAGATATTCCGCGTACCAGGCGATAGAGTTGGCGGCTCCCGAGGCGTCCTCAACGCTCCAGCGGAAGCCCAGGAACTTGGCAATGTCCTTCAGGCCGTAGGAGAAAAGGGGCCAGTCCGTGTGCTTCTCGATGACCCGGAAGATGTCCACGGCGGAGCGATGGAATTTTTCCAGAACCGGTTTGTGGTTGCCCGAGGTCTGGCCGAGCTTCTTGAGCGTCGTGAGTTCGTGAGGGCCGTAGTGGTAGATGACGAAGTCATCGAGGCGGGACAGGTATTCCATGAGAGCTGCAAAGGCCGCCTGCTGGTCTTGAGGTTTTTCGGCCAGAAAGTAACGGAAGCGCGGGATCTCTCCCCGGGGGCGCTCCCAAAGTCCGTAGAGGTAGACGATGCCCTGGGTCGGGTCGTCCTCGATGTCGAAGAAGATTTCCAGGGAGCGGCTGGGAAACGTGATGGGGCCGTGAAACAGGGGCTTGCCCTCCTTGAGAACCCGAGCTCTCCTCTTGTAAGCGGCGAGGGTTTTCTCTGCGACCCGCGGGATGCGGTTTTCAGGGCGCATGAAATTTGCGATATGGATCCGCCGCATGTCCTCCACGGTGCGGATCCCGCGCGCGTGGAAGTCGTACTTCCCTTCTCCAAGCCAGTAGATCTGGCTCAGGTCGTCGTGCTCCTTGATCCAGGTGCTGCAGTGTTGGAGCCAGGGGCAGAGCTTGCACTTGCCTCCCAGGACCGGCTCGTAGGACTTCCCGCCGCCCACGATCTCTTCAATGTCCTTCCGGCTGGCGGAGTAGGTCTCCTCGTAAGCGGAGGCCGGGAAGACAATTTCCTCTCCCTCGATGTTGATGACCTTGCCCACCAGCGGGCGGTAGCCCTGGATTTCCTCCAGGAGGTCCAGATAGAAGATCACCTGGTGCGCGTATTCTTTCTTGACCCGCTCTCGGGTCTGAGGATTTTCAAATCCCCCTCCTGACTTGATGTCAATGGGAACGTAATGGTAGTCCCCCCATTTGGATGGACCTGCGGCTTTTTCGAGGAGGTCGGGACGCCCAATCCCCCCCTCCGTCAGCAGGACCCCCTGGTAGATGAGGTCTGCCCCGCGGACCATCCAATCAAGGGTTTGGGCAAATGCTTCTTTCTCAGAGGAGGCATCTATGGGGGCAATCTGCCGTTGCGAAGAGAGCCTGGAGATCACCCGGGCTTCGTGCTGGATGCCGCGCTCCCAGAGAAGCCGCAGGAAAGCGGACTCGCCGCCTTTCTCGTTGGAGTCTCCATGGACGTCGAGGTAGACCCTGTGCTTACAGCGTTCGTAGTCGTAAAATTGGCCGGCCTGGATGCGTCGGTTCATCTCATTGCACTCGGGTTCCCTCGCGCACATGAGTATACCCCGAGTGGATTTGTGGATCAAATTCCAGGGAAATCTTCCCCTCTCTGCTCTTTCCGGAAAGCTGTCTGTTTTTTGCGCACGCGCAGTCTTGATTTGCCTAAATATTAGCCATCTGGCTCTCCAGTCCATCCAAGGGTTCTGTGAAAGCTCCTGAAAAGCAAGGATCTCTCCCGGGGGCGGGAAAGGCAAAGATTTTGCACCCCGCCCAAAGCATGCCAGGAAAGGCTCGGCATCGAAGGGCTTGGGGTCTGCAAATCCTAGGGACCCAATACAGAAAATGCATTTCTTTTGGAGAAATCGATCTGGGAGGAGAATCGGGTATGGGAATGCGCAGATGGTTGTTGGCAGGAGTGGCGGCGGGAATCGTGCTGGGCCCCATGGCGTTTCCGGCCTTCGCCCAGCAGCCGGTCCCAGTCCCCAAAATTGATCCGGGTGACACGGCGTGGATGCTTGTTTCAACTGCTCTGGTGATGCTCATGACTCCGGGCTTGGCGTTTTTCTATGCGGGCATGGTGCGGCGGAAAAATGTGATGGGGACCATCATGCACAGCTTCATCATGGTGGCCTTGATCAGCGTGCAGTGGGTCCTGTGGGGATATTCTCTTGCCTTTGGGCCCGACCAAGGGGGAATCATCGGCAGCCTGTCCTGGTTCGGTCTGGGCGGGGTGGGCCTTGAGCCCTACCCGGACTATGCCGCCACAATTCCCCACCAACTGTTCATGATTTACCAGGGGATGTTTGCCGTCATCACCCCGGCCCTGATTACCGGGGCGTTTGCCGAGCGCATCCGCTTCGGGCCTTTCGTCCTGTTCTCGCTCCTGTGGGCGACCTTGGTCTACGATCCGATCGCCCACTGGGTCTGGGGGATCGATGGCTGGCTCCGTAAGCTGGGGGCTCTGGATTTTGCCGGCGGAACCGTCGTTCACATCAACGCCGGGGTGGCGGGTTTTGTAACGGCTCTGCTCATGGGGCCCCGCAAGGGCTATAAGCAGGAGCCCATGCCCCCCCACAGTCTGCCCTTGACGGTATTGGGGGCTTCCCTTCTCTGGTTTGGCTGGTTCGGTTTCAATGCGGGCAGCGCGCTGGGCTCGGGGGCTCTGGCGACTACCGCGTTCGTGAACACGAACACGGCAACGGCGGCTGCGGTCATCGGCTGGGTTCTGGTCGATTGGATCGGGCGGGGAAAGCCCACGGTGCTGGGCGCAGCCAGCGGTGCGGTGGCGGGATTGGTGGCCATCACGCCGGCGGCGGGGTTTGTGAGCCCCGTGGGCTCCATCATCATTGGTCTGGTAGCGGGGATTCTGTGCGGTGTGGCGGTCATCGTGCGGGCACGTACACGGCTCGATGATTCGCTGGATGTCTTCAGCGTCCACGGAGTGGGCGGCACCTGGGGTGCCCTCGCGACAGGGCTGCTGGCGCAAAAAGCAGTGAACTCTGCCGGGGCCGACGGTCTCTTTTTCGGTAATGCGGCTCAGTTCGGGATCCAATTTCTCGGAGTGTTGGCGACCTATGTGTATGCCGCGGTTGGCACCTACGTTCTATACAAAATCGTTCATGCCCTTTTTGGAGTCCGAACCTCGGAAGAGGAAGAGCTGATGGGACTCGATCTCTCTCAGCATGAGGAGAGCGGTTACAACTTCTAACGGGGGCAGAAGAATTGCACGCGTCTGCCTCAATCATCGCAACCGCATGCCGACCCTGTGACGACATCTACAGAAAGAGGCACCCCCACCTTCCTGTGCGTGGGGGTGCCCTTTGAGCAGTGCATGTTCTTTTGTGGCCTTCATCGTGTGGAACTTCTCGAGGTTCGCTTTTCTAAACCGCACCCGGTCGTTTCCAATCATTAACCCCGATCCGACATTCATCAGCCCAAGAAACCATCGCTGATAAGCGTCGGACCGCGGAGAAGATCTGTTTGTACCATGAATTAACAACTCACGTTTAGTGTGTTTATGAACCTACAGTCAATATGTCGGCAACCTTTGCACCATGCAGCCCAGAATCGCATAGGGTTTGATTATTTTTGTCGGATCGGGGTTAATTAAGTTATTGAATGATTATGGGTTGGTCCTCGAGGACCAAACTCGTTGGATTTTACCTCCTCACAGCCAGGGATGACCGGCGTACCCGGCGGAGGAATTTCTGTAACCTATGACAATATTGGGAGTTAGGTATATCCTTGCGAATTCCAAAAATGCCCTTGACTTTGTAAATGTTTGGTTTTACTGTTGCTGTCGCCCTGTAACAATCCAACCCTAACAAGGAGGAGGTGATAGAGAAGATGAAGGGCAACCGCGTGGTGGCAATTCTGATGGCGTTGTTCGTGTTTGTAGTCTTCTCGGGAATTTCCATGGCGGCCGAAAAGGCCGAGAAGCCTGCCAAGGCCGAGAAGGCCATGGAGAAGGCCCCGGCTGCGAAGGCCGAGAAGCCCGCCAAGGCCGCTGCAAAGGGCGAGAGGGTAGCGGGGAAGGTGGCCAAGATCGAGGGACAGAAGGTGACTGTGACCACAGATGCCGGCGACAAGACATTTGAGGTCACGGGTAAGATCACGGCCAAGGAGGGCGATAACGTAAGCGTGACGGTCTCCGATGGCAAAGCAAAGTCTCTGGCTCCCGCCAAGGCAGTCAAGAAAGTAGCAAAGAAGGCTGAGAAGGCTGAGAAGCCTGCAAAGAAATAATCTGGGGAAGTAAAGGATTGGGCCCGCCCTTTTGGGCGGGCCTTTCCATTTTGGGAGGCGGCCCGCCTGGGGAATTTCATCTTGTTTTTTCTCTCTATTCATGTAAAGTAGGCCGCAAGGCTCGATGTTTAAACCCATTGTGGGGGATCTGCAAACGTTCGGGAGGGCCAGAATGAATGGGGTCGGGAACCGCAGCAGGAAACTTCCCCGCGCTGTTGCCCTGATCGTTTTTGTGCTCGGGGTTGGAGGGCTCTCCGGGTGCCTGCCTCCCAACCGCCTGGATTTCGTGCAGCGGGACATAAACGCGTTGAGGGAAACCATCGCTGTTCAGGCTCAGCAAAATGCGGATACCCGGCGCCGGATGGAGCAAAGCGAGCGCCAGCTTGCAGAGATCCGTGGGAGCCTCGCACGTCTGGAGTCATCCCCGGCACAGAGTTCCCAAAAAGAGCAGGCTTTTTCTCAACTCTCGGCGCGTTTGGAACGGATTGAACGGGAGCTGGGTTTTACCGCCGCGCAAGCTCCGGCGGCAGCTCCTCCATCTCCTGCACCTGCAGGGAAACCGGCGGCGGCCACCCCGAAGATGGAGGTCGAAAAGCTCTACCGCCAAGCCTATGACCAGTTCAGTTCCGAAGAGTACGATGAGGCATTGAAATCCTTTCGCACTCTCGTGGAGCAGTACCCGCAATCGGATTTTGCCGACAATGCCCTGTACTGGAGCGGGGAGGTTCACTACGTCCGCAAGGATTACAAGGGAGCGCTCTCTTTTTTCCAGCAGGTCCTCGATCGCTATCCGCAGGGAAACAAGGTCCCGGATGCAATGTTGAAGCTGGCGCTCTCCCACTATCAGTTAAAGGACAATCAAAATGCCGTCCGGGAACTGAACCGGGTTCTGGAGCGCTATCCCCAGCACACTGTGGCCCGCACCGCGAAAGCCTACCTCGAACGCATCCAGGGGAAGGGGAAATAAGCCCGGGTTTCATTCACCCATGACTGCCAAGCCATCTGCGAACAAACTCTGGGGAGGCCGGTTCCAGCAGCGCACGGATCGACGGGTGGAGATTTTCACCGCCTCGATTCCCTACGACTGGCGCCTCTACCGTCACGATATTGCGGGCAGCATTGCCCACTGCCGCATGCTCGGACAGTGCAGGATCATTTCCGCCAAAGATGCCGACTCCATCGTGGCCGGCTTGGAGGAAATCCGCGACGAGATGGATCGCGAGATCCGGGAGGGCCGCTTTGTTCCCGATCCTTCCCTGGAGGACATTCACACAACCATTGAACAACGGCTCCTGGAAAAAATAGGTCCCGCCGCCGGGAAACTGCACACGGCCCGCAGCCGCAACGACCAGATCGCGCTGGATCTCCGGTTGTACCTGCGCGACGAGATTGACCAGATCGTCTCCTTGCTGCGCGGTTTTCAGAAAGCCCTGGTGGGCCGGGCCCGGGAGACCAGCGACGCCGTCATGCCCGGTTACACCCACTTGCAGCGGGCCCAGCCCGTTGTCGTGGCCCATCACTTCCTGGCCTACTACGATATGGCGGAGAGGGATCGCAGGCGTCTGAAGGACTGCCGTACCCGGGTCAATGTTCTCCCCCTGGGAGCCGGAGCCCTGGCTGGTTCTTCCTTTCCCCTGGACCGGGAGATGGTGGCCCGCAGTTTGGGTTTCGAAGCGGTGTCCAGTAATAGTCTGGACAGCGTCTCGGATCGCGACTTTGTGGTGGAGTTCTTGTCTGCGGCTGCAACGATCATGGTGCACTTGAGCCGTCTTGGCGAGGAACTCGTGTTGTGGTCCTCGTCCGAGTTTGGGTTTGTGGAGCTTCCCGAAAGCTTCTGCACTGGGAGCAGCATCATGCCGCAGAAGCGCAACCCGGATGTCCCCGAGCTGGTGCGGGGGAAAGCGGGGCGGGTTTTCGGAGCCCTGATGGCGCTCCTCACGATTCTCAAGGGGCTGCCCCTGTCCTACAACCGCGACCTGCAGGAGGACAAGGAGCCTCTCTTCGAGGCGGTCGACACGGTGAAGGGTTGCCTGGAGATCATGACCCCGGCCGTGGCAGGCCTGCGGATTGATGCCGCGCGTCTCCTGCAGGCTGCCCGCCAGGGCTTCTTGACGGCCACCGAGGTGGCCGATTACCTGGTCCGCAAGGGGCTCCCTTTCCGGGAGGCCCATCAGATCGTGGGGAAAGCCGTGGCAGAGGCCGCCCGCCGGAACGTGGAGCTGGGAGCCTTGGGCCTGGCCACACTGCGCTCCTTTTCGCCGGCCTTCGAGGAGGATGTCCTGGCGGTCCTGGAAGTCCACAATTCCGTCGCCAGCAAGAACCTTCCCGGCGGAACGGCTCCGGCGCGGGTTAGAGAGCGCATCGCGCAAATTGAGGAAGAGTGGCGGAGGGAAGAAGATTGAGGCGTCTCATCGTCGTTTTCCTTCTGCTTTGCCTGGCCCTGGCAGGGGGGTGCGGGAAGAAGGGCCCACCGGTAGCCCCCGAGGATGTAAAGCCGGCCGCCAAGCCGCGCCCGTCCTCTTTCATCGGTTCCCCAAACTTGAAATAGCCTGCCTGCTCCCGCCGGAGGGGAACCAGGGCGACGCAATTGACAGGTGCCGGGGGGTATGCTAGCGTGAAACACCCTTTGGGATCTGACTGAAGAAGCAACCGCAAGGTACGAGCGCCAATCGAGAGGGGATTCATGCCCAACAGTTTTTCCTACCGGGATCGGCTTCTCCATTGCGAAGGGCTGTCAGTGGCCCAGATGGCCAGCCAGATAGGGACTCCGTTTTATCTTTACAGCAGCCAATCCATGCAGGAGCAGTTCCGGGCCTACGACCGGGCTTTCGCCTCGATCCCCCATGTCATTTGCTTCTCCATGAAGGCCAACTCCAACCTGGCCGTCGTCCGCCTCTTTGTCAATGAAGGGGGAGGGGTCGACATCGTCTCGGGAGGGGAACTCTTCCGGGCCGTGCGGGCCGGAGCAGATCCCAGAAAAATCGTCTTCTCCGGCGTGGGAAAGACCCGCGCGGAGATTGCCGATGCTCTGAAGTCCGGAATCCTGATGTTCAATGTGGAGTCTTTGCCGGAATTGAAGACAATTGACCGGGTGGCCCAGGAACTCGGGCTCAAGGCTCCCGTGGCGCTGCGGATCAACCCCGACGTGGATCCTCACACGCACGACTACACCGCCACGGGAAAAAAGGAGAGCAAGTTCGGAATCGATCTGGACCAGGCCATGGACGGCTACCGGCTGGCCCGCAGCCTCCATCATCTGGAGGTGGTGGGTGTCGACGTTCATATCGGCTCGCAGATCACGGAAGTGGAGCCTTACGAGAAGGCCCTTCTCAAGGTGAAGTCCTTCGTCGATCAGTTGCGCCGCGAGGGCTTCGGGATTCGCTACTTCGACTTCGGCGGGGGCTTGGGGATCCCGTACAAGGATGAGAAGCCGCCCTCTCCCCAGGAATTTGCCGAGCGTGTTCTGCCCATTCTATCCGCCATGGACCTCACGGTGATCTTCGAGCCCGGCCGCTTCCTGGTAGGCAACGCGGGGATCCTGGTGTGCAAAGTCCTCTACGTGAAGGATTCCAACGCCAAGAGCCATGTCATCGTGGACGCCGCCATGAACGATCTGATCCGTCCCAGTCTCTACGGGGCGTATCAGGAGATCATCCCCGTGTCCCTACCCGCAGAGCCGGACCGCCGCGTCACGGCCGATGTGGTGGGACCGGTATGCGAGAGCGGGGACTTCCTGGCCAAGGACCGGGAAATTCCCCCGATTCAGGTCGGGGATTTGCTGGCGGTGCTGGGGGCCGGGGCCTACGGCTTCACGATGTCCTCCACGTACAACTCCCGGCCCAGAGTGCCCGAGGTGCTGGTCCGGGGGGAGGAATTCCATCTGGTTCGCCGCCGCGAGACCTTTGAGGACCTGGTGCGGGGGGAAGAGATCCCGGTATTCCTCAAGGGAGACTAGGAGGACTCACGATGTTTCGAGGTTCCATTGTCGCCATTGTGACGCCCTTCCGAGATGGGAGGGTGGATGAGGATGCTTTCCGGAAACTGATCGAGTTTCACATTCGTGAAGGGACCGACGCCATCGTCCCTTGCGGGACAACCGGCGAGTCCGCCACTCTCTCCCACGAGGAGCACGAGCGGGTCGTGGAGATTGCGGTGGAAACCGCGGCGAAGAGGGTACCGATCATTGCCGGCACAGGGTCCAATTCCACTGCAGAAGCCATACGGCTCACCCAGCACGCTCGGGAGGCGGGTGCGGACGGCGCTCTCCTGATTACCCCTTACTACAACAAACCCACACAGGAAGGGCTCTTCCAGCACTTCAAGGCTGTGGCTGCGGCCGCCGATGTCCCCATTGTGCTCTACAATGTCCCCTCGCGGACTGGGGTGAATTTGCTCCCCCAGACGATCGCCCGCCTGGCCGGGGTGTCCAACATCGTGGCGGTGAAGGAAGCCTCGGGCTCTCTCACCCAGGTCTCCGAGATCGTCGCTCTGTGCGGGGAGAAGATCACGGTCCTGTCCGGGGATGATCCCCTGACCCTCCCCATGCTGGCAGTGGGCGCGCGGGGCGTGATCTCCGTGACCGCCAACGTGGCTCCTGGTCAAGTGGCGGCCTTGATCAAAGCCTTTGAGAGCGGAGATCTGGCCCAGGCGCGTGAGATTCACTACCGCTTGCGCGCCCTGAACGACGCCATGTTTTATGAGACCAACCCGATCCCCGTGAAAACGGCCCTGGGGCTCATGGGGATGATTCACCCCGAACTGCGCCTTCCCCTGTGCCCGATGGGAGAAGCGAATCTGGCCCGGCTCAAGGGGGTTCTCCAGGAATTTGGCCTCCTGCCGTGAAGGGCGCGGACGTGATGCAGGCAATCGTCCAAGGCGCGGCGGGCAAGATGGGCCGCCGGTTGGTGGCCGTTCTCCATGAGGCCGCAGGCTTTACTCTGAAGGGAGCCGTGGAGCGGCCCGGGGTTGAGGCCATCGGCAAGGATGCCGGAGAGCTGGCCGGAATCGGCCCTCTCGGGGTCTTCATTACAGACCGGCTGGACTCGGTCATTGCCGGAGCCCAGGTGATCTTCGACTTCAGCGCGCCGCAGTCGGCTATGGCTGCCCTGAGAGCGGCAGCGGAGCGGGACGTGGCGAT
>JACPSX010000237.1 GCA_016193065.1 Candidatus Tectimicrobiota bacterium | reverse complement strand
GACTTAAAGTTTTGCAGGCGCCGCACCCCAAAGACATGGATCTCCTCGCACGCGAAAAGCAACCGACCCTAAATCGCCCTCCCGTGCAAAAGTTTACTGGAGCCCCAAGGGGCACCCCGGTCTCCTGCTTGCGGTCGCTTCGGTTGACTCCTGACTCCGGGGCACTCCTGAGGACGCCGACGGGAATGAGCAGACTCGAAATGTCCTTGACGCCACCGGGGAGCTGTCCTATAGTTTAGTTAGTCGTGGTAGGGTATTGACCCACTTGGGATTACGGCTTGCGTGTTGGTGCCGAGGTAGCTCAGTCGGTAGAGCAGAGGACTGAAAATCCTCGTGTCGGCGGTTCGATTCCGTCCCTCGGCACCACTACTTTCACTATAAGAAACTTTGTTACTCCCTCCTGGCCGACGTAGCTCAGCGGTAGAGCAACTGATTCGTAATCAGTAGGTCCGGGGTTCAATCCCCCGCGTCGGCTCCAGTCTTTTTGAAATTGCATCCTTGGGTCAGCCAAGTGAAATCATCCGGCATTCGGGTAAGATTAGGAAGTCCAGGTGTATCCGCGGAAGATCTTTTTTTGATGTCGGATGCGGTAAAGAAAGAGAGCCATGGAGCCCACCGGACAGCGCGTGCAGCGGATGTTCTCTTCCATCGCCCACCGCTATGATCTTCTCAACCACCTGCTCAGCCTGGGAATCGACCGCAGTTGGCGCCGCAAGGCGGTAGCTGGATTGCCTGCGGTTCGCTCCGGGTTCTACCTTGATGTGGCTACGGGAGCTGCGGATGTGGCTTTGGAAATTTCCCGCAGACTTCCAGAGGCGGGGAGGATTGTCGGGATTGATTTCAGCTTCCCCATGCTGCGCAGGGGGAAGGAGAAAGTGGCCCGCAGCGGCCGTGGAAACTTCATCCGGCTGCTGTACGGCGACGCTCTTCATCTTCCGTTTGCGGACTCCGTATTCGACGGGATCACCATTGCCTTCGGCTTGCGCAATCTTACCGATCCGCTCCGGGGTGTGCAGGAGATGGCCCGCGTCCTGAAGCCCGGAGGCCGGCTTGCCATCCTGGAGTTCGCCACTCCCTCCCGCTCCTGGCTGCGGTCGCTGTACCTGTTTTACTTTCTCCGTCTTCTGCCATGGGTTGGAGGTTGCATATCCGGGAATCCACAAGCCTATCGTTATCTGCCGGAATCTGTCCTGCATTTTCCCGAGCGGGAGGCGCTAGGGGGACTCTTCAAAGAGGCCGGTTTGGAGTATGTGACTTATAGAAATCTGACCGGAGGGATTGCCGTTCTCTACTCAGGTTCCAAGCCAGGGGATCAGCAGTGAGTGAATTCCTGAAAACCCAAGCCCTCGATATTTTCCGTGCCGCCGTGCGAGCCTGTGATGCTGGAAACCTGGTTCGGCAGGCGCTGCGCCGCAATGGAGAGATTCTGACGATTGCCGGCAAAGAAGTCTCCCTGGCCGGCAGCCGGAGAGTGATCGTGATCGGAGCGGGCAAGGCCAGCGCACGGATGGCCGCCGCCGTGGAGGAGATTTTGGGTGACCGGATCGCCGCGGGCCTCGTGGTGGGGAAGAAAAGTCAGCCCCCTTCGACCGAGCACAGGGCAAGCCCGGCTTTGCAAAAAATTCAGGTCATGGAGGCTTCCCACCCGGTGCCGGATGAGGGATCTCTCCTGGGCAGCCTCCGCATCCTCGATCTGATTAGCAGCGCCACGGATCGGGACCTGATCCTTTGCCTGATTTCCGGAGGAGGATCCGCTCTCCTGGCTTCCCCGATGCCGCCCGTGACACTCGAAGAGAAGCAGGAAGTGACCCGCTTGCTCTTGAAGTCGGGTGCTCCTATTCAGGATTTAAATACAGTCCGCAAACACCTCTCGCAAGTCAAGGGGGGAAGACTGGCCCAAGCGGCCTTCCCTGCTCGTATCCTCACGCTGGTCATTTCGGACGTGGTCGGCGACCCGCTCGATGTCATTGCTTCCGGCCCCACGGTTCCGGATCCGACGACCTATGGAGAGGCGCGGCGCATCCTTGCTGGACTCGATTTGTGGGAGGAGTGTCCTCCCGGAGTCCGCGAGCTGTTGACCCGGGGGGAATCCGGAGAAATTCCGGAAACCCCCAAGCCGGGAGATCCCTGTTTTGAACGGGCCGAAACCTTTGTCATCGGTCATAACCGGATCGGGCTGGAAGCGGCTGCGCAGCGGGCAGCGGCGCTGGGTTATCACCCGCTTGTGCTGTCCGCTGAGCTCGTGGGGGAAGCCCGGGAAGTGGCCAAGGTTCTGGCGGCGGTGGCCGGGGAGGTTAAGAAGAGAAACCGCCCGGTCTCTGTCCCGGCCTGTCTGCTCTGGGGGGGAGAGACGACCGTGACGGTGCGAGGCAAGGGCCGCGGAGGTCGCAACCAGGAGATGGCTCTGGCGGCTGCCCTCGAATTGTCCGGAACCGATGGGATTGTCTTCCTGAGCGCTTCCTCGGATGGAGAGGACGGCCCCACGGAGGCTGCCGGTGCCCTTTGTGATGGAGAGACGGTCGACCGGGCTAGAGGCCTGGGATTGGACCCGCTGCGCTATCTGGAAGAGAACGATTCCGGCTCGTTCTTTTCCGCCCTGGGCGATTTGGTTCAGACGGGTTCCACCGGAACCAACGTCATGGATTTTCAGGTTCTCCTAATTCAGAGCGGGTTTTGGGCTTGACGCTGAGCGATAGGCTGTGCTAGTAACGTTCCATTCATGAAATGTGAAACGCGGGCGATGTACCTTGCAGCAAAGATTTCGACGCTATGAGCCGATAAGGTTGGTACAATGGGCGGGACGGCGCTGGTTTCGAACTTACAGCTCGTGCGGACTGATTATTTGGGGGCTGTCTTGCTTTTTGCTGAGCCTGTTTCGTGGGAGGGATTCGCGGGACCATGAAGTGCCCGAAATGCAGCTTTGTCAGTTTTAATTATCTGGAGACCTGCCGGAAGTGCGGCAATGATCTCAGTGGATACCGGCAAGAGCGGGGGTTCATGGACCTTGCTCCCGGGGCTCTGGATGTCAGCGCCCCCATCATCGTGGAAGAGGAGGCGGAGACACAGGAACCTTCAGAAGTAGGTGTGGAAGAAGGCGCCGCCGGGGCGGAGGAGGAAACGGCTGAAGTGGAAGCGGCCCTGGAGGTAAGCAGTGAAGGGGGGATCGAGATCCGCTTCGAGGAGACAGAGGCAGAACCCGAAGCCTCCGACCTGCCTGGCGGGCAGACAGGTCTGGTTCCGGAAGTTGAAGAAGAAGAAATCAGCATGCCCGCCATCGAGGATCTCGCGGCGGATCAGGAAGAGGTCGAGGAAGAGATCAGCATGTCGGCCATCGAAGAGATCAGCGAGTCTGCAGGTGAAGAGTCTGGAAAAAGTGTTGATGATCTAGTCCTGGAACTCGATGAGGCCCAGTCAGACCAGCAGAGCCCTGCCGTAACTCCCCTGGAGGAGGAAGAGACACTAAGCCTTGAGATGGAAGAAGAAGGCGGTGAAACCGCGGAGGAACCCCCCTCAGTCAATCTGGAAGACATCGAGCTGACTCTCGAAGAGGATGATGAAGAAGACGAGGAGGATGGAAATCCCGGCCCCGGCGGGAACCCTTCCGGTGGGAACTCTCCCGGCGCCGGAGCCGGGGAAGACGATTCCTCCCTTTCCTTTGAAATCAAAATGGAGCAAGCAGAGGAGATCCGCGGGATCATCGAGGAGATCAACCGGCCCCCGAAAGAAGAGGACGAAAAGTCCATCCCCTCTCCCCTGGAAGGAGAGAGCAGGGAGGAGGGAGAAGCAATAAAGCGAACCTCTTCCTGGCAAGAGGCGGGAGTGGTGCGCCGGCTGCTGGCCTATGCCACCGATCACCTGTTTCTGGGAGCATTGGCCATGGTCCTGACGGTTGGTTTCTTCTGGTTGTTGTTTGTGGCAGGCCGGCCTCTCTCCAGTCCGCAGGCGTTCCTTCAGACCCTGCGGTTTTTGGGCCTGGGGATTGTTCCCTGGATTTCCGCCCTCTTTGTGGTCTACGCCGGATATTACCTTTATCTGGTCGGCTCCCGGGGGCAGACTTGGGGGCAGGCTCTTTTCGGGATTCGGGTGGTGGCCGAGGATCGCAGCCCGGTGGGGTTTGCCCGGTCGGCCCTGCGTCTGGGAGGAGCTCTCCTTTCCTGGGCCAGTTGTGGGATGGGTTTCCTGTGGGCCGCCCTGGATCGCCGCCACCAGGGCTGGCCTGAAAAACTCTCGGGTACATTCGTTGTCCTTGCATGAATAAGCGGTCAGCGATCAGCAATCAGCTTTCGGCAAGATGAGGGAAGACAGGATGCTGAGAAAAAATCCCCCCTTCCCCCCCTTTAGAAAAGGGGGGCTGGGGGGATTTAAACAGGTTGAAGGCGAAAGGTGAAAAGGTTGTTGCAGTGAAGCTTAGGGCTACGAGGCGGAAGATCTCGAAGGAGTTGCTGTGAAGGCGAAGCGAAGTGTTCTGATCTTGGTTCTAGTCCTTTCCCTGGGTTTCAATCTCCCGCTGGAAACGGGGGCGCAAAGCTCGAGTTCGCGGGATCCTGTTGACCGGGTTGCCGGCAAGATCCGCGAAGCCTTCCCCGTGGTCCGTGGGGCGGTCGTCTCCTGGCAGGAAAATCGGGTCATCTTGGACGTGGCGCGGAAAGACGGGGTGCAGCCGGGCACCCAGGTGACCCTGACCCGGGAAGGGGCCGAATTCAAGCACCCGTTGACCGGGGTTGTTCTGGGGAGGTATGAGGAGACTCTCGGCACCCTGCAGGTTGTCGAGGTCCAGGACCAGTACTCGATTGCGGTGCCCAAGGAAATGAAACCCGGGACGGTTCCCAAGGTGGGGGACAAGGTCCGCATCTCCGCCGAGCTGGTCAAGCTGGCCGTCGCTCCCGTTTCCGCGCCCGAGGGGCAAAACGTGGATGGAGAAGCGCTGGGGCGGGCTCTGGGGGAGAGCCTGAAGGGCACGGGCCGCTTCGAGGTCACCGACAGCGACCGGTTTCACACCTGGCTTCTCGAAAGAGGGATTGATCCTTCTCAGGTCCTGACCGATAAGAATTTGCAGCAAATCGTCCGACAGTATGGAATTGACTATCTGGTCACGGGCAGCGTACGCAAAGTTCAGGAGCGCTGGGCCCTGGAGGTGAGCGTGGTCTCGGTCTCCACAAAAGAGCCCAAGCTGGTTGAAAATGCCCTCCTAAGCGATGTCCCTACTCGGCTGGCAGGTCGCAGCGTCCGGGACCGGCTCTCCGGGGCCCGGGCGGCCCGGATCAATCCCCAGTTTCTTTTGCGGGATCGGGCCCGTGGCGTGGTCGGGAGCCAGGGCCTGTTGCGCAGTGCGCCAATTGAGCATGCCGTCCGGGGGATCGACGTGGGTGATGTGGACGGGGATGGGAAAAACGAGATCGTCGCCATCGGCAGCGATGTGATGACCATTTACCGCTGGAACGATAAGAAGCTCGTGGAGGTGGCCACCTACAAGGGCGGCTCCGGCAGCAGCTTCCTGAACGTCGGGGTGGCGGACCTCAACGGGAACGGCGTGGAGGAGATTTTCGTCACCAACCTGCGCAACAACCTGCTGCGCTCTATCGTTCTTGGGTATCGCGGAGGTGCCCTCAAAGTCGTCCAGAACGATATCCACCGCTACCTGCGGGTCGTGAAGCTTCCGGGAGCCAAGCCCGAGCTGTGGGCCCAGGCGCAGGGGAGTACGAGCCCGTTTGACGGGAAGATCACCCGCTACCGCTGGGAAGGGAAAAAGTACGTGGAGGGAGACCCCGTGGAATTGCCCAAGGACTTTCCGGCCCTGGGCATCAGCATTTACGGATTTCTCCCGCTGGATCTGGATGGGGACGGGAAGCTGAAATACATCATGGTCGATAATAATGACCGCCTGAGGGTCTATTCACAGGACGGAGAACTCCTCTGGCGCAGTACGGAGCATTACGGCGGGTACGAGACCGGGTTCCTGGTGGAAGCCCGCGGGACTGAACTCCCCAACGCTTCCCTGGGGAGTAACGACCAGGTGCGAAGAGTCCTCATCAAGGGGAGGATCTTGTGGGGAGGCAAAACCGGGCCCCTGGCGGGGACGGTTCTCATGAACACAAACATTCCATCGACTGGATATATCCTTGAAAATCTCAGGGGTTACGACCAGAGCGTCATCTCAGGCTTGCGCTGGGAAGCCGGGGGTCTCTATGAGGAATGGCGGACCCGGCCCCTGGGCGGCTACATGGCGGACTACCTGCTGGCCGACATCGATAATGATGGGATACCGGAGCTTGTGGCGGCCATCGTGGAGCCCCAGGGCATCCTGTTCCTGCGCCGGGAAGGGAAAAGCTGGATTGGAGCTTTTAAACTCAGCGGCGCCACGCCTTAGTTACTTCTCCCCCTTCTAAGGGGAGGGAACTCATTTGTTGAAAGAATTTCTCAAAAGGGTAATTGTCGAGGCAATCCGGGAGATCATCTCTCCGCAACTGGTTGAAATCAAGTCATCCGTTTTGCGGGAGGTAGCG
Source organism: Candidatus Tectimicrobiota bacterium (assembly GCA_016193065.1). GTDB lineage: Bacteria > JACPSX01 > JACPSX01 > JACPSX01 > JACPSX01 > JACPSX01. Next base: position 4,054 of record JACPSX010000237.1, on the reverse strand, counting down.
GATCTGCGGGCGGCCATGGAGAGAGGCAATGCGGATCTGCGGGCGGCCATGGAGAGAGGCAATGCGGATCTGCGGGCGGCCATGGAGCGGGGCGATGCGGAGTTGCGGACCGCCATGGAGCAGGGGGATGCCTTGCTGCGGGCGGAAATTGCGGATCTCCGGGAAGAGCTCCGAAACGTGAACCGCCGCCTGGATGATACAAACCGCCGCCTGGACGACCTGTTCAAAGTTGTTGTGCGCCGGGATGAGCATTTTTCCCTGGCGGAGGAAGTCCGGAAGCTTCGGGAGGACGTGGACACGCTGAAGCGAAAAGTCGGCGTATAGCTACCTCCCCCTTGCAGGAGGGCCAGGGTGGGGGGAACAAATTGGGGGCCTGAAAAAATCCTTGACAGGGGGAAAGGGGGGGTGTTAGAGTCGCGCCGTGTTCTTTTCGTAAGGGACGGAACCAAGGACAGCAGAAAAACCGATTGCAGTACGCAGTGTTACCGCGCAATCTCAGGGCGGAAAAACTGTGGAGGGGAGGTGGTTCATGAGGTGAGGAGTCCCTTCTATGAGGTACGCCACGCGTAGAAGTCGTTGTTATCGTGGATAGAAACCAGGAGTTCAGCGGAGTACCAGTCAGGGAGGAGACAGAATGAGAAGAGCAGCAGTTTTCATGCTGGCCGTGGCGCTGGTGGTGGGGTTCACCCTCCCGGCCCTGGCCGCAGATGTGAAGTTCACAGGGGATTTCTATGTCCGCGGGTATTCGGTAAACAACTCGGCGGTGGTGGAGAACACGCTAACAGGGGAAGGGGGAGGATCCCTGCGCAATCTCACGGGGAGGAGCCTGGCAGGCGCGGATAGCTGGTTTGATGAGCGACTCCGGGTCAACATGGTAGCGACGGTCAGCGACAAACTCTCCATCATCAGCCGCTTTGACATCGACGAGGGGGAGTGGGGAACGCCCGGCGGTACTCCGACCGGTGACCGCGACGGGTTCGCCAACGGCTTTTCCGTGCAGCGCGCCTTTCTCCGCTACACCCCTTCGAAGCAGTTAATGTTTGATGTCGGTCATAACGGCTGGGAGTGGGACGGCGGCTACAGCTTTGCCAAGAACCGCAAGACGCAGCCGGACGGCATTACCGCTTATTGGAATGTAGGTCCCGGCAGGCTCATCTTGGCGTACTCGAAACTGAACGACTGCTCCGATGCGGGCGCGAACCGGTCAAGCGGTTGCGGGGGTGCCAACCGTACATTCGTCACCACGGTCACTACCGGTAGCAACGTCACGGCAGGACAGGAAAACGATGCCGATCGGGACTACTCCACCGTGGCCTATAGTTTCAAGGTGGGAGCGGCAAGTCTACAGCCCTCCATCTCCTACGACCGGAATACCCTGGACCAGGACGTCTCCGTGTCCCGCGTCATGCCCCGGCTGTTCGGCTCCGCCAAAGTGGGAGCCTTCAATATCAAGTTTGAAGGGGCGTATGACTGGGGGAAGGCGAGCTGCGGCCAGCTTCCCGGCGTGGGCAATACGACCACGACCTTCAGCTCCTTCCAGCATCAAGTAGCTCGCTGCATAACTTCGCCCCAGGTCCCAGAGAGGGAAGTGGACATCAGGTCCTGGGTGGGATACGTTGAGGCCGGCTATGCGTTCGGATTTGGTGAGCTGGGTCTCCAGTACGTCTACGCCAGCGGCGACGGCGACCCGAATGATGAGCGGGCGGCGGCATGGGCGAGTGCAGGCGCCGTAGGCGCGACCAACGACCAGGGCATCGCCGCCAGCGTGCGTCACCAGGATGAGACCGGCCTCCTGTGGTACAGGAACGGCGGCTATGGGTCTAATAGCACGAACCAGGGGAACAACGGGATCGGCACGGTGGCCGGCGCCCGCTCGGGCCGTGGGTTTACCAACGCCCAGGTGTACGGCGGCTACGGCAAGTTCAAGGTGGCCGGCGGGGATCTCCTGGCGAACATCTTCTACGCCAAGGCCAATGAGGTGGTCATGAACAACGGCACGCTCATCGCTGGTGACAGCGCGAGCACGAACCAGTCCAAGACTTACGGGACTGAGGTCAGCGCCACCTACTTCTACCCGCTTCTGAAAGAGCTGGTGCTGTCCGCCAGCGGCGGCTACCTGTGGGCCGGCGACTACTTCAAGGGCGGCGCCTCCGGCATCGAGCTGAAGGACCCCTGGGTTCTCCAGTGGGCCCTGACCGCCAGATTCTAGCCTGACCTTCCCCCTTCCCTTATTCCCCTCCCCCCCTTTGGAAAAGGGGGGAGGGGGGATTTCTAAGAGGGCCAGGGTGAGGGGACCTATCAAACCCCGGTCCGGATCTGCCTGTGCGTACACCTGCCTACCGCCCCAGCGGGGCAGGCAGGCGCAGACAGGTCTTCCGGACCGGGGTTTTCTTTTCCGTCAGCGGCTTTCCCCCCACTCTCCGACAGGCTTTTTCTGACGTGATGGCGTAGAATAAGCAAAGTGATTAGGAAAGAAGGAGTATGAAAGAATGATTTACCAGGTATACATCGAGAAGGGCGAGGATTCAGGGTATGTGGCGCACTGCCCTGCAATTCCGGGATGTCACAGTCAGGGTGATACGATCGAGGAGGCTGTGGAAAATATTCGAGACGCCATTCGCGGCTGTGTTGAGGCCCTGGGCGAGGATTTAGTCTCGCCTCCGACTCAGACTCTCGTTGTGCAGGTTGCGGTATAAATATGGCCAAACTCCCCGTCGTATCGGGCGATAACTTACCCCGATTCATGCACAATTCCCCCCTGAAAAAAATCCCCCCTCGCTCCCCCCTTTAAAAAAGGGGGGCTGGGGGGATTTTGAAAAGGGGGGCAGATACCGGAGACCTTGGGGCAGATACCGGAGACCTTAAGTTAGCGCTTATGCCCCCCTCTTCCGGCCTTTTGCGAACTTCCCTTGCTTTACAATCTATGATAAAGTAAAGCATGCTTTTGGTGCTAAAAGGAGGGCTATCATGCCTTATTTGAAGTTATCCTCGAAGAACCAGATTGTTCTTCCCAAGGAGGCTCGGGAGGCGATGAAGGTGAAGGGGGGTGATGAGCTTCTGGTCGTGGTCAAAGGAAGCGTCACTCTTGTGATGCCGAAGCCGAAGAAATATGCGCAAGCCCTGTCAGGAAAAGGGCGGGGGATTTACCCCAGGAACTATCTGGAAAAGGAACGCCGTTCTTGGTAACTCTTCCAGGCTTGGAGGGTTTCTTACGAAGACACAAGCGGATCGGCCTGGATTCCAATATCCTGATCTATTTTATTGAGGCGCACCCCAAGTATCATGGCCTTGTTGAAAAAATATTCGAATCTTTCGAGACCGGCGGAAACCTCGGCGTTTGCTCCACCCTTTCCCTCCTGGAAGTGCTTGTCCAGCCCTATCGAAAGAACGACGATGAAATGGTCAACCAGTTCTACGCTCTTCTGACAACGTACCCGAATCTGACGTGGCTGGAATTATCCGTGGAGATTGCCGATCTGGCTGCCCGGCTCCGAGCGAGATATCATCTGAAAACGCCGGATGCCGTCCTGCTTGCTACTGCGGTTTACTCCGGAGCAACCGGCTTTGTGGGCAACGACGAACAATTGAAACGTGTCACAGATCTGGACATTCTGCTCCTCAGTCAATAAGCCGAACCCATTTTCACCGGAAGCTGCTCGCTTACCCCGAAATCTTGTCCGTGAAGCACCAGGAACGGATCGACATTGCCTGGAAGCTGCGCCCTCCGAAGAAGATCCGGCTCATGCGGTCGTCGCCGATTGGAGTCTCGTACTGATAGCAGAAGCGATAGGCCTTCTCGTTCCCCGTGCGCTTGAGCTGCACCTGGAAAGGAACTGCATCGTCGTAAACCCCGCTTCCGTGGGTGCCGAGAACCAGGGGAAAGGCGTAAAAATATTTCTTTTCAACCACCTTGCTGTTGGCGTCCAGGCTGGCCACCTCGAGCTTGAAGTTGTGGATCGGCTCCCAGAAGGCGTTTTGCACGTAGCCTTTTACCAAGGTCGCCTCCGCGCCGGGCTGTTCGTAGCTCCAGTAAAAATTCAAATCGTAGCCGGTT
>JACPSX010000193.1 GCA_016193065.1 Candidatus Tectimicrobiota bacterium | reverse complement strand
AATCTTCGGACTGCGCACCATCGTATCGCGCTCCCTCGGGCTCATCCCTACCTTGACGGAGTACCTCCACGAATTCAGCGCTCAGACCGGGATTCAGGTGAGCCTGAACGTCCTGGACGAAAAGGGGACCCGTCTTACCCCGACGGCGGAAGTACAACTCATCCGGATCATCCAGGAGTCACTCACCAACGTGCGCAAGCACGCCCGGTCCTCCAGTGCCATCATCCGGTTTGATTACAAGGACGGAAAAGGACGAATCTTCATAGAGGATAACGGGGGAGGATTTGAACCATCGGTACACGGAAAGGCTTCGTCCCTGCACTTCGGGCTCCAAACTATGAAGGAGAGAGCCCAGGCGGCCGGGGGAAAGCTGGAGATCCAAAGTGATCCGGCCAGTGGGACACAAATCATCGTGACCCTGCCCGTCATCCCCTGAAGGGAGGCACCAACATGAAACCGATCCGGATCCTTCTGGCGGACGATCACGCCCTGTTCCGTCAAGGGATTAAAAGCCTTCTCGTTTCCAACCCGGAAATCGAAGTGGTCGGTGAGGCCGAAAACGGCAAGGAAGCTGTGGAGAAAACAAGAGTCCTCCAACCCGACGTCATCCTCATGGACCTCCAGATGCCGGTCTGCGACGGTCTGGAAGCTACGGCCCTCATCCGGTCGGAATTTCCCGATGTCAAGATCGTTATCTTGACGGTCTCGGAGGAGGACGAAAATCTCTTCGAAGCCATCAAGCGGGGAGCTCAAGGCTTCCTCGTAAAGAAAATTCAGCCCCAGGCCCTTTTCCAGACTCTCCGTGGGGTCTGTCAAGGCGAAGCTTCCATCTCCCGCCTTATGGCGGGCAAGATCCTCCAGGAGTTTTCCCGCCTGCAGAAGGCTGCACCCCCTCCGAGCCCTCTAAGCGATCGGGAAAAGGAAATTTTAAGGCTCGTCGTCGAGGGGCTGACGAACAAGGAAATCGGGGTCTCCCTGTCGATCAGCGACAACACGGTAAAGAACCATCTGCACAATATCATGGAGAAACTCCACCTCCATAACCGGGCCGAGGCTGCGGCTTACGCGCTGCGGGCAGGTTTCATCGCCCCCAAGCCCGACTCCCTATAGGCATCGTTTATCCTCTCCGACAAGGTTGGTCCCTCTTCCTTTCTTACTAGTCCATTTCCAGGTCAACAGGTCTTAGCGGACTAGCTGGAATAGCCCGTTTTTTCTGAAAAATTTGACCGTTCGGGATATTCACACGCCTGAGCGCTGCGACTACATTTAGCCTCGTCAAGGAGGACCCGCTGACCAGAAACAGTGAAAAGGAAACGCGGGTGTCCTCGGAGAAAACATCCAGCGAAATCCATTCGAGAAAAGATGAAACTGCCGGGGTAAGGCAGGCCCTTTGGGGAACAAGGAGGAATCCACATGGGAGGTGGGAGGAGGAGTTTGTTGCTGGCAGTCTTCGCAGTGGCTCTGGTCTCTCTTCTGGTGACGTACGCCCCGGGAGCTCAAGGGGCCACCCCTGCAAAGAACGGCGGCACCCCCGCCTCGGGGGCGAACTATGTCGGCAGCGATGTCTGCAAGGGGTGCCACCAGGCCCAGGCCGAGAAGTTTGCAAAGACCAAAATGGGCAAGGTCTTTTTTAACGCCGCCCGCACCCCGGCCGAGAAGCAGGGGTGCGAAACTTGCCACGGACCCGGGAGCAAGCACGTAGAGGCCGGGGGCGGCAAAGGAGTTGGGGGACTCAACACCTTCCGTAAAGACACCGAGTCCGCCCGGCAGGAGGTCGCCGTCTGCCTGCAATGCCATGAGAAGGGCCAGCGCCTCTACTGGGAAGGCGGACCCCACGAAGGCCTGCACGAACTGCCACAGGGTTATGGAAAATGTCTCCGAGACCCGCAACTTCGCCAAGAAGACCGAGCTGGAAACCTGTTTCCAGTGCCACGAGCTTCGCCGGGCACAGCTCCAGCGCTCCTCCCACATGCCCGTGAGAGAAGGGAAGCTAACCTGCACGAGCTGCCACAACCCCCACGGATCTCAAGGGCCCAAGCAGCTCAAGCAAGACACGATCAACGAGACCTGCTTTTCCTGTCATCCCGAGCGGCGGGGGCCTTTCGTCTGGGAACATCCGGTGGTCTCCGAGAACTGTGGCACCTGCCATGAGCCGCACGGCTCCACGAATCCGTTTCTCCTGAAGGTCCGGCCGCCCCGGCTCTGCCAGCAGTGCCACAATTTCACCTTTCATCCTAGTCAGCCCTTTAATTCAAACGACGCCCGCAGAGTCCTGGGCCGCGGTTGCACCCAGTGCCACACGAACATTCACGGCTCCAACCACCCGTCGGGCAACCGGTTTGTGCGCTGAGGAGGAAGAGCCATGAAACACCTAAAGCTGAGAAACCGGAACGGGAGGATGAAGAGCATGGCGGCACGGCGGGCAGGATGGATTAGCATTACTTTGCTATTCCTGTTGGGGCTTTTCCTGGGGACCTCAAACGGCCTGGCGGCAGAGCCTGAGGTCTTGGGGCAGAAACTGAGCGGCTCCGTGGAGGTGGGGGGACGCTCGGTAGCCGGGAACACGGACTCCTCGAAATTCAACGAGTACCGGGATCTGAAATCGGCTCCGTTTATCGACGAGCTCAAGCTGAATCTGGACAGCAAGGACGGCAAGCGGTACTTCGAGTTCCGGACCACAGACCCGGCGTATCGGGACCAGAACTACAAGCTGAGCCTGGGGAGCTATAACCTCTACGACGTGCAGTTCGAATTCGACCAGACCCCCCACGTGCTCAGCAATACGGCGAGCACGAGCTATCGATACCAGGGCAATGGGGTCTTCACCCTGGAGAATAGCAGGAACGGGCGCGTGGGCGCTGCGGGCTCAGGGCCCCTGGCAGCGCGAAATACAGAGGGGATCGATGTTTCCCTTGACCGCTGGACGGGAAAGTTCGGCTTTCGCTATACCCCCGTGCCGGAGTGGGAGTTCCGCCTGGGTTTTTCCTCGGAGCGCCAGGAGGGCGGGCGGCCCATGGGCCTTGTCGTGGGGAGCCCCGGGGGGAGTCTCACGGAGGTTCTTGAGCCCATCCAGTACTGGACCCATGGCCTGTCGGCCAGCGCCGAATACGCCCGGGAGAAATACAACCTGAAATTCAGTTACGACCTATCCCTTTTCCGCAACGACCTGGATTCGGTGACCTGGGACTATCATCTGGAGGCTGCCCCTGTTGTCCGCGCCGCTCTCTACCCGGACAACCAGGCCCATAGGTTCAGCCTGTCCGGCGGGATTCACCTCCCCATGAAGTCCCGCTTTGTGGGGACAGTGAGCTACAGCCTGATGCGCCAGGACCAGGACCTGTTGCCCTATACGATCAACAGCGCCATTGCCACGCCGAACGGTCTTCCCAGGAGCAGCGCCGATGCCAGGGCAAACAACTTTCTCCTGAACTTGGTACTGACGAACCAGGCGATCCGCAACCTGGGCCTGAAAGCCCACTTCCGCTACTTTAACCGGGAGAACAACACTCCCAGCGATCGCTTTTTCACGGTCCGCAGCGACAGTGCGGCGCAGTCCGCCACGGGATTTCTCAGCAACCCCCAGAGCTTCCATGACCAGAGCATGGAGCTGGAGGGAGACTGGCACCTGCTGCGCTGGGCAACTTGGAAGCTCGCCGTGGAGCGGG
>JACPSX010000192.1 GCA_016193065.1 Candidatus Tectimicrobiota bacterium | reverse complement strand
CGGCCCTCCAGAAGCCGGGCGCAAAGATCCATGGACCGGGAGGCCTGCCGGTCCATGAGGACGCCGATCCGGTGGCGGGCCTGCCCCTGTTCGAGTTCGCGCAAGATCGAGAAGGCCTGCCAAAAATTTCCCTTCTCCTCCGGAAGTTCGATTCCGGGGCCGGCCAACGAATTTAGGATTTCGTCGCGAAAAGGGGTGACCCTGGCCGTTTCCAAAAGTCGCAAGAGAGCTGCCTCGAGCAGATCGAAGAGGAAATTTTCTTCTCCCGCCGCTTTTTCTTTCTCCTGGCGAAGGGACCACAAGTTCTCCAAGGTTAAGATCGGAGCTCGAGCCTGGTAAAGAGGCGCTCTGTCCAGACGAGGGGTCTGGGAGCTGACGAACCGGAAAAGGGTTTCGTTCTCTCCGGATTTAAGTCCGACAAGCGAGGCCGTGAGGGTTTCCAAGGTGTTCATGGGCTAGACCCTAATCCGAAGAAAAGCAACCTGGTTGATCTGCGCCATTGGCCCGCGGGTCCTGACACCCGCCAGGCGGGTACCCGGGGCGCCTCCTCGAACCGCGCTACGTCACCCTGACGAGGGTGCCACTTTCGCGCGGCTCTGCGGAGGCATCCCCGACGCCACCCGCGGGCCAACGCCGGATGACCCCGACAGGGAATTTCGGATTAGGGAGATTGTATCATTCCATCCAAGATCCCGAAGTGCCGTTCGGCAAAAAACTATGGCCCCCCCCGGCAGGCTCTGCTAGCATGTTTTCTGCATTGCATTCCATCACTGCCGGGAATCCTGGTAAGGCAAGAGGGGGGCATGAGGCCAGGAACTCAAAAAGGGGGCAGGCGCTACGAGCACCCCCTGGTCATCCGCATCAGCCACTGGATCAACTTGTTTACGCTCGCCATCCTGGTTCTCAGCGGGCTGCGCATCTACTGGGCCTATCCCGCCTTCAACCTGAACCTGCGCGTCCACCCGTCGCTGGGCTACGAGGCTCCCGCCGTCATCAACTTGCGGCCGCCCGTCAGTTTTGGCCTCCGGGAGTTTTCCTGGGATACCCTGGTTCCCGTCCGGTTTTCCCAAGGGTTTTATGACCGCTACACACTGGGCCGCTGGCTGGCAGGGGGCCTGCGCTGGCACTACACGTTCATGTGGCTCTACACGGCCACGGGTCTGCTCTACGTTTTTTATCTGGCGGCCAGCGGGCAATGGCGGGGTCTTGTGCTCCGGCCCCCGGACGTCCGGGCCATGGGCCCCATGCTCCTGTACTACATGCGGCTCCGCAAGCAACCGCCGCCGTACGGGAAGTACAACCCCTTACAAAAATTTGCCTATTCCGCCATCGTGGCGGCGGGGATCCTCAGCGTTCTGACGGGGGTCGCCCTGTACAAGCCCGTACAGGCCGGCTGGCTGACGGAGTTCTTTGGAGGCTTTCAATATACCCGGCTGTGGCATTTCCTCCTGGTCTGGATTTTTGCCGGCTTTCTTGTGGTTCATCTGATCATGGTGGCGCTTTCCGGCTGGTCCAACTTCCTGTCGATCATTACGGGTTGGAAAAAACAGAAAGAAGACAGGGAAGAGAGCGTGGAGAGCCCGGACACCGCAGAGACCCCAGAGTTGCTGGAACCGCAACCGGGCGCGCCCTCTTCTCCAGAGGTCATGGGGGGAATTCCATGAAGCGCAGGTCCTTTATGAAGCTGGCCGGAACCTTGCTGCTGGCCGGGTGCGCCAAGGTGGAAGAGAGCCCGGTTCTCAACCGGGTGTTTGACTGGTTTGCGCAACGAAACGATAAAGTGGGAGGAACCCTTTTCAGCCAGAGCCGGCTCGCCAGGGAGTATTCACCGGAAGACGTCACGCCTGATTTCAAGAATAATTACTATTCCTTCACGCCGGTCATGGACCCTGCCACCTATTTCCTGCAAGTGGGCCGGGTGCGGTTTGCGGGGCAGGGGGTTTTGCTGGAAGACAATCGTCCTGTCTTCCTGCGGGAAGTCCAGGCATTGCCCAAGAAGACCCAAATCACCGAGCTGCGCTGCGTGGAAGGCTGGAGCGCCATTGCGAAGTGGGGGGGAGCGCCGCTGTCGGCCTTCTTGGAGACGCTCCGTCCCACTCCCAAGGAGCGCTACGTCTTTTTTTTCGCGGCCGACGACTATTTTGATTTTCTGGACATTGAGACCGCCTACCATCCTCAGACGCTTCTCTGCTACGAGATGAGTGACAAGCCTCTGACTCCCGAGCACGGCGGCCCGTTGCGTCTCATTGCTCCCACCAAGATCGGCTACAAGAACGTAAAGGGGATTGTCCTTCTGGGACTTTCCGAGGTGAATCTCGGAGGGTACTGGGACCGGCAGGGTTACCCCTGGCACTACGGTCTGTAAGTCTCGGGGTTTTAATCCTGCCGATTCCGGGCGAAATTTTTTTGTTGACACGGAGGGGAGAGTTGTCCTAATTTGGCAATGAGAATGATTGTCATTCTTGAGGAGAGCGATATGGTCAGGATAACCGGAGGTGAGCGGAAGGGGCAAAAGAAAATGCCCCTTTTTTAGCCTCATTACCTGAGAACGATTCTCATGATCGATTCAAACGGGCTGTTGGCTAGGAGGAGGAAGTTGTCCATGAAACGACTGTGGAGATTGGTTGCAATCCATTTATTTAGTGTCACGTTGGCTGTTTCCCTTTTGGGAGCCCAGGGGATGGCTGCCCAGCGCGATCCCGGAAGGGAGCGCCTGGTAATTGCCATCCAGCCTACCCAGGCTGCCAGCGACATGTTGGCCAAGGCAAAGCCCCTGGAGCAGTTCCTGGAGCAAGAGCTGGGCGGCAAGGTCGATGTGGAGATCTATGTCCCCAGCAGTTATGCGGCGGTGGTTGAATCCCTGCGCTTTGGCCACGCCCAGGTGGCTTTCATGTCAGCCTGGCCGGCTCAACTTGCCGTTCAGTTGGGAGGGGGCGAGGTTGCCCTGGCTGAGGTGCGTGAGGTTATTCACGGGAAAGAAAAGGTGGAGGCTCCTTACTATTACTCCTATTGGGTGGTGCTCCCTGAGTCTCCTTATCAGAGCCTTCAGTCCCTCAAAGGGAAGCGTGCCTGCTTCCCTGGGCCGATCTCTACCTCAGGGTATGTGGCTCCCATGGGCCGTCTGGTCGAACTGGGCCTTCTCCAAGGGGCCCAGGGGAAGGAGGCGGATCCAAAAGCCTTCTTTAGCGAAGTGCTTTTTGGAGGCGGATATGCCCAGTGCTGGCAGGCCTTGAAGCAAGGCCAGGTGGATGTCACGATTACCGCCGGAGATGTATCAGAGAAACTGTACAGAGAGGTCCTGTCCTCCACTCGGGTTTTGGATCAGCAAGGGCCAATCCCCTCCCACGCAGTGGTTTTTAGTAAAGAGATCAAGGAGCCTCTGCGCTCCAAGGTCACCCAGGCCATCATGAAGTTGGGCCAGCCGGATCGCCGGGACCTGATGCGGGCGTTCATCTCCAGCATTTTTGTGCGCTTCCAGCCCACCACGGCTGCCGAGCATCTGGGCTCCCTGATGCGCTACCTGAAACTGGCCAGCCTTAAGTATACGGAGCGTCTGTAAACTCGATGCGCAACGGGAAAGTTGCTCTGCGGACGGAGGGGGTATGGTTTGCCTACCGGGAGCCGGACTGGATTTTAAAGGATGTCTCCCTGGCCTGCTCCCTCCGCAACGTCATGATGATCATGGGGCCCTCGGGTTCCGGGAAGACCACGCTCCTGAAGGTAATGGCAGGGATTTTGCGGCCCCAGCGGGGGAAAGTGGAGGTGTTGGGGATTGAGATCCAACGGGGTGTCTCCAGAGGGCTCCGGCCGGCGATTGGATATATCCCCCAACAGTTGGGGTTGGTGCGGAGTTTAACCGCCCTGGAGAATGTGCTGATCGGTGCTCTGAGCCGGATCAGCCCCGGCAGAGGGCTTCTGGGCTTGTTCCCGGGCCACGAGGTTGAACAAGCCAGGGCCGCTATGGATCTCATGGGGATTGGTCATAAAGCTCGCGAGAAGGTCTTTCGCTTAAGTGGGGGAGAGCGCCAGCGCGTCGCCATTGCCCGCACTCTTCTGCAACATCCTCGCCTGGTGCTGGCCGATGAGTTTGTTTCCGATCTGGATCTGCCTCGGGCCGCTGAAATCTTAACCCTCATGCGACAGGTGGCCGAGCAAGAAGACATCACGTTCGTGATGAACATGCATGAGGTTCAGTTGGTGCAGGAGTTTGGCGATCAGGTCTTGATGGTCAGCAATGGCCAGGTCCTCCATGAGTGCTCGGCCCAGGAGGTCAACTTGGATCGCTTCACGGAGGTCGTCCAGTGAAGCGGGACTTTTGGGTCATTGGGCTGGTTAGCCTGCTGCAGGGAGTGGTTCTGGGCCAGTTGGGCTTTTTTGACGTCCAGCGCCTGGGTAAGGGCCTGCTGAACCTGGGACGCTTTGCCGGTGAGATGGTTCCCCCGGACATGGGGGTTCTCCCCGTGGCGGGCAAGGCTCTGTTGGAGACCGTGCAGATGTCTTTTGCCGGGACAGTTCTCGGCTTCCTGGTCTCCCTTCCCCTGAGCATTCTAGGCACAAGGCGCCTGTTCCCGGAGCCTGTTCCCGCTCTGGCGAGGCTGATTGCTGCGGCAGTCCGCACCATTCCTGTTCTCCTCTGGGCGATCATCTTTGTTATCCTGGTGGGCCTGGGGCCTCTGGCGGGCACCCTGGGCATCGCCGTCTACACGGTAGGCTACCTGGCCAAGATCTACGCGGAACTCTTTGAGGGCACGGATCCCGAGGTGCTGGAGGCCGTGCGGGGAGTTGGGGCCTCCAGGCTTCACCTGGTGCGCTTCGTGGTGCTCCCGGAGGGGGCAAACGCCCTTGTGGCCCAACTCCTCTTCATGCTGGAGTACAACATCCGGGCCTCTTCCGTCCTGGGCTTTGTGGGCGCGGGAGGCATTGGTTTCGTCATGCAGGTCTATCTTCAGACGCTGGATTACCAGCGCCTGGCCACCCTCCTCCTGCTGATCCTGGCAGTCGTCCTGGTCATGGATGGGATCAGTGGTTGGCTCCGCAAGCGCTTCCTGCTTGCGTCGCACTAACATGCAAATCCCATAGTCGGGTGTCCTGGACTGCGAAGACACGAAACCGGTAGGTAGCGAAAGAGTCAGAGCTCTCCTCCTCATGTCCGTAACGAAAACCGTTTGACATCTCCCCGTGGGGCATTTAGTGTGCCTGATGCTCAATGGAACCCAAACCCCTCACCTCTCTTGTGTCTGCTTTGAGCTTGGGATTCGAGGATGCTCGCGTACCGCTGGTGGATTGTCCTGTTCTCTTTTTTCACTCTCGCCATTTCCCGGGGTATGCAGGTCACGTTCACCGTGTTTTATCCGGTGCTGGCGGAGACCTTTCGCTGGAGCCGGGCCTCGACGGCGGGAGTTTTTTCGCTGGGGAGCATCGTCGACGGCATTGCTTCCCCGCTGACGGGCGCTCTGGTGGATCGCTT
>JACPSX010000080.1 GCA_016193065.1 Candidatus Tectimicrobiota bacterium | reverse complement strand
TGGAAGATCAGGTCCTGCGGAAGCCCGGGCGCCTGACCGAGGAAGAAATGGAGCAGATGAAGGCTCACCCGAAGATGGGTTCCGACATCATGGAGCACATTCGACAACTCCATGCCGTGCTCCCCGGGATGCGCCACCATCACGAGCGCTACGATGGGAAGGGGTATCCGGACGGACTCAAGGGCGAGGAAAACCCACTGCAGGCCATGATTATCTCGGTGGCCGACACACTCGACGCGATGACCTCGGACCGGCCCTATCGCAAGGCGCTTAGCTTTGAGACTGCCTACGAGGAGATTTGCCGGAACGCCGGCACCCAGTTATCAGAGCGGGTGGTGGAGGCTTTCAAGGAAGCCTTCCGGAAGGGAAAGATTGTCCCGTTGCAGAAGGTCTTGAGCACTGCCTGTTGATTTGCCTTCTCATTGCGAGTGGGCAGAGGTAGGCCTGGCCTGCAGTCACAGTGAGCATCCGCAAAGCGGGTGTGGGATCACTTGGGTTCCCTTATGGGAAAGGGGCTGAAAAAGCTCTTTCAATTGAGTGGGTTCAAGGCCGGGCTCTTCTTGACCGGGGCCGCGATCCTTGTCTTTCTACTGCGCATTTCCTTTTTGGATCTGATGGAGCTCAAGGCCCTGGACTTAAAGTTCCTCTCCCGGGGCCAGCAGGCCCGCGGCAATGAGGTGGTCATTGCCGTCATTGACGAGAAGAGCCTGGATCGTCTGGGGCGATGGCCCTGGCCGCGCTCACTCATGGCCAAGTTGATCGACAAGCTTGTGGAAGCTCAAGTCCGGGTGATCGGGTTCGACGTGGTGTTTTCAGAATCCGAGGTGAACCCGGACGTAGAGAGGATTCGCCGGTTGGAGGAGGAATTGAAAGGGCTTGGACCCCCTGCCCATGGAGTCGCGGGGTTGGTAAAGGAAATCGAAGCCGGTATGGATAATGACGGCAAGCTCGCTCGAGCCATCCGGGAATCCGAGCGAACTGTCCTGGGATATTTCTTCCACTTCTCTGGTAAAGAACTCTCTCACGCGGACCCGAACGTCCTGGCGGCCGCCTTCGACAACATCCGGCCCTGGGAATACAACGCGGTGCGCTATTCCAGCCGGAGGGCCATGAGTTATCCTCTGCCCCAGGCCTTCGCCGCCGAGGCGAGCATTCAAAGTCTCTCCGTAGGGGCGGCTGGGGCCGGATACTTTAATTTCAAGCCCGATGAGGACGGGGCCATTCGCTGGCTCCCTCTGGTGGTGCGCTACAGGGATCGGGAGGGGAAGGACTACCTTTTTCCCCCCTTGAGTTTCGAGATCCTGCGGAAATACCTGAACCAGCCCATCCGCTTCTTCATTCGGGAAAACTACGGAGTCGAGAGGGCCGAGATCGGAAGCATCAGGATCCCCGTCAATGAAAATGGGGCAATGTTGATCAATTACCGAGGCGGGCCTCAGACGTTCCCCCACTATTCAATTGTGGATATCCTGGAAGGGCGGGTGCTCCCGGCCACGCTGAAAGACAAGATCATTCTGGTGGGCCCCACGGCCACCGGGATCTACGATATCCGGGTGACCCCTGTGGCCAGCATTTTCCCCGGTGTGGAGATCCACGCCAACGTCATCGACAATATTCTGCACCGCCGCTTCCTGCAAAAGCCGGGCTGGATGCTGGGGGTGGAAGTGTTCCTGATAGCCGCTCTGGGGTTCCTGCTGAGCTCGTACCTGCCGCATTTGCGGCCGGGATTTGGCGCCCTGTTGGCCTTCGTCGTGACCGTGGGCTACATCCTGATCAACGACTACTTGTTCCAGGCTTTCGGCCTCTGGGTGAATCTCGTCTACCCCGTTTTGGGAATCCTGATGGTTTATGTGGGCATCACCGTGTACAACTTCGTGGCCGTCGAGAAGAAACGCAGGTTCATCCAGGGCGCCTTTGGACAGTACGTGGCTCCTCAGATAATCAGCCAGATCGTCGAGAATCCCGACCGGTATCTGAGGCTGGGCGGGGAAAAGAAGAACCTGACGGCCTTGTTTTCCGACATCCGGAATTTCACGACGATTTCTGAGAAAATGGCTCCGGAGGAGCTGGTGGAGTCCCTGAACGATTTCCTGACGGAAATGACCGACATCATCATGGAATACCAGGGAACGGTGGACAAGTACGTGGGGGACGCCATTGTGGCTTTCTTCGGAGCGCCCATCGATTATGAGGATCATGCCCGCAGAGCCTGTCTCGCCGCTCTGGAGATGCAGGAGAGATCCGGCGAGATCCGCAGGCGGTGGGCGGAGCAGGGGAGGCCGGAACTATTCATCCGGATCGGTCTCAACACGGGTCCCATGGTGGTGGGAAATATCGGCTCCCGAAGAAAGATGAACTACTCGATTATCGGCGATGCGGTGAACCTGGCCTCGCGCCTGGAAGGGACGAACAAGGAATACGTTACGCGGATCATTGCCGGAGCCAGCACGGTGGAGAGCGTGCGGGACTTCGTCGAGGTGAGAGAGCTGGACGTGATCCGGGTGGTGGGCAAGACGGAGCCCGTCTCCATCTACGAGGTGCTGGCGAAAAAGGGAT
>JACPSX010000217.1 GCA_016193065.1 Candidatus Tectimicrobiota bacterium | reverse complement strand
GGGGTTAGCGAGAGGACCGGACCGCTCCCGGCCCGGGGTGGCCCTATGTGGATCGGGATGCGCGGGGGCGGTTGCGTGGCCTGCCATGGAGTGACGGGGCGCGGCGGCGTCCCGATCATGATGGGCGGCGCAATCCCTTCGGACATCCGCTACGAGGCGCTCACCAAAGAGGAACATCAGGAAGGCGAAAAGACCCGGGAGCATCCTCCCTACAACGATCTCCTCATCAAGCGAGCCATCACACAGGGGATTGATCCGGCCGGTAACCCCCTGGACTGGACCATGCCTCGCTGGCAGATGAGCCCGCAGGATCTGGAGGACCTGGTGACGTTCTTGAAGGCCCTGCGGTGATATAGGACAGCGATCGCGATGATTCCTCTCTGTGCTCCGGAGGAAGTTCAACCCCTGGAGAACCCGGGAGCGCGCCGCCTGTCGGGTGAGAGCTACCGGCTGGAATTTGAAAGCCGGAAAAGGAAATTGAGGGCTTGACCCTGGCAGTGGGATAGGTAGAGAGCACCAAAAGGAGGAACGAGTCATGTTGTACATCGTTGAGACCACAAAGGATGTGGAGAGCGCGGCCCGCGACCTCGAGGAGGCAGTCAAGCGGAACAAGTTCGGCGTCCTGCACGTGCACGACCTGCAAAAGACGCTGAAGGAGAAGGGGGTGGACTTTCCCAACGCCTGCAGGATTCTTGAGGTCTGCAATCCGCAACGGGCGAACCAGGTTCTCACTCAAAACATGGCGGTGAACATGGCGCTGCCCTGCCGGATCTCGGTGTACGAGGAAGGTGGGAGAACCAAGATCGGCATGGTGAAGCCTACAGCCCTGCTCGCCATGTTCTCGGGCGCCGAGGCCCTGCGGGCCGTGGCCGAGGAAGTGGAGCGGGAAACCATCAAGATGATCGAGGAGGCCAAATGAAGAGCCTGGCTTCCTCGCGGAGCGCAAGGTTCGCCCGTTGCGGGCCTGCTCTTTCTCGGCTTGGTTGGGTCGGCGGGAGCCTCGTGGCTCTGGTACCGACTCGTTCATGACGCCGAGTTGATTGCGCTCAACGGGTTGACCCTGCTGACGCCGGTTTTCGCTCTCGGGCTGGCGCTGCTCATCTACCAGGAGCCGGTCAGCGCTTCTGGCCTACTTGGAATTGTGGCCGTTCTAGCGGGCGTCACCTTGGTCGGGTGGCCGAGGAATTCGACGCCGGAACGCAGTCAAGCGGGACTGAGCTCCGGTTGAGGTAACTGATGCCAATGGAATCTGGAAGGGTTGGCTGATCGGGGTGCTCAGGTAGCTGACCGAGAGGAGGATGACGGGTGATATCGAAGGCTCTTGAGACCGTCGGCAGGAAGGTTGGGGGAGCGAGAAGTGCTCCGTCGGCGACGACAGGTGTCAGCAGCGAGGCCAAGGGGAGTCGGCGCATCGAGCTACCTGTGTCCGGTCTGACCTGCGCCCGGTGTGTTCAGGCCGTGGAGCAAACGCTCCGGGCAGTTCCGGGAGTGAGGGGTGCGACGGTCAACCTGGCCGGAGGCCGGGCCTTCGTAGAATACGACCCGGAGCAGGCGACCATCGCCGGGCTCCACGAGGCCATCAAAGCGGCAGGCTACCGGGTGGGAGCGGCCAAGATCCGCTTCGGCATCCGAGGCATTACCTGTGCTTCCTGTGTCACCAAGATCGAGAATGCCTTGCTCGTGACTCCCGGTGTGCTGAAGGCCAGCGTCAATGTCGGGACGGAGGAGGCCGAGGTCGAGTATCTGCCAGGCGCGGCCGACCTCTCCTCGGTAAAGGCGGCGGTCGGAGCTGCCGGCTACGAGGTCGCCGAGGCCCCGCCGCCGGGCGGCCCGGAGGAGGTTGACAAGGAAGCCCAAGCCCGCGACCGTGAGTACCGGGACCTGATGCACAAGTGGTGGTTCGGGGCCGCCGTCGGAATCTTCACGATGATCTTCAGCTACCCGTGGCTCTTTCCTCTGCTCCGAGACTGGTTCCCGCGCGGGAGCCCCCAGCTCCGGTATATCTGGGTGGGGATGGGTGTGGCCTCCTTGGCGGTCCTTCTTTACAGCGGCAACCAGTTCTTCACGGGCGCGTGGCAAGCGTTCCGGCACCGCTCGGCCAACATGCACACTCTAATTGCCATGGGAACCGGAATCGCCTGGATCTACTCGACCATTGCGCTTCTCTTCCCGCAGATCTTTCCGGCCTCCGAGTTCACTGAGGTTTACTACGACGTGACGGTGGTGGTCACGGCCCTGGTCGTCCTGGGCTTGGCCATGGAGCTCAAGGCCAAGGGCCGGACTTCGGACGCCATCAAAAAGCTGGTCGGGCTCCAGGCCAGGAGGGCGCGCGTGATCCGCGACGGAAGTGAAGTGGACATTCCGGTTGAGGAGGTGCTGGTGGGCGATGTCGTTGTCGTTCGGCCGGGTGAGAAGATCCCTGTGGACGGTGAGGTTATTGAAGGAGCGTCAGCCGTGGACGAATCCATGGTGACCGGGGAGTCGCTCCCGGTAGAGAAGCAGGTGGGTGACGAGGTGATCGGCGCCACCATCAACAGGACCGGCGCTTTCAGGTTCCGGGCGACGAAGGTCGGCAAGGACACGGCACTGGCCAACATCGTCCGCATGGTCAAAGACGCCCAGGGCTCCAAGGTTCCCGTCCAGAGGATCGTGGACGTCGTCTCAGGCTATTTCACTCCGTCGGTCGCGATCCTGGCGATCCTCGGGTTCATGATCTGGTACACGTTCGGTCCCGAGCCCCGGGTTGTCTATGCCCTCATCGTGGCTGTAACCACGCTGATCATTGCCTGCCCTTGCGCCCTCGGCATGGCCACCCCTATGTCGCTGACCACGGGGGTTGGCCTCGGGGCCCTCAACGGGATCCTGATCCGGGGCGGCGAGGCGCTCCAGACTGCCCAGAAGCTCCAGACGATCATCCTGGACAAGACCGGCACCATCACTTACGGGAAGCCCGTGTTGACCGATGCGGTCGCGGTCGGACGCTTCCGGGAGGAGGAGCTCCTGCGCTTGGCGGGAAGCGTCGAGAAGTCTTCCGAGCACCCGCTGGCCTCTGCCATCGTCGAGGGTGCAACCTCTCGGGGCCTCACGCTCCTGGACCCGCAGGCCTTTCGTGCGATCCCCGGCCACGGCATCGAGGCGATGGTGGAGGGGCGGGAGCTGCTCCTCGGGAACCTGAAGCTCATGCGCGACCGGAAGATCTCGTTGGATAGTCTTGAAGCCAGGTCGGTGCAACTTGCCGATGAAGGAAAGACCCCCATGTACGTGGCCGTCGACGGGGAAATTGCCGGCATCGTGGCCGTGGCCGACACCGTGAAGGAGGATTCGAAGTCGGCGATTCAGGCCCTGAAGACCATGGGCCTGGAGGTGGTGATGATCACGGGGGATAACGAGCGGACCGCGGGGGCCATCGCCCGGCAGGTGGGAATCGAGCGCGTGCTTGCCGAGGTGTTGCCTCAGGACAAGGCCTTCAATGTTCAGAAGCTCCAGCTCGAGGGGAAACAAGTGGCCATGGTAGGGGACGGGATCAATGACGCCCCTGCTCTGGCCCAGGCCGACGTGGGCTTCGCCATTGGAACGGGGACGGACGTGGCGATCGCCGCCTCGGACATCACGCTGATCAAAGGCAGTCTCCGCGGTGTGGTGACCGCCATCCAGATCAGCCGGGCCACCATGCGCAACGTTTACCAGAATCTGTTCGGGGCCTTCATCTATAACGCCCTGGGACTGCCTATCGCCCTGGGTGTGCTCTACCCGTTCTTCAGCATCTTGCTGTCCCCCCTTCTGGCCGCCATCGCCATGTCGTTCAGCTCGGTGACCGTGATCACGAACGCCAACCGGCTCAAGCGCTGGAGGCCGCGCGCCGCGTAAGGAGGAGTCATGGCTTGGGATAAGATTCTGGTGGACTTGATTGGCCTGGGGCTCATCGGGTTTATCGTCTGGTTCTTCTGGCTGGTGAAGACGGCAGGCGTGCGTGCGGGGCTCACCTCGTCCGGGTACCAGGAACAGATGGTCCTGGTGAAAGGGGGATATACCCCGGACCTGATCGTCGTGGAGGCGGGCAAGCCCGTCCGCCTGAACTTCGTCCGTCAGGAGTCAGCCTCTTGCTCCGAGATGGTTCTGCTCCCTGCCTTCAACAAATCGGCAGCCCTTCCCGAAGGGGAAACAGTGGCGGTGGAGTTTCTCCCGAAGGAAGCCGGCGAGTACGAGTTTGCCTGCCAGATGGGGATGTTCCGGGGGAAAATCATCGTGGAATGATTTTCTCGTCGGTCAGAGCCGCTCTGGTCTGGTGTTTTCTCCTCTAATTTGATAAAGTTGAGCGCCTTCATAGGATAAACACGATTCCGAGAAGGGGGGAAATCCCGAAATGATTCTTGGTGTGATCTATGCCTTGCTCTCTGCGATGTGCTTTGCCGCCAACCGTGTTTTTGTCCGCAAAGGCTCTCTGGTCGGCGACGTTTACATCGGCACGGTTCTCACGGTCTTCATCGGACCGTTCATAATCGGCCTCTATGCTCTCCTGGTGGGCCAAATTGGCATGCTGACCAAATTCACCTTGGCTGGTTACATATTCCTTATCGTCGCCGGGATCATTCACTTTTTCGTAGGGCGTTTTCTCACCTACCATGCGATCCATTACGTGGGTGCCAACCGGGCCGGCGTGATCAGCTCCCTGGTTCCTCTCTGGTCGATCTTCCTCGGGATCCTCATTTTGAATGAACGCCTCTCCCTGCCGATGGCCATCGGGGTTTTTCTCATCCTGGGGGGTACGTTTCTGGCCTCTTACAAGCCGGTGGGTGGGAAAACCCTCTCGCGGCAGGATTTCCTTCGTGGCTTGATCCTGGCGATTCTCGGATCCGTGGCCTACGGCACCAGCCCGATCTTCATCAAGTTGGGAATGACCGTCAAAGCTCCTGTGGCTGCCCTTCTCATCTCCTACCTTTCGGCTTGTGTCGTTGTCCTGTTGATGCTGGCGGTGAAACCGGAGGTCCGCCAGCGCATGAGTGAGCTGCGGGGGGCGGGAGGGGGTTCATTCTTCGTGGCTGGTTTCACCGTGGCCTTTGCTCAGATCTTCCGGTACTTCGCCTTGGCTCTCATCCCGGTCTCTCTTGTTTCTCCGCTCCAGTACACCAACACTCTCATGACCATCGGGATCTCCTTCTTGCTCCTGAGGGAAGTGGAGAGCTTTACCCCGCAGGTTCTGGGGGGCGCCGTGCTCACCTTCGGAGGGATTCTTTTGGTCTTCGCGGGTCGGGGGGCCTGAGGAAGACCAACAAGAGAGCAGACGCCACTGCCGCGAACCCCGCCCCGGTCAGGAATGCACTCGTCACCCCCCAGGTTTGCCATAAGAACCCGAAGATCAGGCTTGCAGGCAACGCCCCGAGGCCGATGACCCCATTGTAATAACCGAAAGCGGTGCCCCTCAGATGTGCGGGCACGAGATCAGCGACCCAGGCTTTTTCGGAAGGTTCCGTGAGACCAAAGTAGATACCGTAGGCAAGAAACACCGCGATGAGCACGGTGGGAGAGTCCACCAGGGCAAAAGCAAGATAGATCGCGGCGTACACAGTCCAGCCGAAAATGATCATCCGGCGCCGACCGAACCGGTCGGAGAGATGTCCTCCCCAATAGGCTGAAGCCATCTTCACCACATGGTGCAGGGACCACAGCACCGCCGTCCAGGTTGCAGGGATCCCCGCGTTCGAAAGGCGAAGGAGAAGGAACGCATCGGTGGAGTTCCCCAGAGTAAACACCAGCAGCGCCAGAAGGAGAAACTTAAACTCACTTCCCAGATCACTCCAGTGGCTCTTCAGGGGTGGGGATTGGGGGTCTTTTTCGAATTCAGCAACGGGTTCTCTTACCCATGCCACTAATACGACGATGACCAGGGCTGCAGGGATGGCCGCCAGGAGAAAGACCTGGCGGAGGGACATGCCTGTCGAGGCCAGGAGCCCTGCCGCCACCAGCGGCCCGATGACAGCCCCAGCGTGATCCATGGAGCGGTGAAAGCCGTAGGCCACTCCCCGCTGGTCTGGCTCCGTCACGCCGGCAATGAGCGCATCCCTGGGAGATGTCCGCAGCCCTTTGCCAATGCGGTCCGCAAAGCGCATGGCCAGTACAAAGGGCCAGGCTGTCGCCAGACCAATGAGCGGTCGAGCCAATCCCGCGAGACTATATCCTGCCAGGATGAAAGGCTTCCGGCGGCCCGACCGATCGGTCCAGATTCCCGAGACCACCTTGAAAAGAGCCGCCGTGGATTCGGCAATTCCTTCAATGATCCCCAGCGCCAAGGCCCCCGCGCCCAGCACGCTGGAGAGGAAAACGGGCAGCAAGGGGTAGATCATCTCGCTGGAAAAATCCGTAAAGAAGCTGACTACCCCCAAGGCAATCACCGAGGGAGGAAGACGCATTTTTCCACCTCATGGAAAGAGCAGGAGTGCCGCTGCTTCGGAGGGCAGTATATCCTTAACTGGCTCAATTTTCGTAACTTAAATCGAGAAGGTGGAAGAGGCCCTTTTTATCTTGACTAAGCCGATGTACTCACTTAAGATTGCGGGGATTAGTGAAGATTCCAGATTTCCTCTGGAGGCAAAGGAGCGTAATAATGAACAGAAAACAAACAGCAACCCTTTTGGTGTTTGGACTTGTCCTGTGGCTTGGTCTTGGAACGAGCAGGGCGGCCGCCGGTGAAGCGCTGCGGGCCGGTTATGTCCACGTGTTTGATGATGCTCCTGTGGTCATTGCGCGGGACAAGGGATTTTTTGCGGCCCAGGGACTCGATGCGACGGTGACCGCCTTCACGAGCGGGCCCACCCTGGTGAAAGGGCTTGTCACGGGGCAACTGGACATCGGGATTCTCGGTTTCACGAATGCCATTACCTGGTCGGCTCAAGGTGCGGATCTCAAGATCATCGGCAAGGTGCAGGACGGCTACCACGCCCTGATTACCCGCAAGGATCGGGGGATCAACAGCGTGGCCGACCTGAAGAACCGGAGCCTGGCCACCCAGGCGGTGGGAAGCACGGCGGACATCGTGCTCAAGGGAGTGGTTCTCAAGAAAGCGGGCCTAAACGATCAGTCACTGCAGTTTGTTTACACGTCCCCGGCTACCGCACTGGCCTCCCTGCGGGCCGGGCGGGTCGATGCCGCATTTCTGTTTGAGCCCTATGACAGCATGGCTCGCCTTTCCCTGCCGGTGACCGAGATTTACGAGGTGGGAAAGTCGTGGCCTTTTCCCTGCATGGTTGCCATTGTCCCGGGGAAGTTGATCTCCGAGAAACCCGCCGTGGTGAAGAAAGCGCTGGCCAGCATTAAGCAGAGCATTGAGTTCATGAAGACGAATCCGGCGGAAGCAAGCCGTGTTCTGGCTCCTGCCTTCATGCCCGAAGGAGGTCTCACGACGGACTCCGGCACGGTTTCTGCGGAGGAAGTGATGAGGCGCTCGCTGACCACGAACACATTTGACTGGCGTCTCAGCCCGGCGGACTTGAAGCGCATGGAAGAGCTCTCCGGAATCATGAAGGAGCTGGGGATCTTGAAGAAGGACGTCCCGCTGAGCAGCGTGGTGGATCTCAGGTGGCAGAAAGAACTCGAGCGGAGCGCGCGTTAGAACCTGTAGGGGAGAGGGGCGAAGATCTGGGGGGCGGAGCATCTCCAACTTCTCCAACCGGGAAACCTCCTTCCGCCCCCGGCCTGCGAAGGCTTACTGCTTACGGACTCGCTTTCCTCTCCATCCTGTTGGGGTGGCAGCTTGCGTCCCTCTTCTTCCCTGCCTATCTCATCCCCACTCCTACCCAGGTGTTCCTGCGCTTGACCCGCGAGCTGGGGACCCGGAAGTTCCTTTTCACGATTGCGCGCAGCTTCGTGCGTCTGGGGATCGGGTTTGGGATCGCCTCATTGCTGGGGGTCGTAGTTGGGCTGGCCAGCGGGGTCTGGGGTCCATTTCGCCGCTATTCCAGAGCGCTGGTTTCGATCCTGCAATCCATTCCGCCCATCGCCTGGGTGCCCCTGTTCATCATTCTCCTGGGGTTCGGGGATCGGCCGATCATCCTGGTGATCATTATTTCCGCCTTTTTCCCCATGGCCGTCTCCGTGATGAACGCAGTGGAGCATGTGGAGCCTGTTCACGTCGATGTAGCCCGGCTCATGGGGGCTAGCCGTCTACAACTCATAAGTAAGGTATACGCACCGGAAGTTCTGCCGGCCATTGTCACGGGAGGCCAGGTCGGGTTCGGGAACGCCTGGAGGTCCCTCATTGCCGCAGAGATGGTGGGTGGGGTGAATATCGGCCTGGGGTGGTTCATTACGATTGCGGGTGAGGTGGCCGATATGGCGGCAGTCCTGGCCGGCATCGTGGTGATCGGCCTGTTTTCCGCGGCCCTCGATAGCTGGGTGCTGGAACATCTGAAGCGAAGGCTATTGAAATGGAAATACGCAGTTTAGTCGAAACAGCGGAGCTGGGTCGGGGAGAAGAAGCTCCTTCCCTTTTGCTTGCCGGCGCAAACAAGGGAAAGATTATTGTCCAGGAACTTTTCAAGGACTTTGATTCGCTCAGAGTTCTGGATGGGATCCATCTGGAAGTTGGAGAGGGGGAGTTCCTGGCCCTGGTGGGTCCCAGCGGTTGCGGAAAATCCACCCTCCTGCGGATGCTGGCGGGTCTCATGAAGCCATCCGGAGGCCGCGTGTTGATCGATGGAGAAGAGGTTCGCGGGCCCAGTCCATCCCGGAATTTGGTTTTCCAGGAACATGCCCTCTATCCTTGGCGGACGGTCTCTCAAAACGTGGCCTTGGGTCTGGAGATTTTTCGATTTCCTCCGGCGGAGATTCGCCGGCGGGTCAAGGAACTCCTTGCCCTCGTGGGCCTGGAAGGATTTGACGACTACTACCCCCACCAGATCTCCGGGGGCATGCGCCAGCGCGCTGCACTGGCCCGTGTCCTGGCGGTAGATCCGGACGTTCTTTTCCTCGATGAGCCTTTTGGAGCGCTGGACGCCATGACCCGTCTCACCTTGCAAAAGGAGCTTTTGCGTCTCTGGGATCATTCGGGGAAAACCGTGGTCCTGGTCACCCACGATGTGGAAGAAGCATTGTACCTGGCCGACCGGGTCGCCATCATGTCGGCGGTTCCGGGGCGGATCCGAGAGATCATCCGGGTAAAAGATCCTCGTCCCCGAGATCGCGGCAGCGCAAGCCTGGTGAGCCTTAAACGCACCGTTTTGGACCTGCTAGGACTAGAACCAAAGTTCTCGCAAACCATCCCTGCCATCTAGGTGCTGCTCAAAAACTCCTTTTCGCGGTTCGACAAGCCTGTCCTGCACCCGGAAGCCGGGTACCCGGCCGAAGGGCTCACCGCGAACGGAAACATCCAGAATATCAGGGCATACTCCGTTCGTGCTGAGCCCGTCGAAGCACGTCCGAAGACGTTTTGAGCACCCATCTGGGTCAATTGACAATAGGTAGGTGAAAACTCAGCCGCCCAGTTGAGGGTGTGTAGCCGGAGCCCTGACCCGGCCGTGCTTGAGGGAGACGATCCGGTCCGCCAGTGTCCCCACAAAAGTCCACGGGTTCTGCGTCGGAAAAGCTTCCTTTGCCAAATTGTCGCAAGGGCGGTCTTTTTTACTGAGTATTTTCACCCATCCGAGGGGACCGGGTGGGTGTTTTCCCACAAAAAAAGGAGCCTTGATCCCTTGCCTCGATGGTTTCCAATGACTCCATTCCTTCCTTCTGCCGGCTCGTGCTCGTGGGTAGCCAGATAGAGGCTCTTTTTTTTCAGGGCCGGTACGACTTGCCCGACTTGAACCTTTCCATTGGTCCCGTTCCGACCTCTGGGTTCCCGCCTTTTGGAGTGGACCCATCCACGCGGGGTGTGGCATGAGCAATGCAAGTTGAAAGGTATGGGTATTGCATAATGCAACACAAGGAAAGGGCTCGGTGGTGTGAAATCTGGGCACGGTTGGGAATCAGCCAGAGGAGGGAAACCATGGGGAAAAAACGAGGCGATGGAGTTTCAGAGTCCACCATGAACCGCAGGAATCTAATCAAGCTGGGGACTGCGGTGGGGGTGGCGCTCCTTACTAGCGCCAAGACTGCTGGCTATCGAGCCGCAGGGGCCTCGACGGTCCCACCGGCACCGCTGCCAGCAATGGACGGAACTGCAGATTCCCTTTTGCGAATGCAAGCGGAGATCCGCAGGGCTCTGCAGAAGCCTGTGGAGCAGCGCGGCTGGATCATGGTGGTGGACGGCCGCAGGTGCGTGGGCTGCCGGGCCTGTGTCGTAGCGTGCGTGGCGGAGAACGTGCTCCCCCCAGGGGTCACGTACCGCAGCGTTCCGGAGATCGAGTTCGGCAGCTACCCTGAAGTGAAGAAATACCCGATGCCCACCCAGTGCATGCAGTGTGATAAGCCTCCCTGTCTGCCGGCGGCAAATGCAATCGCGCCTGGCTCGATCATCAAGCGGCCCGATGGAATCGTGGCCATCAATTATGCCAAGTTCCGGGGGCGAGCAGCCTTCCGGGCCGCAGCGAAGGCCTGCCCGTACAAGGCCCTTTACTACGACGACGGGAGCTTTTACACCCAGAGCACCCCGGCCCTCCAGGCCTACGAGCGCACGGTCGGCCACGACTACGGCCACCACTGGGTACGAGAGCCAAAGAAGGCCAGCGGCCCCCCTGCGGGCGGCGGGCGAAAGTGCCACTTCTGCCTGCACCGTCTCAACGCCGGCCTCCTCCCCGTGTGTGTCAGCACCTGCATCGGCCGGGCGCTCTACTTCGGGGATAAGAACGACGCCCAGAGCCTGGTGAACGAACTCAAGGAAAAGAACAAGAACAAGATCCTGCGGGTCCGGGAAAACCGGGGTACCGAGCCACGCGTCTATTACGTGACCGACGATCCGCAGTTCATTGCTGGGTTTCATTCCTAAAGGAGAGCAATCATGGGGAAGAAGCTTCCCGAACACGACGGGGATGGACTTACAAGGCGCTCCATCCTCACCGGCGGGGCACTCTTGGGGGGTGCTGCCCTTCTTGCCAGCCATGCCAAGCTGGGGGAGCTGGCAGGTTTAGTCCGTGCCGCCGAGGCTCGGGAACTCCCGACCGGCGAGTACGATCGTGCCACCCCCGAGAACATCCTCTACTCGGTCTGCCAGCAGTGCAACACTCAGTGTGGGATCAAGGCCAAGATCCGGGGCGGGGTGTTGGTGAAGGTGGACGGCAACCCTTTCAGCCCCTGGAACCTGGATCCTCACGTCCCGTATCGCACCTCCCCTTTTGAGACAGCGGCTGTAGATGCCCGCCTCTGCCCCAAGGGTCAGGCCGGGATCCAGGCGGCCTACGATCCCTACCGGATCGTCAAAGTCCTCAAGCGGGCCGGGAAACGGGGCGAGAACAAGTGGATGACAATTCCCTTCCAGCAGGCGATTGCCGAGATTGTCGAGGGCGGCACCCTCTTCCGGCACGTTCCGGGCGAGGAGAACCGGAAGGTCGGGGGGCTGAAGGAAATCTGGGCACTGCGCGACCCCAAGCTGGCCAACGCCCTGACCGGTGAGGTCAAAGCCATCATGGCCAAGAAGACCCCGGCGGAAAAAAGACAGGCGGTCGAGGAATTCAAGGCGAAGCACCGGGAGCAGCTCCACCTCCTCATCGATCCGAACCATCCTGACCTGGGCCCCAAGAACAACCAGTTCGCTTTCGTGTGGGGGCGGCTCAAAGGCGGGCGGGGCGACCTGATCCGCCGCTTCGCCGTGGATGCCTTCGGCTCCCGGAATGCCCATGGCCACACCACTGTCTGCCAGGGGTCCCTGTACTTCACCGGCAAAGCCATGAGCGAGCAGTATCTGGATGGCAAGTGGACCGGGGGCAAGAAGTTTTTCTGGCAGGCGGACCAGCAGTCCGCCGAGTTTATCATCTTTGTCGGCGTGAACCCCTTCGAGGCCAGCCAGGGCCCGACACTGCGCGCTCAGCGGATCACCGAAGGTGTGTCCTCGGGGCGATTGAAGTACGTTGTCATCGATCCGGTCTTGAACCGGACGTCCGGCACCATGGCCTGGAAGTGGCTCCCCAACCAGCCCGGGACCGACGCAGCGGCAGCTTTGGCCCTCATCCGCTGGATCATCGACAACCGGCGCTACGATGAGCGGTATTTGCGAAACGCGAACAAGGCCGCTGCCGCTGCCGACAAGGAGCCCACGTCGTGCAACGCCGCCTGGCTGGTGAAGATGGAAAAGGACGGCACTCCAGGGAAATTCCTGCGGGCCTCAGAGGCTGGGATCGCTCCCAAGGAGAGGCGGCCCACCAGCGACGGCAAGGGGACCTATGAGTTCGACCCCTTCGTGATCTCGCTGGGCGGCCGTCTGGTCCCCTTTGACCCGAACGATGCCAAGAACCCCGTAGAGGGCGACCTCCAGGTGAGCGCGGAAGTGGCCGGCATTCGGGTGAAGAGCGCCTTCCAGCTCCTCTATGAGCAAGCCGCGGCGCGGACGGTGGAGGAGTGGGCGGAGCTGGCCGGGCTCAAGGCTTCCGACCTGGAGGAGATTGCCCGGGAGTTCACAAGCCATGGGAAGAAAGCGGCTGTGGACATTCACCGCGGCGTCTCACAGCACACCAACGGCCTATATAACTGCACGGCCTGGTTTGCTCTCCCCCTGCTCATCGGGAGCTTTGACTGGAAAGGGGGCATGGTTGGTGGGGCAGCATACGATGCCGGGGGCGGCAAGGCAGGGCAGCCATTCCCCCTGGGGAAGCTGCATCCAGGGAAGACAACGGCCTTCGGCGTCAGCATCATCCGGGATGGCGACAAGTACGAAGACACCACCCTCTTTTCCGGCTACCCGGCCAAGCGTCAGTGGTATCCCCTGGCCAGCGATATTTACCAGGAGATCGTCCCGTCCGCGGGAGACGCGTACCCGTATCCGATCAAGGCACTCCTCCTCTACATGGGGACGCCGGTGTACTCCCTGCCGGCTGGCCACACGAACATCGAGGTCCTGGCGGACCCCGCCAAGGTCCCACTGGTGGTGGCCAACGACATCATCATCGGCGAGACCTCCATGTACGCCGACTATATTTTCCCCGACTGCACCTACCTGGAGCGGTGGGAGTTCGCAGGGACCCATCCATCGATTCCCTGGAAAGTCCAGCCGATCCGCCAGCCGGTCATCGCGCCCCTGACGGAAACGGTCCGGGTCTTCGGCCAGGAGATGCCTTGCACACTGGAGGCGCTGCTCCTGGGAATCGCGGAGAAGCTGGGTCTGCCGGGGTTCGGCAAGGACGGCTTCGGGCCGGGTCAGGACTTCCTGCGCCCCGAGGATTTCTATCTCCGGATGGTGGCCAACGTGGCCGCCGGGGAGAAAGCCGATGGCTCCGACGCTGTGCCGGATGCGGATGACCGGGAGGTGGAACTCTTCTTGAAGTCCAGGCGGCACCTGCCGAAGACGGTTTTTGATGCCGACCGCTGGGCTTGGGTCGTCGGGGATAAATGGTGGCGGAGGGTGATCACCGTCCTCAGCCGGGGCGGCCGGTTCGAGGACTTTGCCAGGGCGTACGATGGAGAGCAGTTGAGAAACAAGTACGGCGCCCTCATCAATCTCTATCAGGAGAAGACCGCCACGACGAAGAGCGCCATGACGGGCAAGCCCTACCTGGGAATTGCCAATTACACCCCCGGGCCCCGGGACTTCCTGGACCGGCCGGTCGAGGATATCGGGTATGACCTCCATCTACTCACCAAGCGGGTGGTGTTCCACACCAAGAGCCGGACTATCAGCAACTATTGGCTCCTGAACTTCCTGCCCGGGGGGGAGTTCCTGATCAACACCCAGGACGCCAAGCGGCTAGGGTTCAAGGACGGCGATCGGGTGAAAGTGGTCTCGGCCACGAATCCAGAGGGAATCTGGGACCTCAAGCACGGTCGGAAGAAGCCCATGGTCGGGATTCTGAAGGTCATCGAGGGGATTCGTCCGGGGGTGGTCAGCTTCTCCCTGGGCCATGGCCACTGGGCGTACGGGAGTCAAGATGTAGTGATTAACCGGCGAACCATCAAAGGGGACCAGCGGCGTTCCAAGGGGTTGCACGCCAACGCTGCCATGCGGACAGACCCGGTGCTACCAAACACCTGTCTGTCGGACCCTGTGGGAGCCAGCGCCGTTTTCTACGATACTCGGGTAAGACTGGTCCGTGTCTGAGGAGGATTAAGAAGGCGTAAGAGGTACTCCTGGCTGAACTGGTGCGGTGAAGGGATCCCGGGTCGGAACCTGTGAAGTCACGAGTCGGCCGTGCTCAAGTAAGACGATCCGGTCCGCCAGTGTCCCCACATTGGAGTCATGGGTAACCATAATAATCGTATGGCCCTCCGTGTGCAGGCGCTGGAAGATATCGAGGACAATCTGCTCGTTGCCTTCGTCCAGGTTCCCCGTGGGTTCGTCCGCCAGGAGAATCTTGGGAGAGTTGATCAAGGCGCGGGCAATGCACACCCGCTGCTGCTCGCCTCCGGAGAGCTGGGAGGGGAGGTGATCAAGACGGTCCTCCAGGCCGACTTCCTCCAGGGCCCGACAGGCTTCCGTCTCGTCCGCCATGCTGTGAAAATACTGGGCGAGCATGACATTCTCCAGTGCAGAAAGATACGGGACCAGGTGGAACTGCTGGAAAATGAGACCGACCTTCTCCCGTCGAAGTGTGGTGAGTTGCTTTTCCCCGAGGGGGGTTACGTGCACGCCATCAATCTCGATGCGGCCCGAGGTGGGCCGGTCCAGGCACCCCAGGAGGTTGAGCAAGGTACTCTTTCCCGAGCCGGAGGGTCCCATGATGGCCACCCATTCGCCCTCTGCGATCTCGATGTTCAACCGGTCCAGAGCCACCACCGGCCCCGGATAGGTTTTGCTCACGTCTTCCATGCGGACTGTCGGGGATTCCATTTCTATTCACCTCGCAAGACGATGG
Source organism: Candidatus Tectimicrobiota bacterium (assembly GCA_016193065.1). Classification (GTDB taxonomy): domain Bacteria; phylum JACPSX01; class JACPSX01; order JACPSX01; family JACPSX01; genus JACPSX01. The sequence goes on along the minus strand of JACPSX010000217.1, from coordinate 29,851 downwards.
CTGGTTGAATGCGGACGGCCCGGCGGACAGGAGCCAGGCTGGCCGCTGTTGCAATGCCGATGCCAAGGAGGATGGAAGCCACAGCCGGAGTTCCCGTGATCGGCACCCCTCCCTGGAAGACAGACCGGGCAATGACCTGCGCCAGACCAACTCCCAGAGCGTAGCCGGCTCCACCGCCGAACAGACCAATGGAGGCTGCCTCGGCCAGGAAAAGTGCGGCGACCCGGCCACTCCCCGCGCCCAAGGCTTTCATGAGACCGATCTCCCGGGTCCGCTCCAGGACGCTGGTGATCATGCTGGCCGCTACGCCCAGAGCCGAAGTGCCGATTAGAAGCGCGGCAATGAGCCCGAGCAGGAAAGAGAGGCGGGAGAGGATGCGCTCTTCAGCCTGCACCACCTGGAGTCGGGATTGCACAATCACCTCGGGCAGATTCGCCTCCAGGTTACGGATGACGTTCTCAATGCGGTTCTGGCCGGTCAGTACACTGACCTGAATTAAGCTCACCCGGCCGTGCCGATTGGCCAGCTCCTGGGCCGCTCGCAGCGTCACAAAGATCTGCTCATCTTCCGATCCGCCGCTAGTGAGAATTCCCGCCACCCGAAAGGTGCGCGAGCGTCCCTGCGCGGTTACTGTCAGTGTGTCACCAATGCGCAAGCCGAGCTTGCGGGCGACCGAAATGCCGACAAGGCTCTGCCCGGTGTCCGCCCGATCTGGGATCCCTTTGCCCTCCAGTTGCCACCAGGGGCTCAACTGGCGCATGGCATCCGGCCAGATGCCGGCTACAGCGACCCGTTGAGACCGTACTTCGGCTACCGTGTAGAGCAGCGGCGCGTACCCTAGAAGGCCCAACTTCGAGCCCAGGTCATGCAAGCGGTTGACGATCTCTCCGGGCATGGTGCCGAGCAGTTCGGTTGCACCTTTCTGCGCCCGCTCCAGCGGGGGAACCAGAAGGATGTTGGCGCCGTAAGCCCGCAGCGATTGGCTCATTTGCGTTCGCATCCCGAGGGAGATCGTCAGTGCTGCTGCGGCCAGAGATACGCCCAGGGCCACGGCCAGTGCGGCGGTCAGGAGCTTCTGCGCGCGGTTTTGAAGGGATTTGCACAGCAGCCGCAGGAAAAATTCCGTTCCCATCAGAGAGTCTCCCGTAGCGTGTGAACCGGATCGAGGCGGGCAGCCTGTGCAGCGGGCGCGGCGGCTCCCAGAAGCGCCACGGCCATCGCCAGAGCCAGTGTGAAGGGGAGAGTGATCAGGGTCGGGTTGATCGGTACCTGGAAGACCTGGGTGCCGATGAGCCGGGAGAGCCATGCGCCGGCTGCAGCGCCGATGATTCCTCCAGCGATTCCGCACAAGCTCGCTTCCAGGATGAACTGGCGGGCAATCTGACTGCGATCCGCGCCCAGAGCCTTCATGAGGCCAATTTCACTGCGGCGCTCGAGGACGGTGGTGGTCATGGTGGCGGCGACTCCGAATCCTGTCATCACCATGGCCAGACCCGTGACGAGAAGCATCGTGAGGTTCATCCGGCGCACAAAGGCTCCTTCGGCTTCTGCCACCTGCCGCAGAGCTTTGGCCCGGGCGGCGGGGAGCGCTTCCTCGATCTGAAAAAGGATCGGGTCGATGTAAGGAGAGCAGTACCAGCGCTCGAACTCCTCGGGGGGAAGGCCCTGGGGGTTGCGCTTTCCCCGTAAGGCCAGAGCATCGTCCGGCTTGACCAGTGCGCTGACCTGCACTCGATCGACCTTGCCGGGAAGACCCAGGAGGGTCTGTGCGGCGGCCAGTTCCACGATCACCTGATCCTCTTCTGCACCACCGGTGCGAACGATTCCGGCAATTCGCATTGACTGTTGCAGGCCGCCCACTTTCATGGGAAGAAGGTCTCCAGGATTTACCTGGAGGCGCCTGGCCAGGGCTGACCCCACGAGGGCCTCACCGGTGGGATTGGCGATCCACCGGCCCTGTAGTTGCCACCAGGGAGCGACGGCTTTGATGCCGGTTCGAAAGCGGGTCTCCTCGGACTTCACTTCCCGGACGTTGCCCGTGCCAAAGCGGAACTTGCGGATTCCGCCAGGCAGAGGAATCTCCCGGTCAAACCAGGTCCCCACCAGCAGGACCGGGCGATTCCCGATTTCCACGGTCCCCGAAAGAAATGGAGCAAAGGCCACGATATTGTGGGCCCAGAAGATCGTTTTCAGCTTCGGTAGGTCCGATTCGTTTAGATAAGCCGCCTTGGCAGCCGCGGCGTAGCGCAAGCCGCCGATTTCCACCTCCAGGGCATCCTGCTTGGGAGACACGATGATGTTGGCACCATAGGCGCGCAGTTCCCGGCCGACCTTCTCGCCGATGTCCAGGGTCACATTGAGGAGTACCGACACCGCGCTGGCAGCAACCGCCACGGCGAGAGTGGTCAGCGCAATGCGGCCTTTGCGGCCGCGCAGGGATTTCCGCAGGAGACGAAAGAGCATCGGGCTACTTTCCGGCAAAGCGGTCTTTGGCTGTGGCCAGATCCGCCAGGGCAATCTGCACCTGGGATCCGGTCGTTTCGACCTTGAGAGGGATCGGATTGCATCCCCCGGTGAGGCCCACCGTGTCCACGTTAATGGGCGCGTCGCAGTTCCGGCAGATGAGCTGGTCTCCGTCCTGCATGTATCCCTTGGGCGGGCAGATGTAGCAAACGTCAAAGGCGCTGGCCAGGGTGCCGTCTTTCCGCCTCAGCAGAAAGAAGCGGACGGGAACTCCGTCCACATCCACCATGTGCTTGTGGATCTTGTCGTCCTGAGGGAAGGCCAGCGCGATGGCGCCGTTCACCGCTGTTACCCGAGTGGGCTCCGGATCATAACCGCGGGTGGCCTGGACTGCAGCAAACGACCCCAGGATTAAACTCAGGGCCAGGGCTCCGGCTCCGGCGCTCAAGGTCCAGCGCCGGTTGCGCTGAAACCCGGCGAGATGTTTGCGACGCTCGGCGCCGGTTGCATTTGGTTCCATTTCAACCGGGGCCATACGCCACCCTTCCCAGGCGAGGGCCAAGCCCGGCAGGGCAATCAGGAGGATCAGGATGATGACGGAGCTGCTCTCGCGGGTGAAAAAGCCGATCACCCGCAGCCAGAACGGGGAGCTGGGGATCAGGCCCACCTCGAAGAATTCATGGAAGCCGCTGGCCATGAGCTTCGCGACCAGGATCATGAGCACGACCCCGGTAATCCCAAAGAACCGCCTCAGGTTCACCCGGAGGCTGCCCCGGATAAAGAGGAAGCCAAATCCTGCCGCCAAGAGGAGCCCCAGACTTCCCCCCAGAGCGTTGTAAAGTGGGTTGCTGCCGACGGTGCCGGAGAGAGCCGCGAGAAAGAGGACCGTCTCTACTCCTTCCCGAAACACCATGAGAAAGGAAAAGACAAAGATGCCAAGCGCGGCTCTGGAGTGGCCAGTCCCTGAGGAGGCCACGAGAGAGTCGAGTTGGTCTTCCATCCGTTGTCGCAAGTTCCGCCCGGCGTGCCACATCCAGGCGGCCAGAGAGCCTACCAGGAGAGCCGCCACGAACATCAATATCCCTTCGAGAAGTTCGTTTTCCGGGTCGATCCCGTAACGCCGGACGGCAATCGCGGCCAGGATGCTGGCCGCTAGAGCGGCCCCCAGCCCCAGGTAGACGGAGCGGTTCAGAGTGACCTTGCCGGTTTTCCGCAAGTAGGCCAGCAGGACCGCGATGACCAGGGCTGCTTCAATCCCTTCTCGAAGGGTGACCACCAGGGCTTCCGTGATGTGAAACAGGAGATTCATCATCCCACTCCTCGAAACCGTGAGGTTTCCACGACACCTCCGGTCAAATTACAGAAAAGCGGTTCGGATCTTTCCTCGGTCTCTTGCGCCGGCAACTTCGGAGCCTGCCCGGCGAAGAAAGACCGCTTTTAGTGAAACTGAGAATCAATGTAATAATCGATTGAAGTTTTCACAATGAGACATTTGTCCTAGATGTCTAGCCCATCTTGCTTACCACGGGGTCTCGGCAAGGAATTTCAAAACGGCTGTTCTTCTGGCAGCTCCTGTGAAGTCCTTGCCAAAAAGTCGGCTGACTTAGGTACAAGAAGGTTTCCTTTGCCAATTTGTCAATTTGGCTGAAAGAGAGGCCTTCCTGTCTGGAGGCTCGCCTGTAACGCCTTATGATTCTGGGAGATTTTCCGTGGTTCCGGAGAGGAGTGGGGTGGCACGGATTGTGCTTTTCAAGGAAACTCCATAAGGAGAGGCAACGAATGTTTCCGATTCTGTTTCAGGTCGGTCCAATCACGATCCGGTCCTATGGAGCCCTGGTGGCGACGGCGGTGCTCGTGGCCTGGCTGCTGGCCCGAAGCGAGTCGAAACGAAACAAGCTATCCCCCGCTCTCATGGATGATTTTCTCTCCTGGGGGCTTCTCTTCGGTCTGGCCGGGGCCCGGATTGATTATGTTCTCTTCTCGGACTTTGCCTCTTTCCTGCGCGACCCTTTCGAGATCATTGCAGTCTGGCACGGGGGGCTGGCCATTCAAGGAGCCATCCTCGGCGGCCTTGTAGGCGCGTTATGGTTTTGTCGTCGTCGCGGTCTTTCCTTCTGGAAACTGGCCGATACACTGGCGCCGGCTCTCATCATTGGCCAGGCGATCGGCCGTATTGGTTGCCTTCTCAACGGGGATGCCTATGGCAAGCCCACCGACCTGCCCTGGGCGATTACCTTTACGGATCCGGATTCTCTGGCGCCCAAAGGGATCTCCCTACACCCGACCCAGCTCTATGAGTTTGCCTGGGATCTTCTTGTGTTTGCCCTGTTGCGTCTTCTGCGCCGAAAGCCGCGCGCAGAGGGGATCCTGTTCCTGTGGTACGCGGGCCTCTATTCTCTGGGGCGCTTTGTGATTGAGTCCTTCCGGGGGGACCAGCTCACCTACCGCCTGGGTCCATACAGCCTGTCCACGGCCATGACTCTTAGCGCTCTGGCCCTTGTGGGAGTCCTCCTCATCGGGTTCCTCCTACGGTTCCGCCATGTGCGGAACGCTTGAGCAATGGACTCGGTCCTGCTCAGCAGTTCTCTGATCACTTCTTACCTGGCCGGCGTGGTTGCCCTCTTTGCTCCCTGCTGCATCACATTTTTGCTACCGGCCTATTGGGGCTCCATTTTCAAGGAGCGCGGCAAAGTTCTGGTCCTGACGGCGATTTTTTTCATCGGGATCCTTGTAGTGTTTCTCCCCGTGGGGCTGGGCGCTGCCGTGGTAGGGCAGTGGCTGGGGCGGTTCCATACACCGGTCTTTTACGCTGGAGGAACCGTCCTGGTGTTCCTGGGAACGCTGCTGCTGTTCGGAAAAAGCCCGAGCGTTCACGTGAACCTCCCGGTGCTGGAAGGACATGACCCGATTACGATCCTCCTCCTGGGGGTTTTTTCGGGGATCGCCAGCGCCTGCTGCGCTCCTGTGTTTGCCGGCGTCGCCACACTGAGTGCCCTGGCCGGGACACCTCTGGGTGGCGGGGTACTCACCTTTGCTTACGTCCTCGGCATGGTTTCTCCTCTTTTCATCCTGTCCTGGTTCTGGGACCGATTTGAGGTTTCCAAACGCATGGGGATGATGAGGAAAACCGTGACCTGGGGGATGGGATCGTTCCGGGTCACCGTGCCCGCCGGCTACTTGCTTACCGCTCTAGTCTTCCTGGCCATGGGTTTTTACATTCTCTGGCTGACGGTCACCGACCAGCTCGTCATGACGAGTTCGTGGGGGTTGGCCGCGAACCTGAGCCTGGTGCGCTTCTTGAGAGGGAGCGGGGCCTGGCTTGTTGACGTTCCCCAAATTGTGTGGGTGTTGCTGTTTGCTGGACTCATCGGTTTTGTGCTCTGGAGCCTTTTCAGAAAACCTGACCGCACTCGGGAGGAGAGGTAATGGGAAATAGAAGAGGAGAGGTAATGAGAAATAGAAAAAGAAAATCAGTCAAGGGGCGGAAACGGATTGTCCTCGGGGTCGGTGCGGCAGTGCTGATCTTGGCGGGAATCCTTTGGTTTTCGGGATCACGGCCCGGGTACTCCCAAGGAAATGCCGCGGCTCCCAAGGTCGGCTCTTCAGCTCCGGACTTTACCTTGCGGAGCTTTCAAGGTCAGACCTATCGGCTCTCTGGCCTGAAAGGGAAGCAGGTTGTTTTGTTCTTCACGGAAGGGGTCATGTGTTATCCGGCCTGCTGGGACCAGATCAAGGCCTTCTCCAGCGACGCTCGCTTCCGCCAGAAGGGCATTGTCGTTCTGGCAATGACGGTGGACCGGGCAAAGGATTGGGAAAAGGCCGCCAAGCAGGATCCGGAAGTAGTTCGCGGCATTCCCATCCTGCTCGATACGGACAAAAAGGTTGCCCGGGCCTATCGCGCTCTGGACCTCCCTTCCTCCATGCACCGCGGGGTGTCGCCCGGACACACCTATATTCTCATCGACGGGAAAGGAGTCATCCGGTCCATGGTGGACGATCCCGAGATGGGCGTCCGCAACGAGGAAGTGTTGAAGGAGTTAGCAAAGTTCTAGGAATGGAGGTTGGAGGCGGAAACGGGTACACCCCGATCCGAAATTCCAATTACAGCATATGGCTCAATACTGCGAGGGCATGCGGATCCCTTCGAATGTTGGGTTTAACTCTTTTTCGGATCGGGGTACACTATAAGCCCATGGATTTTTGGAGGCGGTGAGGGCTTTTTTCGGGGGATATCCGGTGTGCCATGTAGTCTTGTCCATGCCAATCTTGGGGTTGGCGCTGTTTTACTTTTTCCCCCTTCAATTCGCTGCCCCTTTCTACGGCTTGGTCGTAGTCCTCTCGTTAGGAATGTATTTCCTCGTAATCAAAGCCATGCGGCAACTTGTGGTGAGCGGTCCCGAAGGAATGATCGGGGCGACTGCGGAGGCTTTGCAGGACTTCGACTCTGAGGGGAAAGTGCGCTACGGGGGCGAGATCTGGGATGCCCGGTCGGCGGAGCCGGTCCGCAAGGGAGAGGAAGTGGTAATAACCGCCGTCCGGGGCCTGCAGTTGATCGTGAGCCGGAACAAAAGCCGGGGAACATGAAGGGCTGCGAGGAACCGATGGTGCGGGGAGAGAAGAGTGGATACCTGGATCATCGTTGCTAGCCTGTTGGCCGGGATTTTAGCCACGGTGGGCATGGACCTCGTGCGCGCCCTTGGCGCCAGGGTGGGAGCGATGACTTCAGGGATTCCTCTTCTCATCGGACGCTGGGTTCTGGCATCTCTGCAAAGAGGGATCCTCTGGGGTGTTCCCGTCGAGGAAGAACCGGTCCAGGCGGGCGAGTATCCGGTGGCGATCCTCGGGCACTACTTCTTTGGGGCGCTCTTCGGTCTCGTCTATACGCTGGTCATTCCCGCTGCTTCCTGGGGCTGGGTGTCGGGACTTTTGTTTGCCCAGGTGACCCTGCCGCTCATCTGGTTTGTGTTCTATCCGGCCCTGGGCCTGGGATGGTTTGGAGCCAGGCTCGGGGTCGCGAGGTCTTTGTTTACGACCATCGCGATTCACGTGGTCTATGGAGTCATCGTGGGCACTGTGATGACCATAGTCTCGGGGATGATCTTTCCATAATCTCGGGTTCGAGGAGTAATCGACATGAAACGGATTGGGGTTCTCACCAGCGGTGGAGACGCTCCCGGCATGAACGGGGCAATTCGTGCCGTGGTGCGCTGCGGGCTCGCCCGGGGGCTTGAGGTCTACGGTGTTTACCGGGGGTATGCGGGGCTCATCGCGGGGGAGATGTCCCCTCTGGGGGATCGAGATGTGGGAGGGATCATCCACCGCGGGGGAACCATCCTGGGGAGTGCCCGCAGCCCGGAGTTTGAAACGGAAAAGGGTCTTGAAGAGGCCCTGCGGCAGCTCAACCGGAAAGGAGTGGAGGCGTTGGTGGTCATTGGCGGCAACGGTTCCCAGAGCGGAGCTTATGCCTTGTGGCGCAAAGGATACCCTGTCGTGGGCGTGGCCTCTACGATCGACAACGACCTTTACGGATCCGACATTACGATTGGAGTCGATACGGCTCTGAACATTGCTCTGGAAGCCATTGACCGCTTGAAGACCACGGCCTCCTCCCATCAGCGCGCCTTTCTGGTGGAGGTGATGGGTCGGAAATGCGGCTATCTGGCTCTCATGGCAGCGATTGCCGGAGGGGCCGAGGCGGTTCTTATCCCCGAGATTGACGCGGACCCGGACACAGTGGTCGGCGAATTGAGGGATGCCTATGTGCGCGGGAAAGCCCATGCCCTGATCGTGGTCGCCGAGGGGGCCGAGTCTAATGCCGTCAAGCTGGCCCAGCATTTTAAAACGCACCGGGCCACGCTGGGGTTTGATCTGCGGGTCACGACCCTGGGCCATGTGCAGAGGGGGGGAGCCCCCGGAGCCTTCGATCGGCTTCTCTCCACCCGGCTGGGCGCGGGGGCGGTCGAGAGGGTTGTATCCGGAGAGTTTGGAGTTCTTACGGGCCTTCGCAAAGGAGAGGTGGCCTCTACGCCCCTCGATGTGGTAGCCTCGACAAAAAAGGAGCTGGACTTGACCTTGTATGAGCTTTCCAGAGTCCTGGCCCGCTAAAAGGGCTTGAAGGAGGAAACAAAATGAAAGGAACGGTATCGCGTCCCACCCTGAGTGATCTCGATTTGAGTCCCGGGAAGAGGGTTCGGCTTCACCGCCTTCTGTACGAGCACGGGCCGGGCAACGGCACCCTTCTGGTTCTCCCCATCGATCAGGGGCTCGAGCATGGGCCGAGGGATTTTTTTCCGAATCCGGACAGCGCAGATCCTGAATTCCAGTTTCGCCTGGCCAAAGAGGGAGGCTACTCGGGAATCGCTCTCCATTTTGGTTTAGCGCAGAAATATCTGCGGGGATACGAAGGCGATGTGCCCATCATCCTGAAGCTCAACGGAAAAACCGAAGTTCCTTCGGACGAGGAAGCTTTTTCGCCCCTGACTGGGGCGGTGACCGATGCAGTCCGGTTGGGGGCCGACGCGGTGGGCTACACGCTGTACGTGGGCTCGCCCGCTCAAGATCGGGACATTGCCCAGTTCAAGGACGTTCGCCGCCAGGCCGAGCGCTACGGCATGCCCCTGATTGTCTGGGCTTACCCGCGAGGCCGGGACATTGAGAAGAAAGGAGGGAGAAACAGCCTTTACGCCATTGATTACGCGGCGCGGGTCGCCGCGGAGCTCGGAGCGGATGTGATTAAGTTAAATCTTCCCGTGGCCAATCCCGAGAAGGACAAGAACTCCCCGGCCCCATATAAAACGATCCAGTGGAGCCCGGAGGAGATGGTGCGCCAAGTCATCCGTTCGGCGGGCAAGGCATTGGTGATTATCTCGGGCGGAGAAAAGATGAGTGACGAGGAACTCCTGGAAAAAGCCCGCACCTCCATGGAATCGGGAGCTACGGGGTTTATCTTCGGCCGCAACCTCTGGCAGCGTCCGTTCCCGGAGGCCATGAAGATCACACAACAACTCAAGTCCTTGCTGAAAGAATTCGGGTCTTGAACACATTTTTTGAAAATCCTCTCTTCTTCATTGACGGAGAAGGGTCCGCGAGCCATATTGAATAAAAAAAGGAAGAAGAGAAGAAAGTTCTTTGTCTTTTCAAAGCTCGGAGATTGAGGAAGTCAAAGTCATCCGCCTTGCTTGTTGAACCTCAAGAAAATTCTTCTCTGAAGGATCCGTGAGAATCCAACCCGAAGCCCTCCGTGAAATCGGATGAGGCTTGGGAGTCAACGGATTTAGGTCCATCCGCCAGGGCCTAGTTGCTGGGGTGGAGCCCCTGGAGGTAGGTGTCATGGGTCAGTCAGTCTCTGTTGATCTCTTTTCCGAGAGCCGCAAAGAATTCTATGTCCACTTCCTTGAATTTGCTCGCCGGTATCCAGAGATTATGGTCTCCCTTTATATCCCCCGAGATGACCTGTCCCTCTTGGCAGGGGAGGGATGGCTCTCTATTGTCTGCGACCTATTGGATCTCTGCGAATCCGATCGGCTCACCCTTGTGGGAGCAATCCCCAGGTTCCATCTCCTTGAATATCTCCATGAAATAAGAGGTTGGGGAAATCCTGAACTAATCCGATAAGGATTGGGTAAACGCGGTTTTCACCAGGGAAGGGCGAGGGGCTGAGAGATGAAGATTGCCTTGCTGGCCTGGGAGTCACTGCACTCGATTCCCGTCGGAGGAGTGGGAGTCCACGTCACCGACCTGGCTGCCGCTTTGGAGTGCAAAGGTCACGAGGTGCACGTCTTCACCCGCATGGGTCAGGACCAACCCCACCTGGAGCGGATTCACAGAGTCTGGTACCACCGCTGCCCTTTTGATTTGAACCCCAACTTCGTGGACGAAATCCAGAACATGTGCCGCTCCTTCGTCCACCACCTGTTTGCCGCCGAGGACCACATGGGGGCGGGTTTCGATGTGGTTCATGCCCACGACTGGCTTGCTTCCAACGCCATGGTTTGGGTCAAGGAAGGTCGGGGACGAAAAGGGATCTTGACGATTCATTCCACGGAATACGGGCGCTGCGGCAACAATTTCTGGGGCGGGCAATCCACCCGCATCCGGGATCACGAGCGCCACGGGACCTTCTGTGCCGACCGGGTGGTCACCGTCTCCAAAGCCCTGAAAGGGGAAGTGATGTGGATGTACAACCTCCCCGACTGGAAGGTCGATGTGATCTATAACGGAGTGAACGTCCACGACTTTGACGGCTGGGTTGCCGACCCGGGTGTTCTCCGCAAGAATTATGACGTCGGTCCCCTGGACCCGATGGTGCTCTTCTCCGGACGCATGACCTATCAGAAGGGTCCGGACCTTCTGGTGGAGGCCATCCCCATGATCCTCCGCTACCACCCCCGCACGAAGTTTGTCTTTGCAGGGGATGGAGACATGCGGGGCTCTTGTCAGCACAGGGCCCAGCAGATGGGGGTGGACCACGCCTGCCGCTTTTTGGGACACCGCGGTGGGGAGGAGCTACAAAACCTCTACAAGATCAGTGATGTGGTTTGTGTCCCCAGCCGCAATGAACCCTTTGGGATCACGATGGCCTCGAAGAACGGCGGCCCGGACGAATTTGTCTGGCACGAGGTAACCGGTCTGAAAATCTATCCCACCTCGAACTCCGTGGCCTGGGGTCTCGGTACCCTCTTCACGAATTTCGAATGGGCCCGCTGGATGGGGAGAAACGGCCGGGTCGCCGCAGAAGCGGCTTTCTCCTGGAATTCCGTGGCGGATCGTGTGCTGCATGTGTACTGCGCCTGATTCGAAATGGCATGAGCCTGAAAAGAGACCCCCCACCCCTGCCTGCGCCGCCGGCGCGAGGCGTTCCTCCTCCTCAAGAGACTGTGTCATAAGTCCGTTTATGGTTCGACAGGCTCACCACGAACGGACGACGACACACGGAAATCCAACCACTTACCCGTTCGTCCTGAGCTTGTCGAAGGGCGAACGGTGGATTGCGACACAGTCTCCAAGAGGGGAGGGTCAGGAAGGGTGGTAGCGGGCGGCCGGGTACCCGCTGGGTGTTGGCCGCCCGCCGACCTTCCCGATCGGGAGGAAACATGGTAGAGATTCGACACATCCTGGGATTCCACATGCATCAACCACCGGGAAATCTTGAGCTGCTGGCGGAGACCAACGAATGGGAAGCGAGGCAGATCATGCTGTGCTATGATCGCCCGCTCAAGTACGCCTGGCAGTACCCGGATGTGGCCCGGTTCTGCGTGGGCTTTTCGGGAATTCTGCTGGAACAACTGCTGGATCCCCAGATCATCGCCCGTTATTCGGGCATTGTTGACATCCCTGCGATGCTCAACAGTTACCGGAACACGCCCAATATCGAGATCGTCGGCATGGGGTATTACCATCCGATCTTCCCGTTGATCCCGCAGGAGGATTGGGACGAACAGATCGAGCGGGGTCGGGAAAAAGTTCGGGAGGTTTTCGGGCGGGAGCCCAGGATCTTCTGGCCGCCGGAAATGGCGTTCACGATGGAGATGATTCCCGCGCTGGCCCGCCACGGTTACGAGTCCGTGGTCATTGATAGCGTTCACGTGAAGCCCAGGACGGCGTTGAGTCACGAGGAGAGGGTCTATCGGCCCCACATCGCCGAGTACGAAGGGGCGCGGATTACGGTCGTTCCCCGCGACCGCGACCTGAGCAACGCCCAGGAAAGCGGGCTCGATCCGGGCTGGTTCGACGGAGAGGTCCGCAGGAAGACAGCCGCTGCGCACGGGCCTTGTCTGGTGACCACCTGGTCGGATGGGGAAAACGGCGGCTGGTTCCGCCAGATGGATGAAGGAGCCGGGTTTTGGGGACATTTCTTTTCTCCCTACATGGAACGAGTACGATCCGGCCAGATGCCGATTCGACCCACGACCCTATCCGAGTTCGTTGCGGACAACCCTCCGCTGAGCAAAGTCGACGTCCAGACAGGGGCATGGAACGTGGGGACAACCAGTGGCTATGATTTTTCTCAGTGGGCCGGGTCGGCCTCCCAGCGCAGGGCTCTCGAGGAAATCTGGCAGTTGAGTCGGACCTACCACGAAACCTGGAAGGCCGTTACTGGAAAGCAACCGGAACCCATTGGACACAAGTTGAACCGCGTGCGCGAGCACATCCTCAGAGCGGAAACGAGCTGTTATCTCTTTTGGGGAGACTCCTGGATTCCCAAATTGTATGAACAAACCGGAGTCGCCCGTCAGATGCTTGACGAGATCCGCGGGATGGTCCACTGAGGAGGTTCTGGGAGCCCTTATCCTCTGTCCCGCGTCGGGAGGGGGCCAGGTAAGAGGAGCGAGACGCTATGAAATGTTGGTTCTGTGAGCAGGAAGCCAGGGGATCCTGTGCTGCCTGCGGCCGCGGCCTGTGCCATGAGCACGCCCACTTCCACGATGAGATGACCCTGGCCAAATCCGAGACCTCCACCGGCTATGCCACCTACTACAACGTGGATGGGGCACTCAAGTGTTCGGATTGTAGGTTGGAGTGGAAATGCTTCCGACCTGGGAACTGACCTCGAGCCGAAATTCCGGCCGCGACCCAGCCCTCCCGAAAGGCTCGATCTTTTTCCGGATCGGGGTTAAAATAGACCATGCCCCGGAAAAAGCTCGGCCGCGCCAGCGGAAAACTCCGAACAGGAAAAGACAGGCTGCAATCTGAATCCCGTGCAGCTCTGCGCCGTTTGACCCGTAAAGACCTCCAGAATTTGGCCCGCCGGGAAGCTGCGAAATCCCCGGCTGCTTCCCCGCCTCCACCGGTTCTCCGGGCAGAGGAGGAAGCCTTTCTCCCGGAAGCCTATGGGGAGACCCGTCTGGTCCTCATGCCCGTAGACCCCTTCTGGGTTCATGCTTACTGGGAACTGTCGGCGCAGGACGCACGGAAAATGAGCGCCCGTACGGAAAGGGGGGCTGGACAGGCCCGCTGGATCCTGCGGGTTTACGATGTCACGTGGATTCAGTTTGACGGCTCCAACGCCCATAGTTCTTTTAACGTCGAAATCAGCCCGTCGGCCCGGAACTGGTACATCAACCTGTGGAGCCCCCAAAAGTCCTTGTGCGCGGAATTGGGGCTGGTGGCACCGGACGGAACCTTTTTTCCTCTGACTCGCTCGAACGTGGCCCATACTCCGGCGGCCTGGATTTCTCCTAACACGGAGGAATCCTGGATGAAGGTGGACTGGCGGCCGGAAGCAGCCCTCCAACCCCATTCCCTCTCGGGCATGCCGTTGCCGATGTTGAGGGGAGAACCCGAGGGTAGCGCGTCTGAGGTCTTAGAACCTGATCTGCCCGAGGGCGTTGGACAAAAAAAGTTGATCAGTCCTGAAGAGTATCACCGCTTTCTGGAAGGAACCCCTCGGCGGAACAGATCCGGTAAGGAACAGACCACTTCTTCCGCACTGAAGCTGTCTCCGCTCGAGATGGCTGCCAGGAGTTTCGAATCCGGCCTCTCCAGCCACGGTTTGATAAGAAATCCATCCATGCCCACTGACCCTGATCAGGTTTCCTGAGAACATGGGAAATAGGAAAACCCGGGTTTCGGATGGAAAGGAGACTTTCCGCCCCGGAGGAGAGTAAGCTAGTGCCATTCCAACTATTTTGGGCTACGTTTCCGGTTCACGTGATCCGTACTTTTCGCGCCAGGCAGGTCGCTCAAATTAGGCAGATCAAGTTGGAACGGCACTGGGCTGCCGGTCAGAACTAAGGGAGGGAGAGGTGCCTATGACGAAAGTTGTCTATGTCCCCTGGCTCCACATGCACCAGCCGCCGGTGTGGCGGGGGGAAGACGGCGGAGAAAAGCTTGTGGGCAACCTCTTGAAGATGATTACTGGTCCACCTAACTCCGAGGAGAGCTGGAATGGGCGGATCTTTGCCCGTGCCTATAAGAACCCGGCCCGCCATGTCCTGCAACTGGCTGCAGAAGGCCTCTCTCCTCGGATTATTCTCGATTTCTCCGGTTGCCTGCTGAAAGAGCTCTGGGAACTTTCTTCCTCGGGGTTCTTCGATTCCTTGGAGGTGGAGGGGGAAAAGATCGGCAACATCATCTCCCTGTACCGAGAGGTTCTGGAGAGGATTCCGGAAACCATGGAGATGGCCGGCTCCTCTTACTTTCACAGTTATTTTCCCGTGAGCCCCCGGCGCGACTGGGAGGCGCAGATCCTCCGTTGGCGAGAGCTGTATGGAGAGCTCTTCGGAGAGGAGGCATTGAAACGGGTCAAGGGCTTCTGGCTTCCTGAGATGGGGGTTCCTGGGGAAAAATCGATGGCGGCCTTGATCCGCATCCTCAAACGGGCGGGCTATCAGTGGCTGATCCTCCCCCCGCACGTCCTGCAAGCGCAGGGGCCGGTGGAAGGAGGGGTCTTCCGTTTGGTCTGTGAAGACGACCAGGGGAAGGAAGAGATCACGGCGGTGGTACGGGACACCCAGATGGGGATCCGGCAGCAGGAGGGGTGTGATGCCAATGGCATCTATAACGACCTGCGCCGGAAGAGAGATCACCTCGGCAAGGGTGGAAAGCCGCTCTTGATCATCCCCACGAGCGATGGGGAAAACGGCAACAACATGATGTTCCGCTTCTTTCCCGAGACCTTTGCCCCTTTCTTCCGCCTTCTTTCCCGCGAGGATGGGATCGAGTCGCTGAGCATATCGGACTACCTGGAACGCTACTGTCCCGCAGGACCCCAGGAGGAAGTGAGGATCCGGGCGGAGGGCGGCTCGTGGATTGGCGGTCACGAATCCTGGCAACGGAGCGGGCGGGGCGGGGAGATCCTGAACCGGATTGAGGAGGTAAGCCGTCTCCTCCACTCGGTTCATCGCTTCAACGACCCGCTCTATCGGGAAGCCGAAGAGAGAGTTCTCACCTGCCAGACGAGCTGCTACGTCTATTGGGGGCAGGACTTCTGGTATGCTCAAGCGGAAAAGTCCCTGAATCGTGCCGAAGAGTGCCTTTCGCAATTCGGGGGAAAAGGATGAGGACCGGAGGGGAAGAAAGACCCGAGAGGTGGAAAAAGGGTATCTGGCTTTAGTGCTTCATGCGCACCTGCCCTTTATCCGGCATCCTGAGTACGAGGATTGTCTGGAAGAGCAGTGGTTCTATGAAGCCGTGGTGGAGACTTACATCCCCCTGATTCAGGTTCTGGAAGGATGGGTCCGGGATGGGGTTCCCTTTCGACTCACCCTCTCCCTTTCTCCCACTCTGGCGGCCATGTTCCTGGATCCCTTGCTTCAGTCGCGCGCCCTGCGGCGGATTCACCGGCTCATAGAGCTCTCCGAGCGGGAGATCGAGAGGACGCGAGGACAGCCCGAGTTTCGCGGCGTGGCCGAAATGTACCGGGAGCGGTTCGGGAAAGCCCTGGATCTCTATCTCCGCTACGACAAAAACCTGATCCAGGCTTTTCGGGCATTTCAGGAGACCGGAGGTTTGGAGTGCATCACGTCTGCAGCCACCCATGGTTTCTTGCCCCTTCTCTCGGTAAACAAAGCGGCCGTCCGGGCTCAGGTGCGGGTCGGAGTCGAGGAGTACCGGAAAGACTTCGGCAGGAATCCTGTGGGAATCTGGCTTCCCGAATGCGGTTATTTCCCCGGCCTCGACGAGCTCCTGCTTGAGTTTGAGATCCGCTATTTCTTCATCGAGACGCACGGCCTCCTCCTGGCCGAGCCACGGCCTCGCTACGGGGTCTATGCGGCCGTCTATACCCCTGCGGGGGTAGCGGCCTTCGGCAGGGATCCCGAATCCTCCAAGGCGGTGTGGAGTTCCATCGAAGGCTATCCCGGGGACTTTGACTACCGGGAGTTTTACCGGGACATTGGCTACGACCTGGACTATGAGACGATGAAACCCTACCTCCCTGCTGGCGGGGTGCGGACCCATACAGGGATCAAATACTACCGGATCACCGGAAAAACGGATCACAAGGAGCCCTACGTCCGCGCCTGGGCCGTGGAAAGGGCCGCGACCCATGCGGGGAATTTCCTGTTTAACCGGGAGAAGCAAATCGAACACCTCTCCTCCATCATGGACTGCAGCCCCCTCGTGGTTGCTCCTTACGATGCCGAGCTGTTCGGGCACTGGTGGTTTGAGGGTCCCGAGTGGATCGACTTCCTTGTCCGCAAAGTGGCCTACGACCAACGGACTTTCCGCCTCGCTACCCCCTCCGACTACCTGGATCTGTATCCTGTGAACCAGGTGTGCTCCCCTGCGGCCTCTAGTTGGGGGTATAAGGGGTACAACGAGGTTTGGCTGAACGGAAACAACGACTGGATCTATCCCCATCTCCATCATGCCGCCAACCGCATGGTGGGGCTGGCCAAGAGGTTTCCCCGGGCCAGGGGGCTTCAGCGCCGGGCCCTCAACCAGGCGGCCCGGGAATTGCTTCTGGTCCAGGCCAGCGATTGGGCCTTTATCATGAAAACGGGGACCACCGTGGACTATGCCACTCAGCGGACCCGCAGCCATCTGACGCGCTTTCTGCGTCTGGCTGAGCAAATCCAGGAGGGGAGGATTGAAAGCACGTGGCTCTCCCGACTGGAATCGCAAGATTGCATCTTTCCGGAAATCGATTACCGTATTTATGGCAGCTCCTCCTGATGGCAAGACCCGCGTCACAAGCTCCGTTTCCCTCACCAATCCCCGGTTTGTCACCGAGGAGTTACTACCCTCCCTCCTCCGCCCTTCGGGGTGGTCCCCTGTCAGGGAGAGCACCAAAGGGATTGACCTTCCCACCCTTGTATCGCAATCGCCAGGGATAGCGACATCCGGGGGATACCCGTTATGTGGGGGCACCCCTGCGCCTGCCTGTGCGTGCCTGCCTGTGCCGCCACGGCAGACAGGTCCGCACCTGCCTACCGCCCCAGCGGGGCAGGCAGGCGCAGACAGGTGGGTGCCCAGGTTCCCTCTCCCGGAAGGCCGGTATTGGTGTTAAAATAAAGGTGTTTACAATGTGGAGGGGAGGAAACGCCATTGTCTGAGCTCAGGAAAGAACCGGTTCTCCAACGCTGGGTCGTGGTCATGAAGGATCACCAACCTCGACCACTGGAGAGGTGTCCCTTTTGTCCCGGCAGCGAGTCCGAGACCCCTCCCGAAGTCTTCGCCATCCGGCCGGACTCCACCAGACGCGACACCCCGGGGTGGACGGTTCGGGTCGTTCCCAACAAATACCCTTTTTTGCGCATCGAGGAGGAGCCGGCCAAGCGGGCCTACGGGCTTTACGACCGGATGAACGGGGTGGGAGCCCACGAGATCGTCATCGAAACCCCGGAACATGTCCAGCACTTTGCCACCATGGAGATCTCCCAACTCGCAGGGGTCCTCAATGCCTACCGGGCGCGGATGCTGGACCTGCGGCGGGATACTCGCTTCAAGCACATCGTGATCGTCAAGAACCACGGGCCGAATGTCACCGCCCTCCCCCATCCTCACTCCCACATTGTGGCTCTCCCCATTGTGCCCCGCCGCATAGATGAGGAGCTGAAGGGGACATTCAACTATTCCCAGTTCCACGATCGCTGCATCTACTGCGACATCATCGGACAGGAAAGCAGCCGGAAGGAGCGGATGATCGCGGAGACGGACCTCTTTGCCTCTTTTGTCCCTTTTGCATCCCGCTACCCGTATGAGACCTGGATTCTTCCGAAGAAGCACTCCTGCGATTTCGGCCAGATCAGCGACGCCGAGATTGCCGACCTTGCCAAGGTCATGCGCCAGGTGTTTTCGTGCATCCGCGTTGCTCTCAATGACCCCCATTACAGCCTAGCCCTGCACTCCTCGCCCTTGCAGGAGCAGTACCGGCCCCAGTACCACTGGCATTTTGAAGTGCGGCCGCGGGTGGAGGTAGTGCACGGGTTTGAGTGGGCCACGGGGCTCTTCATCCACTCCATCCCTCCGGAAGAGGCAGCGGCTCAACTGAAAGCAGCGTGTGAAAAGGTAGGCGATTGAATTTGCGCCGGCTGCCGGCGAGGACTCTTCATGCCTGAGCTCAGGAAGGATCCGATTCTAGGCCGCTGGGTCATCATTTCCACGGAGCGGGCGGCCCGGCCCAAGGATTTTAAGATCCAGGCGCCTGCACCCCAGCGAGGAACCTGCCCCTTTTGCCCCGGAAATGAGTCCATGACGCCGCCGGAGATTCTCGCTTACCGGCCGCCTGGTTCCCCCCCCGACACTCCAGGCTGGACCCTCCGGGTGATACCGAATAAGTTTCCAGCTTTGAGGATCGAGGGGAACCTGGATCGCAGCGGGATCGGGGTCTACGACCGGATGAACGGGGTCGGGGCCCACGAGGTGATCATTGAGACACCCCGCCATGATCTCAATCTTTCCCAGGCCTCGGAGTCGACGATCCGTGACGTCCTCTGGTCATACCGGGAGCGTCTGGTAGACCTGAAGAAAGATCCCCGCCTGCGCTATACTTTGATCTTCAAGAACCATGGAGAGGCGGCGGGAGCTTCCCTGGAGCACTCTCACTCCCAGATTATTGCCCTCCCGATCATTCCACAAACTGTGGCCCTGGAACTATACGGCTGTAAGAATTTCTTCGACTACCACGATCGCTGCATCTTTTGCGACATCCTGGAGCAGGAGCTTGAGCAGGAAAGCCGTATCATCGAGAACCGGCCCGCCACCGCAGCATTTACTCCTTATGCCTCACGATTTCCCTTCGAGGTATGGATCATGCCCAGAAAACATCTGTGCGGTTATGAGGATGCCACCGCCCTGGATCTGGAAGATTTGGCCAGGACGTTCTCAGCCGTTCTCAGGCGTCTCGAAAAGGTTTTGGGCTCCCATCCTTACAACCTTATCATGCACACCGCTGCCTTTGACGATCGCTATCCCCAGACCTGTGATTACTACCACTGGCATTTTGAGATCATGCCTACGTTGACCCGAGTGGCGGGTTTTGAGTGGGGGACTGGCTTTTTTATTAACCCGGTTCTTCCGGAAGAAGCGGCGCGATATTTACGGGAGGTCTCTCTTTAACCCCCCACCCATCCAGGGGGAGGGTGGGGAGGGGGCTGGATCTGATGGTTGAAAGCTAAGGGCTTTTGAAGGAGACTCAGGTGAACGAGGTGTTGGTAGAAGAGCTTCGACAGCTCCCGGTATCCCGCCACCAGATCGAGATTGTCGAGCGCAAGGGGATCGGGCATCCGGACTCCATCTGCGACGGGATCATGGAGGCGATTTCCCAGGCCCTCTCCCGCCAGTATCTGGAGCGCTTCGGTTCCATTTTGCATCACAACATCGACAAGGCCCTGTTGGTTGCCGGACAGGTGGAGCGGACCTTTGGGGGAGGCCGGGTGATCCGGCCCATGGAGCTGATCATCGGGGATCGCGCCACCTTTAGCGCAGGAGGCGTGCAGATTCCGGTCCAGGAGATTTGCCTGGAGACGGCCAAAACCTGGTTCCGGCAGCACCTGCGGTATGTGGATCCCGAGTCCCACGTAAACTACCGGGTCGTGCTCGCTCCCGGATCGGAGGAGCTGAGGGCCATATTCGATCGGCGCGAGGGTACGCTGCCCGGATCCAACGATACCTCTGCGGCCGTGGGGTACGCCCCCCTGTCACCGACTGAGACAGCAGTCCTGGAAATGGAGAAACATCTAAACTCGCCGACGTTCAAGTCCATGTTTCCCGAGACGGGGGAGGATGTGAAGGTCATGGGATTCCGGCGACAGGGGACTCTCCATCTGACCATCGCCATGCCCCTTCTGGCTCCTCTGGTGGATTCGGAGTCCGCCTACTTCCGAAAAAAGGAGGAGATTCTCGCCGAGCTTCACGGGCTCAAGATTGCGGATTCCTTCGAGGCGATGACCTGTTCTCTAAACACTTTGGATCGACAGGGGCATGGTCTGGAGGGAGTCTATTTGAGTCTGCTCGGGACTTCGGCCGAGGATGCAGATTCAGGGCAAGTCGGCAGGGGAAATCGGGTCAACGGTCTGATCCCTCTCAGCCGTCCCGCCAGCGGGGAAGCTGCCGCGGGGAAAAACCCGGTGAGCCACGTGGGGAAAATCTACAACGTTTTCTCCCATTACCTGGCGGCCAAGATCCACGACCGGATCGACGGGCTCCAGGAAGTGTACGTGTGGCTTCTGGGCGAGATCGGCCGCCCGGTCAACGAGCCCCAGGTGGCGGTCCAACTGGTTCTGGATGAGGGCAGAGATTTCCAGGGCCTCACCGCGGATGTGATCTAGCAGGATGCTGAAAAACCCTCCATTCACCCTTCGACCGGGTACCCGGCTTCTGGGTGAGGGCGAACGGAGGAACTCTTGAAATTGCTGATGATTTTCCGTTCGTGGTGAGACTTGTCGAACCACGAAAAAGACTTTTTCACTATCCTGCTAGAGGGACGCCGTGATCTGCTTCCCCGGGCCCGATTCGCGCGAGCGCGCTCTATGGAACTAAGCCGGAAGGAGAAGTTCTCCAACCGCCGTTCCCTGGGTTTTCTTCTGGGAGCATTGGCCTTCTTCATCCTCCTCTTGATCCTTCCACGACCTTCTGGACTCTCTGCCTCCGGGCAGCGGGTTATAGCGGTCGTAATCATGGTGGTTCTCCTGTGGGCCACCGAAGCCTTGCCGGTTGCCTTGAGTTCCATTCTGGCTCTTGTCTTCCTCGCAGTGGTTCAGGGGGTAGGCTCAACGGCGGATCTCTTCGCCGGTTTCGCTTCTCCTCTTCCGTATTTTCTCCTTGCGATCTTGGTCATGAGCCAGGCCGTGAGGAAGAGCGGACTTGCCGACCGGATGGCAGGCTGGCTCATTCGAGGTGGGATGGGTCACTCCGGCCGGCTATAC
Organism: Candidatus Tectimicrobiota bacterium; assembly: GCA_016193065.1. Classification (GTDB taxonomy): domain Bacteria; phylum JACPSX01; class JACPSX01; order JACPSX01; family JACPSX01; genus JACPSX01. The sequence continues at coordinate 8,579 of JACPSX010000217.1, read as the reverse complement.
CTTAAGCTGTTCCTGTCCATGCCCTTCCTCGCCCTTGTCCTGCCCTCGGCGATCACACGCAATGCGATCCTGATCCCCGCCTACGAGAAAGGATTCCGGCGTTTGGGTCTGGCCCACGGCGATCCTTTACCCCGCGGCATTCTTCTCTCTCTCGGTGTTTTGCATCCACTGGCCTCCTCAGCTCTGCTGACCGGTGGAATCAACTCCATGACGACGGCCACCCTCCTGGGCGGATTTTCCTGGCTGCGCTGGTTTGTCCTGATGGCGCTTCCCTACTGGACTCTGCTGGCCCTGGGCGGTGGGCTTATTGCTTTCCTATACAGGCAGAAAGTGATTGCCCCTTATGGGAATCCGGAAACCCCGGCTGGCGCAGGCCCCCTCTCCTTAACTGAGGGCAAAGTCCTCGTGATCGTGGGAGTGACCTCGCTTCTTTGGCTGACCGACTTTTGGCACGGCTTGAATCCGGTGATCCCGGCGCTGCTGGCGGCTGCCGTCTTGCTGTTGCCGTATCTAGGCATCTTGGGCTGGAAGGATTTCGAGGAATCTGCGTCGTGGTCCATGTTCCTTGTGCTAGGGGTTTCTTTAACACTGGCCCAGGCATTGGCTGCCAGCGGTGCAGCGCAGTGGTTTGCGCGGGAGGCGATCCTGGCCCTCTCTGCCAGGGTCCTGGCACCAGAGTGGATCCTGGTTTTCCTGGTGGTCCTGGTGAGTGTGGTGCACCTGACCATTACGAACATGACCGCCTGTATTTCCTTACTGATCCCTGTGGCGGCGACGTTTGGCCGCACTCTCGGGCTAAACCCGGTGGTTTTGGGACTCATCGTGGGAATCTCGGTAGATGCGGTGATCCTCTACCCGCTGCAGACCACTACGAATCTCATGGCATACCAGTTGGGATACTTTAGTGCCTGGGATGTCTTCAAGGTCGGGGTCCTGATGCTGATTCTCACGGCTCTGGTGGTGGCTTTCCTGGCCGTCCCATACTGGCGGGCTCTGGGCCTGGCCTTGTAGTGGTGATGGCCATGCTTCTTTTACACAATTCTTCCTGCTGCAGTAAAAGGAGGCTCTTCTGAGGCACATCCAGGCGGTCAGACGACAGCATGAGGACGATACACTACGGCCCCCATTCGCTACCAATCTCTTGGAAGACAGGTACGACATCAGGACCGTTCAGGAGCTGCTGAATCACCGGGACATGACCACGACGATGATCTACATACACGTCTTGAATCGAGAAGGGAGAGGGGTTCGTAGTCCGGCAGACGGACTGGCGGAGTTGGCGAGTCTCTGGCAGCCATAAGTGGAATATGCCATCCATGGGGCAGTGCTTTCCCGCCGTGGGGGAGGGTATGATGTCTTGACAACTTCTTGGAAAGGAAAGAGAATCGTGGCTGTTGTGGGAAGTGTCAGCAACCGTGCTATGCTGACCAGTATGCTCAGTAGTTGTGTCGCAAGCGGGGAAATAGGAAATAGCCATGCCTGTCTTGTCGTGGACATCGATCGCATTCTACTGCGCGTTTTCAACCTTCGTTTTTTACCAGCAACTACACACCAAGCACTTTCAAGGTGCAAGCCAGGCGTTCGGTTTTGCTTTGAGCATTTCCGCTTTGCTTGGGATGCTTACTGGGTTCGGATATCTTATCTACTACGGCTGGTCTGTTGCGTGGTGGGCTCCGTTTGTAATCTTCGTTATAGGTCTCATAAGCTCCGTCATCGGATTTATGCTTGAACGCGTTGTAGGTGCGTTGGCACTAAGTCTCTCGGCATTCGTAGGATGGCCTGTATGCGCGTACTTCATGTTCAAGCTCATGCCAAGCGCCACATAACGAGCGGCTGCAGAACGACCGCAAAGGTGCGATGCACCTTTGTGCCCTCGCGTTGGTCGGCGGCATCTGAGCCGCGGCGTTAGGTTTCGAGAGGGCTTTTCGGTGGACAAGTGTCCGACACATTTTTATCGGTACAGAAAGCTAAGCGGAGAGTTCAGCGAATATGTTGAAAGGACGGTTTGTCACAACGAACTTTACTTTCCAAAGCCATCTTCGTTCAACGACCCTTTCGATTGCCGCCCCTCTTTCTCATTTGAGGCATCGAATGAAGAGAAGGCGACTTAAAAGATCGCTCAAAGAAGCAGCTGCCAAATCTGAATCGGGAACAGCGAAGACGTGAAGCCAGGAACACACTGAACGACTGGGAAACCCCCGAGACGCAAAAACGCATTCAGGACTCGCTAACTGAGCTCATTACTGAACATGTAGGTGTCCTCTGCCTATCGGCCAGGAAGTACGACATCTTGATGTGGTCACATTACGCGGACTCTCATAGGGGTCTATGTCTTGAGTTTGACGGCTATTTTAAGTTTTTCGCGCGCGCCCTAGAAGTCAACTACCCCGAAACCGATGTGAGGCCTCAGATTAATCCCTACCGAGACTCGCGAGACCAGATGGTGGATAAAGCGGTGCTTACTAAAGCCAGCCATTGGAAGTACGAAGAAGAGTGGCGCATTCTTGAGCACGTCAATGGCCCAGGCGTTTATAGGTACCCTCCCGAAGCCCTCACGGGAATAATTCTTGGTGCACAGATACCACCGCAGGCCGTCGCCAAGGTCTTGGGCTGGATTGAAGAACGGGGACACTCCATTAAGCTATACCGAGCATCACCAAATCCAACCAAATTGTCCCTGATTGTTGATGAAGTATCCATTAGCCAGTTCAAAGCCTAACTGGTCAATCAACCGGACCCCAAAAAGCTAGGAGATGGGGTCAAATGGGAGAAAGGGTCAGGCTTGCATAATTGCTTTTTGGTGTTTGAACAATGGTTTCGCCTCTGGCCTGCCTGTGCGCCTGCCCGCGCGCCTGCCCGCGCGGAAACGCAGGCGGGGACACGCAGACAGGCCCGCCTGCGCTCGCGATGCGCTGTAATGCTCCCACGGCCCGACTCAGCGTTGAGACGTCCCGGTTGAACCGTCGGGCGACTTCCGTGAACGGCACCGCACCTGCTGCGTGCTGAGCACGGCCGGCAGTCTTTTCTCCCGCTGGACGCGCAGGATGTCGAACGAGGTCCGGGCTCTTGCCGTAGAAGTCGCACAGCATGCGCACGGCGCGGGTGGTGCACTCCTGGGTCCGCGCCCCGAGTCCGTTCAGTGGCAGGGCCTTCATCGATTGCTCGTACCCGTACCGTTCCAACTTAATCCGGCTAATTTTAACGGCCTGCCCGGTAAGAAAGTATGGACCATGTGAGCCGGGAACGTAGCAGAAAATAGTTGAAACGGCACCAGTGCGAAATATCGTTGCACGAAGATGCTCAGAAGTGTAGATAGATTAAGAAGCGAATGAGGGGGAGTAAGCCTGTCCAAGACAAGAAGGAGATGATACTCATGAAGGCGATTACGTTACCCGCCCATTTTGATGGGGAGCAGATCCGGCTTGATGAACCGTATGTGTTGGAACCGGATACCAAACTGCTCGTCACGGTGTTACCGAAACACCCCGCTGAGGATGAACAGGACGCTTGGTGGCCATTGGCGACCGCCGGGTTAGCCGCTGCCTATGGGCCAGATGAGCCGGAGTATTCCCTAGACTGCCTCAAAGAACGGAATCCCGAGTATGCGGGAAGCTGACATCATTCTCACGCCGGTCCCTCAAGCCCACGGACAGGTGAAGCACCGGCCAGCTCTGGTCTTGCGGGAGATGCCGCGGTATCACGATTTACTGGTCTGTGGGATCAGCACGCAACTCCAGCAATACGTAGATGGCTTTGATGAGCGGATTGTTGCCACGGATGCGGATTTTGCCGCCAGTGGATTGGTCGCGGATTCGATTCTCCGGTTGGGGTTTCTGGCCGTCGTGCCTCGCCAGTGAATCGCCGGCACGATCGGGAGCATTTCCTCGGAACGTCATCGTCGTTTATTGCATACACTGAGCGCGTATCTCACCGCTCAACAAGAACCCTCCCGGTAAAGTTTGACCGGCATCGATACTCGGTCACTACATGGCGCGCCTAACCCATAAGGATTGAGGCGACCTGAAAGGTCGTTTGAAGCTATTGTTCAAGAACCCCGTCTTGTCGGCACCGATCTTTTGGTCCTGGGGCTCGTCGTGGGGATTACGGTTGATGCGGTCATCCTCTATCCGCTGCAAACCGCCACGAATTTCATGGCTTACCGGTCGGGCTACTTCAGCGGCCGGGATGTCCTCAAGGTCGGGCTCCTGATGCTGGTCCTGACGGCTCTGGTGGTGGCCTTTCTTGCCGTCCCGTACTGGGGCGCGTTGGGGCTTTCCTTGTGAAGGCGCCGGCGAAGACCGCTCAGAATTCGGTGGACGTTCGTTTTCCATTCGTTGTATAAAAGTTGAGGAGAGAAGGGGTGGCGCAGAAGCCGGAGAGGGGCAAAGGAGGAAGGACAATGGAGCGCAGGAGGTTTCTGTTTTCTGTTGTTGTCATCGGGGCGTGTCTCGTGTTGGGTGGAGCCTCGCTCATTCACGCCCAAGAAACAGTCCGCCTGTCCGTGGCTACAGGGGGTACCGGAGGGGTCTACTATCCCCTGGGCGGGGGAATGGCCAAGGTGCTCTCGAAATACCTCCCGAAGGTAGATGCCACCGCTGAGGTGACCGCCGCCTCGGTGGATAACATCTTGCTACTGAAGACCAAGAAGGCGGATCTGGCCCTGGTTATGGCGGACGTGGCTTACGACGGTCTCAAGGGAACGGGTCAGTTCAAAGCTCACGGTCCCACCCCGATCCGCACCGTTGGCGTTCTCTACTCGAACTTCATGCACTTTGTCACCCTGGAAGGGAAGGGGATCAACAGTGTCGCCGATCTCAAGGGGAAGAGGGTGTCCACGGGTGCACCCGGGAGCGGCACGGAAGTCAAGTCCCTCAGAGTCCTGGAGGCTTACGGGATCAATCCGGATAAGGACATCCGGCGGGAGCGCCTCAGCGTGGCGGAATCGGCGGGGGCTCTCAAGGACGGCAAGGTGGACGCTTTTACGTGGGACGGGGGGCTCCCCACGGCGGCGATCCTCGACCTGGCGGCGACTCCCGGGGTGAAAATAAAGCTCCTGGATCACGGAGATGCGGTCACCAAGATGGTGCAAAAGTACGGGCCTGTCTACTTCCCGGGGGTGATCCCGAAAGCTACCTATCCCGGCATGACCAGCGACGTGAAGGTGGCGGCGGTGGCGAATCTGCTGATCAGCCACCAGGACATGGATCGAAAGATCGCGTACGGCGTGGTGAAGACGATCCTGGAACATCAGCCGGACCTCGTCATGGTTCACAAAGAAGCAAAGAACATCATGCCGCAAACGGTGGGGGTTGGGTCTTCCCTTCCCTTCCATCCCGGGGTCGAAGACTATTTCAAGGAGAAGAAGATCGAGATGTCCAAGTAGCCGCAAGGCGTGAAGACCGGCATGCGTTCGTGGGGCTACCTCGGGTTGGGGGTAGCCCTTTTTTTTCTTGTGACAACGGGGTGGGCCGGACAAACTTATCTGGAAGTCAGTCCCGTAGGGGCGACCGATCGGCCGGTTCTCTGTCTGCCCATCGTTCCCGGCGAGGCGGTGGGCCTCCGCTTCTGGCATTCGCTCCTGGGAGGGGAGGTGCTGGAGATTTACCAGATGGGAACGGACGCCATCTTTCTCAAGCAAGCAGTTTACGAAACTGAGGCCCAGGCGGAGTTTTACGGCCGGGAGAAATGGTCCCGTGAAGGAGGAAAAATTGTCGCGACCGAGCGCGGACCGGAGATCGAATCCCTGGTGGTGCGGGTCGGGAATCGTGGCAGGCAGAGGCTCTCCTGGCGGGGTCGGGATTGGCCCCTTTACGAGATGGTCGGGGACGGGGATGCGGTGCAATTGATGCTGGGAAAAGGGGACAAAGGATGCCCGAAAAAGACGCGGTAGCAGTCGCCAGCCCCACAGAAGTCGAAGCGATTATTGAGAAGGCGGAAGGCATCACCCGCAAGCCTCCGGGCTGGGTCGGGATTTTCATTACAACGGTCTCCGTTCTCATGTCCCTCACCTTCCTCTATGCGGCCATGGCGACGATTACGACCCAGAAGCTGCGGGGAATTTTTTTGGCCTTCACTTTCCTCCTGACCTTTCTTGTCTATCCGCCCCTGAAGCGCATGCGGGAGAAGATGCACTGGAGCGACTGGGCCCTGGCTTTCCTCGGAGTCCTCTCCATCGGCTACATGCTCTTCGACTTTGAGACGTTCATCTACCGGTCCGTGATCCCCAACACCTGGGACTTGATTTTCGGAGCCCTGACGACCCTCCTGGTTCTGGAGGCTTGCCGGCGCAGCACGGGCTGGATTCTCCCCGCCGTGGCCATCGGGTTTCTGGCCTATGCCTACATGGGGCCCTGGCTTCCGTCCCCCTGGACGCACCGGGGCTACGGGTTGGATCGCCTGGTGGGCCACAATTACATGACCCTGGAGGGGATTTTCGGGGTGCCCCTGGACGTGGCCTCGACCTTTATTATCCTGTTCACTATCTATGGAGCCGTTCTGGAGTATTCCAGGGCCGGAGAGTTTTTCATCGATTTTGCCTTTGCCGCTTCGGGAGGAAAACCCACGGCTGCCGGTCGCACCGTGACTCTGGCCTCGTTCCTGCTTGGGGGCCCTTCAGGAAGTGGAGTGGCGACGACGGTGACTCTGGGGTCCGTGGCCTATCCCATGCTGGCCAGGTCAGGCTACGACAAGGAATCCGCTGGAGGACTGCTGGCGGCGGGCGGTATCGGGGCCATACTCTCCCCTCCGGTTCTGGGCGCCGCCGCTTTTCTCATCGCCGAGTTTCTGAAGATCTCCTACCTCCAGGTCATCGCCATGGCCGTTGTCCCGACCATTCTCTACTACTGGTCCATCTTCCTCATGGTGGAGTTTGACGCCAAGAAGTTCGGCGCCAAGGCCACGGTGTTCAACCAGGTCGAGAGCCTGTGGAGGTTGACCTGGAAATACGGCTACCATTTCATTTCCCTGATCACCATCGTGGGCTTCATGGTGATCGGCTATACGCCGATTTGGGCCGTCTTCTGGTCAACGGTCATTGCCTTTGCGGTGAGCTTTCTTCGTTCCGAGAGTGCCCTGTATCCGAAACAACTCGTCCGCGCCCTCGAGTCCGGATCCCGTGGGGTGTTGTCCGTGGCGGCGACATGCGCCTGCGCCGGGATCATCGTCGGGGTCGTGACCCTGACGGGGTTGGGCCTCAAGTTCTCGGACATCATTATCCAGCTTGCCGGGGGAAGTCTCTTCTTTACCCTGGTAGCCACCGCGCTGGTGGTTTGGGTCATCGGCCTGGCGGTGCCGGTGACGGCTTCCTACATCATCGCGGCGGTCATGACGGCCCCTGCATTGATCAAGCTGGGCGTCCCCGATTTCGCCGCCCACATGTTCATCTTTTACTACGCCGTGCTCTCCGAGGTTTCACCTCCCACGGCTCTCTCCGCCTTTGCCGCCGCCGCCATCACGGGGGGGAACCCCTACAAGACGACCCTGCTGGCCTGGAAGTACACCCTGCCTGCCTTCCTCGTCCCCTTCATGTTCACCCTGCATCCAAACGGCATCGGGCTTCTCCTGAAGGGGTCCCCCCTGAACATGGCCGGCACCTTCGTGACCGGCATGTTCGGGGTGGCGGCCCTTGCCGGAGGGGCAGATGGCTGGCTCTTCAAGAAGACAACCCTGTTCGAGAGACTCGTCCTTATCGCGGCAGGCTTGATCCTCGTTTACCCCTCCAACCTGGGGGATCTGGTGGGGATCGGTCTGTTCGCCGTCGTTGCCGTGAGCCAGAAAGTGCGCCACAGCTAATTCTCCGGGTTATCGACTCCACAGCGGAAAGACCTTGACAAGTACCTGCCGGGAATTTATGATTGATTCACTATATGTGGATATCCGCATATATGATTACCTAGGAGATCAGGATGGAACGTCTGCTGCAGGTCTTCAAGGCTCTGGGGGATGAGACGAGGCTGCGCATCGTGAACCTCCTGCTGGAATGCGGTGAGCTCTGCGTCTGTGACCTGGAAAGAGTGCTCGCCATGCCTCAGTCCCGGATTTCCCGCCATCTGTCTTACCTCAAGCTGTGCGGGCTTCTGCGGGATCGTCGGGAGGGGACGTGGGTTCTCTATTCCATTGCCGGACCCGGACCGGGGGAAGGAGGGGCGGTTCTGCGGAGTCTGCGGGGGATACTGGCTCAAAGCCCGCAACTGACGGCGGATGTGCAAGCCCTCGAAACGGTCACCGCGGCGGGACGGTGCACCACGTTTGGTCAGATTTACCCTGCCCGCAAGATGAAGGCCCCCAGGCGGTTTCAGAAACTCACTCCAGTCAAGGCCCAAGGCTAAAAGGGGGACGGCCCGGGCTTTCGCCCGGCTGTTTGCCATTCTTTTGTGGCTCATGCCCGCGTCTGGGTAGAATAGCGGGACTCAACGAATCAGAGGAGGAATCCATGGCCGACGGTGTTGTGAAGAGATTGTCCTTTCTCGACCGCTATCTTACGCTGTGGATATTCCTAGCGATGGGCTTCGGTGTGGGGCTGGGGTATTTTTATCCCCGGGAGATGGCCGATCTCTACTCCCGTACTCTAGTACTTGGTG
>JACPSX010000216.1 GCA_016193065.1 Candidatus Tectimicrobiota bacterium | reverse complement strand
CTCGGCGGACACGACGACCCTCAGTCAGGTCCTCGCCATGGGGGCCGATGGAGGTCCCCCCCACCTGAATCCTCCCCCGCGAGAGACTGTGTCGCAATCCACCGTTCGCCCTTCGACCGGGTACCCGGCTTCCGGGTGCAGGACAGGCCTGTCGAACCATGAACGGACTTATGACACAGTCTCCGAGGGGGGAGGAAATCTAATTGGCGTGGCTTTTCCCCTTCACACTCACCAGCCAGGGCAAATTGGTCTTTTAAACCAAAGACATCCAAATCAATGTGTTATACTTTTATTTGTTACTCGGTTAAGGGGAACCCCGGGTTCCGCCCATGATATGAGAGGATCTTCGGCAGTTCTAGATGGATGAACCAAGGCGGCGCCAGAATGAGAAAACGTTCGGATCATGGGAAGAATTGCCAGGTGGTGGCCGGCGATACTGGTATGAAGTCAAAGGTCGCCACATGTGGAAAGCGAAATACGTGAAAGAAGTGGATATTGCCGAACGGACGATACGGTTTTATCAAGAAATCTACGATGATCAGGACAAACTCGTGGAAGTTCACGAGAAGTACCCGATCGATTTGGGCCATAGAGTAGTCGAGGGAGGTGAGGGAGTATGATTACACGCCAGGACGTCGCGGCGAGACTGACGGATTACCTTCATCACCGCCTTACGTTGGAAGAACTGGTTGAGTGGGCGGAGCAGGCGATGATGGAAGGCGAATTTGAGGAAAGCAATTTTGAGGCGTTGCGGGATACCATTAGTCGTCTCGGACTTGCCGATGTGAGAGAGTTCGGCCTGGCGTGGGAGGACTGCAAAGAGTTTCTCTCCCGCCTTGGCTATCAGGTGCGGATCGAAGTTTCCGAGGTCGTCTGAGTTTGCGTTGGTCTCACTCTTGGCGGCACACGACGAGCCTCAATCAAGTCCTGGCCATGGGAGCCGATGACCGGCTCTACAAACCCATCCCTGTCAGCATCCTGGAAACTCGCGTGAAAAGCCTCCTGCAGCGCGAGAAGGCCCGGCGCCAGGCCCCCTCCCAGCCCGCTGCATCGTAGAAAGAGCTAAGAGCTAAGAGCTAAGAGCCAGAAAGCGGACCCCCTCACCCAGACCCTCTCCCCCAAATGGGGGCGAGGGGATTATTTTGCCTCCCACCTGTGTCCTCCCCCGCCAGAGACTGTGTCATAAGTCCGTTCATGGTTCGCCCTTCGACGGGCTCAGGAGGCTCACCACGAACGGACGATGACACCCGGAAATCCAACCACTTACCCGTTCGTCCTGAGCTTGCCTGCCTGTGCGTTGCACCTGCCTACCGCCCCAGCGGGGCAGGCAGGCGCGGACAGGTCGAAGGGCGAACGGCGGATTGCGACACAGTCTCCCAGAAGGGAGGAGATTGAAGGGTGAATTTTCCTTACGCAACGGGGGCTGCTTTGGAGGTTGTATAGTGGGGATTTCAGTGATATATTTGATTTTATTGATGGGGGAATTTCGATGCCCATTCTACAAGTTGAGATTCCTGAAGAAACCCTTATCAGCTTGAAGAGGGATCCTGAAGCGTTTTCTCGGGATCTGCGCCTGCTGGCCGCCGTGAAGTTATTCGAGCTGGGGAAGTTATCTTCTGGGCGGGCTGCCCAGTTGGCCGGGATACCGCGCGTAGAATTTCTTTCCGTGCTAGGCCAATACCGAGTTTCCCCATTTACCCTGACCGCCGAGGAGCTCGCTTCGGACGCGGAGAATGCCTGAGCGGCTCGTCATTGCTGATACTTCTCCCCTATTCTATTTGAATCAGGTTGGCCGCCTCGATTTGTTGCGGAATCTTTACGGGACTATTGTGATTCCTCCTGCTGTGCGGGCTGAGCTGGAGGCCGGCAGACGGGCAAAGGTGGAGGTTCCCAATTTCGCAGCACTGCCATGGATTGAAATGAGGTCGGTTCAATCACGGGCACTCATTCCTGCTATTGTAGATTTGGGGGCCGGAGAAGCTGAGGTCATTGGCCCGGGATTGGAGTATCCAGGAAGCTTGCTGATCCTAGATGACTCATTAGCACGCCGGGTAGCTGCTCTCAACCGCCTCAGTTACACCGGAACTATGGGTTTGCTCATTAAGGCCAAACAGGGCGGGTATCTCAAAGCTGTCCGGCCGCTCATGGAAGAGATGCGTGGTTGCGGGCTATGGGTTAGCGAAGAACTCGTGGCGATGGTGCTGGCCCAAGCAGGGGAATTGTAGGTTGTCATTGAGTACTCTCTATCCGTGACTCCGGCAGGCTCTCTTGCGGGTGAAGGAGTGCGAGCCCCACCTGGTGATCCTCGATTTTCACCTGCCCAGCGTGAACATCCGTCCGGAGAACCCATCTTCCACGGCTGAAGGTCACGAGTGATACACTCCGGCACATGAAGGCGTGCGCGTGGTGCGCACGTCTGCAACGAAGCTGGGGGTGTCGGATGAGCAGGAAGAACCATGACTGGGTGAAGATTGATGAGGATCTCTCGGAAGAGGCTAGAGCTCGGAAGGATGAATCAATGTGATGTGCGCAATGAAGCGGTAGTGCCTGGAACTTCTGGTGAGAAGCGGGAGCCTTCGAGACGAAGCCGGTAGTGCTACGAGCGGCCCCACCTTTACGGGGATTAAAGATTGCGGGTTACCAAGGTTGCTGTATCGGGCTCTATCGTAAATCGGAAATTCCTGAGAACGTTCATGCCGAGGAGTCCGTCTAATTTGAGCCTGTCGGGAAATTCAAGGATAACGACCCTGACATTGCTCAAGTGCATCCCTCCGACCGACAAATCAGCTAGAGTAGCCACGGGAACCCTGATCGTTTGACCCTGCGCGGGGGCAATCAACAAGGTGAGGTCGGGATACGTTTTGAGATCCAAGAGATCCGCGATTTCTCGGCTTACGGCAGTGTACGCAGCTCCTGTGTCGAGGAGGAATTCAAAATGCTGGCCATGCACGCTGATGGGGATCAGCAGGACCCCGCCATGGGCAAATCGGCCCTTGATCCGGCTAGCTGATGGCAAGAGCGACCTCTAGGTCTGCCGGGATTGGATCTCCGGTAAAGAATATGAAAAGGCGGGCCTGAGAGTTGCGGGCCAGGTATTCCTTGGCAGCGCGATATGCACGATTTTTCTCAGTGCTGTGAGCAATGACCGTAGCGGTGCGAGGAACCTCTGCTCTGGTCACATCGTGAATCTCCGCTGCGATCCACTCATCCGGGTAAGTTGTCCGTATGGCTTCTATTTGCATCGCCTGAGCCAATGATCTTACCTCCTTTGAGTGTCATGAGCCTTCGGCTCCCCTGTATACCATGAAAATGCCCCCCACCTATCTTTCCCCCGCAGAGGGGGAGCGGGCAAGCCTTTTCAGAGCAGTTGGTGTTTCCATGATAACAGAATTGGTAGGAGATAGACAACGCGAAATGCCCCATAGCAGGAGACTTTATGCCCAAGAAGGCGCTGATCACGGGGATTACGGGTCAAGACGGGAGTTATCTGGCCGAGCTCTTGCTGACCCAGAGCTGGTTGGTTTCTTTTTCACTGAGGGGGTATAATGCTGTGTAGGCAAGGCGCATTTGAATTTCCAGAATAGGGGAAGAGAATGACGAGCTTTGTTCAAGCAGTCTACGAGCGGGGGATCTTCCGGCCTCTTGAACCGGTCAATCTGGGGGAAAACGAGCGTGTGTATCTGCTCCTTCTGCCCGATGAGCCTGGGAAAGTAGCGGTGGCGCAGCGGGCCGCACTGGAAAGTCTGATTGGCATCGGCGAATCCCAGGAGTCCGGAGTCTCTGCCCGCCACGACGAGTTTCTGTGCCCTCCGCCGCGATAGTTCATGCCGCCTATCCTTCTGTTCGTAGACACGAGTGCGTGGTACGCTATCCTTGATCGGACCGACCGGAATCATCCTGCAGCGATTCGGTTTGCCCGGCAGGTGACCGCTCCCTTTGTGACCAGCACCTACGTTCTTGACGAGACTGTCACTCTGGTGAAGAGACACTTGGGCCACGCCGCTGCCACGCGCTTCGGGCAACGGCTGTGGAACGAAGAGGTGGTGATGGAGCGCCTCCACCTCGATTCGGCCTTTGCTTTCGACGCTCACTTCGAGCAGTACGGTCATTTCGTACGGTTTCCATCTACCTGAAACCAGCAGTCCTCCGATCAAGGGTTTCCTCTGCCAACTTTCGCGAGAAGATTAAGCGGGAGAACGGGAGCGAGAATCTCCCGATCGTTTTGCTGGCGAACTCGGCGGACACGACGACCCTCAGTCAGGTCCTCGCCATGGGGGCCGATGGAGGTCCCCTCTACCTGTATCCTCCCCCGCCAGGGGGGAGGAAATGTAATAGAGAATATTCTGGAGAGCCGCGTGAAAAGTCTTCTCCAGCGCGAGAAGGCTCGGCGACAGAGCCCCCCCCACCTGAATCCCCCGCGAGGGGGGAGGAGTCGTAATTTCTGCCGCATCGTAGAAAGAGCTAAGAGCTAAGAGCCAGAAAGCGGACCCCCTCACCCAGACTCTCTCCCCCAATGGGGGCGAGGGGAAGGCTGGCCCTCTGGAAAAGGAGGGCTTTTTTGCTGTTTCCTGGGGTTTTCAGATTTCTCCTTGACAACAGTGTGAAAGGTAAGTACTCTAAAATACATCAAAAGATATGGGAAGGACGGTAAATGCCAAAACGCAGCTTAGATGATGCAAGACCTGTCTCTGAAGGGAAGAGAGTCCGCCTCTGGACAGCGAAAGAGGTAGCCGCGGCTCTCCAGCTCAACGAACAAACGGTCTATCGCCTGGCCAGAGCTGGAGAGATCTCCTGCTTGAGGATCGGGAACAAAGCCATTCGCTTTGATCTGGAGCGGGTGAGGGATGCGTTAGAAGTAAAATCCCGTGCCCGTGAAGGATCCCAATCTCCTGCTTCAAGGACTCTTCCCG
>JACPSX010000168.1 GCA_016193065.1 Candidatus Tectimicrobiota bacterium | reverse complement strand
CCGAAGCTGGCGGAAGTGGAGGCGATCCGGATATGACAGGCCATGGCCAGCTCGCACCCTCCCCCCAAGGCAAAGCCGTTGACGGCGGCAAGGACGGGCTTCCCCAGATTCTCGATCAGGTCCAGCGTAGCCACCCTGCGTCGGGAACATTCGGCGGCTCCTACCGGGGACTGCACCGCCAGCTCGTTGATGTCCGCGCCCGCCACAAAGGCTTTGTCCCCGCTCCCGGTCAGGATGACAGCCTTGACCTCCTCATTTCCCTGGACAGCCAGAAACGCCTCCCGCAGCTCTTCATAGGTGGCTGAGTTGAGGGCGTTGAGAACCTTAGGGCGGTTTACGGTGATGAGGGCGATCCCGTCTTCGACCAGATAGAGTATGTTCTCGTATGCCATGTTTCCTCCCGATGCCGGCGCGCGGTCTGGCAGTCGCTAAATGACCATTTTGTTGACCACGGGCTTCTCCCCCGCATAATCGTAAAACCCCTTCCCCGACTTCGTGCCGTAGTAGCCCGCCAGTACCATCTTCCGCAGCAAGGGTGGAGGCGCATACTTTCCCTCCCGGTACTCCTCGTACATGATGTTGGCGATCCGGTACGTGGTGTCCAGACCCACAAAATCCAGCAGCGTGAAGGGGCCCATGGGATAGCCGCAGCCCAGTTTCATCCCCGTGTCGATATCCTCGATGCTGGCCAGGCCGCTTTCCAAGGCCCGGATCGCGTCCAGGAGATAGGGAACCAGGAGCAGGTTCACGATAAACCCCGAGCGGTCCTTGGCGGCAATGGGGACTTTGTCGATGGAACGGACGAAATCAAAGGCCTTGCCGAAGGTCTCAGCGCTCGTGGCGATGGTCTGCACCACCTCCACCAGCTTCATCACGTGGGCGGGGTTGAAGAAATGAAGCCCCACAACCCGGTCCGCCCTCTGTGTGGCCGCCGCCATCTCGATGACCGTCAGTGAGGAGGTGTTGCTGGCCAGGATGGTCTCGGGGCCGCAAAGCCGATCCAGCGCGGAGAACAGATCCCTCTTGATCTGGATGTCTTCCACCGCCGCCTCGATGATCAACCCGCAGTCCTTGAGATCTTCCAGGTGCAGAGTCCCGTGCAAGCGGGCCAAGGTGCGCTCCATGTCCTCCGACTTGAGCTTTCCTTTCTCTACCTCCCGGTTCATGGACTTTTTGAGGGTGTCAAACCCCTTGTCGAGAAATCGCTGTTCCACCTCCCGGACCCACACTTCGTAACCCGCGGCGGCCGATACCTGGGCAATGCGTGAGCCCATGAGCCCGCAACCGAGTACCCCGATCTTGCGAAAAACCATCTCCGGACCTCCCCTGGCGGGATCTCCCCGCTTGAAGTAAAGCAATTACTTTGTCGATCCCAGTGCAGCGGCCAGAGCTGCCCGCAGATCCGCGGGAAAGGAAACCGGCTTTCCTTCCCGGTTGAGCAGAGCATGGACCGTGTATCCCTCGGCGGACAAAGAATCGTCTTCCTTGCAGGCTCGGTAGGCGAGGGTGATCCTCACCCGGCGTAATTCCTGGAGCCGGGCCGTGATCTTCAGGACATCGTCGTAGGTGACCGGATCCCGGTAGCGGCACAGTGACTCAACGACGGGCAGAAACAGGCCGCTTTCCTCAAGATGCCGGTAGGAGAAGCCGAGAAATCTGAGATATTCGGTCCTGGCAGCCTCAAACCAGACCAGGTAGGCGGCGTGGTGGGCAACCCCCATCTGATCCGTCTCCGCGTATCGTACACGCACCCTGAGGGGTTCCATTTGCATAGTGAGAGTTTTCGGGCACTAAAATGCCGGGACCGGGCGTTTGTGCAGTGCAGGAGAATTCTTGGGGCGGAAAGCCTTCGAGTTATCCTTGTCTTCCCTCAGCCACCCCTTCCTCATCCTGTTTCAGGTCGGAAACTTTTTTTCTCTTGCGGAGGCGTTTCTCTTTTCTGAAGAGTCGGCGGGCGTACTCTTCGTCCTCCTCTTCATTTTCATCTTCCTTCGCTTGCCAGTCAATCCACTCCTCACCGTCATCCTGGCCAAAACGGTTTTTCCGGGCTTTCATGACCTCCTCCGAGTCTCCTCTCTCTAGTACCGCCACTTCTTCAGCTCAGCCGGATTCTCCTTGCGACCCGACCGGTTTTCAATCTCCGTTTGACAATCCCGGCAGTACCGTGCGAAGGGCAGGATTTCCAGCCGTTTTTGCTCGATCTCCTCGCCGCACTCCTCGCACTTCCCGTAGGTGCCGTTTTCAATTCTCTCCAAGGCAGCCTCGATGGCTTTCAGCTCCAGACGCTCCCGGTTCGTCAGCATATAATTCATTTCACGGTCCCGGGTGGCGACCGCCTGATCGAGGTCGTCCCCTCGGGTGAGATCCGACATATCGTCCGCGGTCTCCTTGTTGTGCACCAACTTTTCCATGAGACTTTGCCGGCGAGCGAGCAAGATCTTTTTCTGCTGGCTGTGCTTGCTCTCCTTTTTGGTCATAGGATTCTCCGTTTCTCTTTACAGTTTCGGGGAAGAACCCAGGACGAACCCGATAAGCCGGTAGATCAACTTCGCTACGAGAAAATCCGGAGCTGTCTGGCCCGCCAGAGGCGCCAATTCCGTCACATCAAAGCCTACTACCTTGCGGCGGAGAGTCACGGCGCGCAGAAACTGAATCACTTGCGGCCACCATAACCCTCCGGGCTCCGGGGTTCCTGTTGCCGGCATAATCGCCGGGTCAAAGGCGTCGACATCAATGGTAATGTAGACGTTCTGGCCCAAACGATTAATTGCCTCCTCCTCCCAATCGCTCTTATCGACAAGATCCTTAGAAAAATAAACAGGAAGGTTGCGCTCCCGGATCAGGTCCGCCTCTTCCCGGGAAAGGCTGCGGATCCCCACTTGAACGGCCGGCACCAGTTCGAGTATCCGGCGCATGGTCGAGGCGTGATTGTACCGGGTCCCGCAGTAGGAGTCTCTCAGATCCGCGTGGGCATCGATTTGCAGGACGCTCAGTTCCGGAAATCTCTTGCTGAAGGCCTTCACGGCCCCCACCGAGACGGAATGCTCGCCCCCCAGCACGACCACCAGTTTTTGCCGGTCCAGCAACTCCCCCACCACCGTCTCCACCCGGGCCGCCATGGCCTCCGGAGAGTCCAGCACGGGCTCCAGCTCCGGGAGGGTATGGATCCCCACCCGGTAGGGCTCGGTCCCCTCCTCCTCATCGTAAAGTTCCAGGTGACGGGAGGCCTCCACAATGGCCCTGGGGCCAAGCCGGGCCCCGGCCTGATAGGAGGTCGTGGAATCATAGGGAACGGGGACGATCACGACCCTTGCCCTCTCGAAACCGCAAAATTCAGAGGGAAGAGCCAGGAAATTGTTTGGGGTAAACAGATTTTCCCGGAACATGTCTCTCAAAGAGACTTCAAGTCCTGCAGAGGGAACGCCTCGATAAGGGATACAATTCCTCCGCTATTTTACCGAATTTTTGGCCCCGAGGGTAAGCTGTCCTCACCCCGGTGACGAGGCCGCAAGTCACTGAGAGGGCCACACTGCCTGGGCTTCTCCGCATGCAGACTGGTTATGGCATAATATTACCCGGCCATGCTTAGGCGTTCCTTGAACACGATTTCCTTGGCCTTCATGATGTCCTTGGGGAATTCCAGACCTCGATCGAGCAGGCTGATTTCTGCTTTCTTGACCTCGAACAGCTTCTTTACGTGGTAAATCGCCCTCTCCGTATTGAACATCTTGCAGGAGAACATGTCGAGGCTCAAAAACTCTTTATCCGGGAAGGTGTGGATGCTGATGTGACTTTCGGCGATGAGCACGACCCCCGAGAGGCCCCAATCTTCCGGTTTGCGGCCGCTGTACTTGAATACGTAGGGGGGCATGATCTTGGTCATCTTCATCGCTTTGGGGTAGGTATCCAGAAAGCTGTAGATCAGGTCCAGGTCGGCTAACTTCTCTCGGTTTCCTCCATAACCGTCGAGCATCAGGTGCTGTCCGAATCCCATCATCTTCTTTGCTTCCCTCCAGTGAGTTAGACGCAGCCCTACCCTTCTCCTGTCCAGGAGAAGAGCCCCTTCCTCCGATCTACCCTGACAACCTCAGCCATCTCTAGGCCAAACCCTTCCATAACACCCTACCGAATCATTTTCGCTTTATATCGTCCTGGTTGCCTCTAAACTTTAGTTTTTGAAAGGCTTCCTCCCAGGCCCCAATTTTTCGGTGCAAATATACAATCTTTTTCCCCCCTGTCAAGTAAAAACACGAGAAAAACGCCCTGACTTGATAAATCGGAGCAGGCATGGTAGTGTGAGCCTGCCTCGAGCTCGGAATTGCCCTCCAGGCAAATTCCCGTATCCAGCCCTTACAGGAGTGCACTTGTGAACGCTCTCTTCAAAGTCTTTGGAAGCCTGTTCTACAGCTTCCTGGGAATCGTCATTCTGGTCATTGCCTACAAGGTGCTCAGCATGGTCGTCCCCTTCGACATCGACAAAAAGCTGGCCGAGGAGAACAATACCGCCGTCGGTATCTTCGTGGCCGGGGCCTTCGTGGCCATCGGGCTCATCGTGGCCGCGGCGATCTTCTAAGAAACTAGTCGAAAGCCATGCTGGCATAGGAAACCGTGGAATTTTCCTGATCCACCGCACTGCGGTCATACCGCAAAAGCCTCCCCCGAACCTCTCCCAGAACTTTGAGCATCGAGTAGATGGCCGAAACTCCGCACACCCGGTAGCGGTCCTGAACCTGACGCGTACAATCAAAGAAGCCTTCGGCATCCCCCTGCTCGGCCCTGGCGAGCAACCGTCTATCCTCTCTTTCCACTTCCTCCAGAAACCTGGGCGAAGGCGGCTCGAGATCGCCGTACCTGGGCCCCACATGGCTCAAATCGGCGCTGGCAATCACACAGACCTTCCCCGAGTAGTTCGCAACCTCACGGGCCAGGGCACCGAGGAAGCGGCCGACCGCAGGATCGGAGCCGGGAGACTGGGACGAATCCAGGAAGGAATGAAAACTCCCGCACAAGATAGGAACGATTCGAAACCTGTCCCGCCCCCCGAACAAGTACTGCAAGAAGAGGAGCTGAAATTCGATCGTATGTTCCGCCCGGTGGACAAATTCCCCGGCAAATAGATTTTCCCCGCCGGATTCCGCCAGCCGGTCCACAAAGGCTTGGTCGGTCTCCGCGACTCCCAGGGGGCTCTCAAAATCCTTGCGGGTCAGAGCAAAGGGGAAAGAGAGAGAGTGGCCTGTGCCCAGAATCACGAAGAGGTCGGTGGATCGGTGCTCGGCCATCCGGCGGTAGCCCCAGGCATAACAGGGCCCGCCGCTACGCAGGTCGATGTGCGGGGAAATCAGGCCTCGCAGGGGAGGCTCCTGAGTTGCCGGCCCCGGCAGGCCGGGCCCCCGCTGATCGGTAAAAAAACTTCCCAGTTGTTTGCGGATCTCTCCTGCATCACCTGGATAGCTCTGGCCGGCATGGGAGGCCAGCCGCAGGTTCGAGCAGCGGAACTCTCCCTCCACCTGCTGCTTCCGTTGCTGAAAGACCGGGCCTTCCAGCAGGAAGTTCCCCTCCAACTCTCTCAGGAGCTGCTCGATGTTTTCTCCAAACAGGATCTCGCCGTAGCGGCGCAGGAACGCCTCTTGAATGTCCAGGAGCGAGTGCTGCCCGTCCAGGAGGCTCACGACGAAGAAGGCCGGAAGGGGAAGGAAGAGTAATTTCTCGCTGAAGTTGTAAGGGTCCCGCAAGCACACCAGATGCTGGCCGTTCAGGTTTACCGGGAAGGCTTCCACGTTGCGCAGTTTCGGGTAATCCATCTCTTATTCCCAACAGTAAATAAACCGGGAATATACCGGATTCCCCACACAAGTCAATTTTTTATGGCTCCCTCCTGGATCTTCTCCGGCACCAGCGGCCCCAGCTTTTCCAGGTTTGGAACCCTGCGCAAAAGCTCCCGGGCCAGGACCGATTCGTTGACCCGCCAGATCCGGCCGTCGCTCAGGCGGACGGTCCTCACGTACGAGATGGCCGTGTAGATATGGGAATGCCCCGGCCCTGTAACCACGTCCTGGCTGCTTTCTCCGGGAACCAGCGGAGAAAAATCGCCCCGGTTGTGGCCCCCTACGGTGCGGCGGAAGCCCGGCAGCGGCTCATCGAAGGGGTCGTACAGGAGTGTCACCACCTCGAAGGCAACGATGGGCTGGGTGCCCGTATTGGCCCACTGGTACCGGAAGCGATGTCCTTCGGTGCGGTTTTTCCCCTCTTCCCGGACAAAATTCTCAAAGCTGAAGTTCGGCAACTGTCATGGGGAAGAAAACCGCAGTGGAAAACAGCAGGAGCAGGAAACCACCCACGCCGGTCCGCAGCATCTGCGGACCGGCAACGCAGTTTTTTTTCATCATCTGGTATGCACCTCTTTCCTCGTCCACAGGAGTTCCGGATTCACCGGCGGGATTGAGCTTTCATCTCCACCCCGATCAAAAAGCCCACAGCTCCGCATGTCTCCATGCTAAGGACAAAGCCCGCCACGTGTCAAGCCCCGCCCGGCACTTGCCGGTGTCAGTTTTCCTTATGTAGGGGCACCCCTGCGCCTGCCTGTGCGTGCCTGCCTGTGCCGACACGGCAGACAGGTCCGCACCTGCCTACCGCCCCAGCGGGGCAGGCAGGCGCAGACAGGTGGGAGCCCACCGACTTGCCCACCCCCACTTTTGCGAGACTATAGTGGTGAGGCTGCCCTGCCACCCTTCGCTCCACGCCTCCCGCAGCGGACCCTTACGGGCCCGCGCTCGGACGAACCTTCCGGAATTCCCTGCGGTCAGTTCCGGCTTTCATCCGGCGCGGGCCTCGGTGGGTTCCCCCGCTGCTCCCGG
>JACPSX010000036.1 GCA_016193065.1 Candidatus Tectimicrobiota bacterium | reverse complement strand
GCGAAGGGCGGGAGGAGGCCCCTTTCCGTTGGAACAGCAAAAACTGATGGGGATGGGCAAGGAGTTTCCGGCTCATTGTTCATTCTTGGCCACCGGACAGGGACCTTCCGTTCCCCATCCTTGACGGTCTCCAGAGGCTCTGTTAACCTGGACCTGAACTGCGCTCTGGAGGAATCCACCCCCTTGGCAAGCTTGCCCAAAAGGATCCCAAGAAGGCGGCAGCCCAGCCCCGATGATGCGAGCCGCCAGATCACCAATCTCAAGCAGGAGATCGAGTGGATTCGCAGCCTCTTGCCCCACCAGGATCCCATTGCCGGGTACCTGGCACGGCGGGGATTGCTTTGTAAACGACTCAATCCGACGGAACATCTCTTGCTACCCAAAGCTCCCGACCGAACGGGTCAAGATCGCTTCTATGACTGCCTGAAGAAGTACTCCTTCCGGTTATTCCTCCGGGACGTGATTAAGAACAAAACACGGTTTGGGCTCAAAGATCTTCTCCGCTACTGCTCGGCCGAGACAGCAGCGTCCTATTTGGAAGTGCTCCAGGAATACCAGGTTATTACCGATTTAGGAAACCAGACTTTCCAGTTAGCCCTGGACGAAGTTTACAGTTTCGGAGACACTCTGGAGTGGTTTGTCGCCCAGGTCTTAGCGAGGGAATTCTACACTCCCAGTAGCTGGGGACTGAGCCTGCAAGGAACCGCCCACGGCGGGGATTATGACGTCCTGGCCCTTGCCGAAAATAAGACCATCTATGTGGAAGTGAAGTCCTCTCCCCCCAAACAGGTGGAGAGCGGAGAGATATCTGCTTTTCTAGACCGGATTGGGGACTTAGACCCAGACCTGGGTATTTTCCTGGAGGATACCCAGTTGCGGATGGAGGACAAGATCCTGCCCATGTTTGCCGATGTTCTCTCCACCAAGCCTCACCTGACGGCTGGGACTCCGGAACCGGTGCGCCTGCCGGGCGGAGACGTTTTCCAATGGGGGGATCGCCTTTTTATCATGAACGCGGAGCCTGATCTGGTGGGGAACATGGGGCTTTGCCTGCAGCACTTTTTCGGTCCCAAGGTCCGATGATGCGGGGCCACTTCACTCTCCTGTTTGTCTGCACGGGAAACCTGTGCCGCAGCCCGATGGCGGCAGGGGCCATGCAAAAACTCCTGGACGACATGGGTTCCTTTCCCATGGTCGTCAAATCAGCGGGGACCCATGCTCCAGTCGGAAGTGGTCCTACCATCGAAGCCCTTGCGGTTTGCGCTGAGGCGGGCATAGACATTTCCGCACATAAAGCACGGCAACTGGATAGCAGATTAATCCAGCGGGCCAGCCTGATTCTGGTGATGGAAACCTGGCAGGTGGACGAGATTCTGAACCTAGCCTCCACGGCCTCAGCCAAGACCTTCCTGCTCGGTTCCTTTTCTCCCCGCGGTCACCTAGTTGAGATCCCCGACCCCATTGGCAAGCCGATCTCTCATTACCGGACCTGTCTGCGGCAAATTACGGACTCCGTGGGGGGGCTCTACGAATCCAAACTAAAGTCCGGGGAGTAAGAAGCAACTCAGACGTTTTCAACGAATTGCCAGTTGACAGGCATTTGGAACTTCACCTATATTGAATCAGACGTTCAAAGCACAGAGCCCAGGACTGACCTTTCAAAGCCGTTCTCGGAAAGGGGGTTCGTAACGATGTACGAAGAGGGAAAAACTTCCAAGGAGCTGGAGGATTTGTCTCGCGCCATTTCCGAGGCTATCACGAAATCGGAGCACGTAAGAAAGGCCCTGGCCAATTTTGCCCGGGAAAAGCTGGGTACGGATAATACATGTCTGGTCCTCATGCTCAGAGTTCGCAGCACGGGCATCCAGGTGGACGAGGTTCGAGAGGCCTACGGGAAAGGAGTCCCCGCGAAATCCTCTTCTACCGGCGCACAGCACATCGACGGGAGAAAGCTAACACCCCTGGAAATTGCCTTTGAAGAGCATTGCATCCAGCACTTTGATGAGCAGGCTTGGCTCAAGAGACTGAAGATCAAAACGGAGGAAGGCAAGGAATAACCTCCGTGGCAACTTCCCGGCAGGAGAAAGATTATCCCATCGCTGAGGCAGACGGCGAGGTTTTTTGAGGGGAAATTTTCCCTTGTATTTCCTCAGGCCCTATGTTAGCGTAGCGCCGCCTTGGGGGCCTTTTCACTCCGCAAATCGAGCACTTAGAAGATACGACTAAAAGGTGCATGGGGTTGGAGGAAGATCTCGATAGCCTTGTCAGACTAATTAGTAATGTTACGGAATCTTTCACTACCGCAATCTTTCTCTTGGATCCTGAAGTCGGGCTCCTCCGTCTGAAAGCTAACCACAGCTTAAGCGAAAACGTAATACCAACTGTCTCCATCCCAGTCGGGCAGGGGATGATCGGCTGGGTTGCACAGAACCGCCAGCCTCTCCACGCCACTCACTTCCAGCACGACACCACAACCCTGCAGATGTACAGAACCAATGAGGAAATCAAATCGTTTCTCGCCGTCCCCATCCAATCTAGGGAAGTCCTGGGAGTTCTGTGCATCGACAGCAAGAAACAGTACGTTTTCACCCCCAAGACCCAGAAGATTCTGGGGAATTTTGCCGAGCACTTGGCCCGCATGGTGGAGAAAGACCGCCGCGGCCAGATGCAAACGGCCCGGATGGTTGAGGTCTCGACCCTGCGGGAGTTCACGAGGTCAACGCAAAAGGCAGGCTCCCGTTCCGCCTTTCTCGCCTTGTTGTGCTCCCTGCCCCAGGAGTTGGTGAACCACCGGGGATGTGCGGTGATCTGGGCTGATCCTGCCGGCAAACGTTGGGTCCTGGCGGGGAGCCAAGGAATTCCTCTCCCCGCTAAGGCGGAGTTGGAGGTAGTCCCGGAACAGAGCCTATGCGGGTGGGTCCTCCGCCACAACCAGATCCTCTACCTACCGGAATTGAGGGAAGACCGGGAATTCCCGGTTCATCTGTTCACACCCCGCGAGCCCCGGCTGGCAGCCCGTTCCTTCCTGGGGGCTCCCCTGAGTACTCCGGAAGAAATTCTGGGAATGATCTGTCTGACGGGAGATTGCCCAAACTATTTCACCCCTTACGACCAAGAAGTCGCCAGTCTTGTTGCCTCCCAGGTGAGCACCGTGCTGGCCCACTTCCTCATCCGCGAGAAGTGGGAACGTCTGGCCGTTCGCGACAGCCTCACCGGAGTGGCGAACTACCGCGCCTTTGAGGAATCCCTGGATGCCGCCCTGGCCAGCGTGAACCGGCGTCAGGAAGTATCCGTCTTGATCGTCGACCTGGACAAATTCTGCCAGATCAACAAGCGTCTGGGCTACCCCGTGGGGGACGAAGTCCTGCGCCAGGTAGCGCGGCGTTTGCAGAGCTTCACCGGCCCCGAAGACACCCTGGCCCGGCTCGGGGCCGACCGGTTCGCTCTAATTCTACAGAAGTGCCCCCTGGAACAGGGCCTGCTCACAGGAGAAAAGATCCGAAAGCTGTTCGAGGAATCGCTGCTCCCTGCCCTCCACCGGGACGTCCACACCACGGTGAGCGTGGGCGTGGCCAGCTACCCCAACGGCATCTGCGCCATGTCGGAGCTTCTGAAAGTCGCCCTGAAGCGAGTCTCCGCGGCAAAGTCCGCGGGGGGCAACGTGGTGCAGGGGAGTTAACGGAGCATGTTGGGCAAACTGCGGGGACTTTTTGCCAAAGACCTGGCCATTGACCTGGGAACCGCGAATACCCTGATCTTCATGAGAGGGAAGGGAATCATCCTCAACGAGCCCTCCGTGGTGGCCATCAACAAGGTGGACGGCCGGGTCATTGCCGTCGGAAAAGCGGCCAAGGCCATGTACGGCAAGACACCGGAAACGATCGAGGCCATCCGGCCCATGAAGGACGGGGTCATTGCGGACTTTGACATCACCAAGAAGATGATCTCCTACTTCATCCGCAAGGTACTCAGCGGGACCAATCTGTTCCCGCCCAAGGTCATCGTCTGTGTCCCTTCGGGAATCACACAGGTCGAAAAAAAGGCGGTCATTGATTCCTCCATCCAGTCCGGGGCGCGCAAGGTTCACCTCATCGAGGAGCCCATGGCAGCGGCCATCGGATCTAAACTCCCCATCCATGAGGCCAGGGGGAGTATGGTCATCGACATCGGCGGTGGCACCACGGAGGTGGCCGTCCTGTCCCTGTCAGCCACCGCCTACAGCGAATCGACCCGCGTGGCCGGGGACGAGATGGACGAAGCCATCATGCAGCACATCCGCCGCATCTTAAACATACAAATCGGCCCCTTTGAGGCCGAGCGGGTGAAGATGGAAATTGGCTCCGCTTCCCCCTTGCGCCAGCGCCTGCAGACCCAAGTAAGGGGGAGAGACCTGATCCGGGGTGTCCCTGTCAGCTTTTCGGTCGATGATAGCTTCATCCGGCAAGCCCTGAACGAACCGGTAAAGGCCATTGTGGAATCCACCAGGCGGGCGCTGGAGAAAACCTCTCCTGAACTGTCCGCTGACATTACCGAGAGAGGCATCGTTCTCGCCGGAGGTGGGGCTCTCCTGAAAGGTCTGGGGCCACGGCTTCACCAGGAGACCGGGCTCCCCATTTTCAGAGCCAAGGATCCGCTGACGGCCATCGTACGCGGAACCGGAGAGGTCTTGGAAAACTTTAAAACGCTGGGGAAGGTTTGTATCAACTGAGGATTCACCCTACAAAATCCCTCCTTCCAGTTTTGGATACACCGGAATGAATCCAACGGGAGTTGCCCGCAATTTTCAGGATGCCTGTCAATTGGCCACGAAAGAGACGAAAATCTTCGTCCCTCCATTCCTGCTCTTCTCTGTTAACACTTTTCTCCTCATTCTCCTCTGGGGAAGGGGACCGTCCGGTGCCGGTCTCGACTCGGGTCCGGCTGGCCTCCTGGTCGTCAATTTCCTGGTTTTTGTCCTCACCATCCTCCAGTACGGGTGGCTCTTCGCCCTGATCACTTCCCTGGTGGAGTCCCGTCCCCTTTACCTGCGGCAGTCGCTGATGGAGGCACTACCACTGAGTGCCCGCCTTCTGGGCTTGGGAGTTTGTATCTCAATCCTGCTCACGGTCCTCTGGCTGCTTTCCAGCACTCTTTTCGCCGTTGAAATTGCCTCCTTCAAGCTCATCCGGGGGCTCTCCGGCTTGCCTTTGTACCTGGCCCTGTTCGGACTCTTCATCGGGTTTCTCCTGACCGCAGCCCTGCTGACGGGGATTCTTTTTCTGCTGCTGGCCTCTCCGTTCGCAGGCCCGGTGCTGGCCTTGGAGCATGTAGGGCCTCTGGCGGCACTGAAGATTGTCCTGCTCTTTGTCAAGAGCCATCTTCTTTTTGCCCTGGGCATGGCCTGTCTTTCCGGTTTCATCCTTCTTTTTTCCCTGCTTCCTCTCTCCGTCCTGCTGTTCTTCAAAGGTTCGGAATGGCTCTCCCAGGCCATCCGGCAAGCATCCCCCCTGTACATGCTCGGCAGTCAACTCTACAGCCTTTTCTTGATGGGGATTTCCACGGTGGTTCTGATCTCATATAGTCTGGGGTATTTCCGCCACAGCTCCCGAATCAGTCTGACCCCGTCCCAGGAACCTGGCCCGTAACGATTCCCCGTAACATTTCTTCAACTTTCCGCCAGACTGTTTCCACTTCCAGCCCGGCAGATCCCGAACCCATTCCGGAAGGAGTCGGAGGAGAGAGAATCACAACCCTTTCTCCTCTGGGCCCCCACACGGCCGGATCCGTGGAACCAAACAGGGCGATGGTCGGCACCCGGAGAGCGGCGGCCAGATGGGTAACCCCTGAATCGTTCCCCAGGTAGAGATGGCAACACGCCAGGACGCTAGCCAGCAAACTCAGAGGAAGATCGCACAACAGGGGAAATTTCCCCGCCGAGAGATGTCGAGCCCAGGAGGTCATCTCACCGGCCTCGGCCTCCCCCAAAAAGACAAGCGGCGTTGCCCTCTTCCTCTGTAAACACCGGCGAATAATTTCCCCGAAATGATCCCGGGGCCAGTTCTTCCCGGGGCTGCCGCTGCCCGGATGAATGGCAAGCAGCGGGTGACCCACAGGGAGCTCTAGATCTTTGAGGACCCTTCCCCCCAGGAGCAAGCTGGCCTCACCGGGAAAGATGACCGGCCGCAGGGTGGCGGGCGAAAATCCATGGTCTCCAAGCTGGTCGATCAGGTGATCGCTGACACGAACAGAGCCTCCCGGAGGAGGAAAGGGGGATATGAACTTCACGTCGGAGAGACCGTGCCGGCTTAGTTGGGAGCGGATGACTCCTTCCGGATCGGTCCCGATGTAGTAGATGCCATCAAATGCAGCGAAGAATTCGCGGACCGCGGGCGGAATCTGCCCACCGCAGACGTAAAGGGCCGAGAGGTTGAATGCCTCCAGGTCGTGAATCCGCCTCACCCACCCTGAGCCCCCTGCGATGACCGACCACAGATGAAAGGGCCCGAGCACTTCGAGATCCGCCCGGGGGTGGAGTTGTTTTAAAACCCTCAGGAACGGCAGGGTCAGGATCAAATCGCCCAGAGCTCCGCGGCGCACGACCAGCAATTTTTCGGGATGGCAGTCCATCAATTTCCCTGGAGCTTGTCAAGGACCCGGCGGGCCAAATCGCCCTCCGGCAGCAAGGCCTTGGCTTTCCGCATAGATTCCAGGAACTGGACCCGGTCGCCGGCCTGCTCATAGGCAAGCCCCAGATGATAATAAACCTCTCCCAAAAATTCCAGGGAGCTGCCATCCGCCCTCGCAATGAGATCTCGAAACGTGGCAACCGCTGCGGCCGTGTTTCCCAATGAGAGGTAGGCCATGCCGATTGTATCCCGGTAGTAAAGAGATCTGCCCGGATCCGGATCCAGGTCCAGGGCGCGCTGGGCAAACTGCAACGCTTCCGGAAGGCGGCGCTTCTGTTCGATCAGGGCCCAGGCCAGGTTGTTGTACGCTGCGGCATGATTCGAATTGCGGGCAACGACTTCCTCGAAAGCGGACTCCGCGGCTCTCCACTCTCCGATTTTCAGGAGAACATTCCCGAGGTTCATGCGAGCCACAAGAGAGGCGGGATTTTGATTCAGAGCCGCCTCATATTCCCGCCGGGCCAGCGAATTTTCTCCGCGGGACTCGTAGGCCACTCCGAGATCGTTGTGTTCTTCCGGACTCAGAGGGTCACGCAGGACCGCGCGGTTGACGGCACACCCCGAGAGAATCATGGCTAGGAGTAGGCAGAAAAGCAGGAGACAGCGCCCCTGCGGGGCATCCGTCCCCTCCCGAGGAAATGCGGAGATCCGAGGCTTCAGCAGCCCGCTGGAACCGAGGTCCAAATGGCTCTATCCCAGAATTTTTGCCGGCTCCCGGCCCCCGTTGCTGGCAAATTGTCTATAGAGACGATCCCGCCTCTCCTTCCAGCCCTCCTGGTACTCCAATTCATCTTCGGGAAGTGTGGCCGGCTGCCTGATGCCGTGGGCAGCCCGGAACTGGACCATCAGGGAGGATGCTCGATGCCGGACCCAGTCCCAGGGAGTACCGAGAGCGAACTGGTCGGAGACGGCACCAATGCGCCCCGAGTGGATGTTGATGCTCAAGGTTACGGTGGAGAGGATCGGCCCCGACCAGAAAGAAGTTTGCCAGTTAATGGGCACGGGCAAAATATGAAGACCATGGCTGCCCCGGCAATCTCCCGGCACAATGGGGCAGTTCGCCCATGGAGAGGTAATCTCGCCGGGGGCGGGCCAGTCCGATTGGGCAAAAGCCAACAGGACCGGATCATCCTTACCACCGTAGACGAATCCCTTTTTCGTCTTGATATTGTGCAGGCGCTCGGCTGATACGACGTATCCGAGTTCCCCCTTTTCGCCGTCTTCAGTCCGGCTGTAGATTCGCGCCACCACGAATCGGGAGGACCGTGTCAAAGCTTCGATGTCAAAGAGATCCTCGGGAGACCGCAAGCTAATCACCCGTTCCCCGGCATGGCCCAGCTCTTCCATCTTGGATTCCAACCCCTTCTCATCCCTGGGGTGAACGCCACTTTCCACGGCCTGGGCCTTGGTGTCCAAGTCGACAATATCAAAGATATACCCTCGCTTCATCCGAGAGGCGGCAATGACCAGCCCGGTATTGAAGCGAGGCTGGAGGTAGGCTCCGGTGGCGTAATAATTAAACGCTGGTGGTTCCGTCTTGTCCGCAAAGGACAGGAGGACCGTTTGAGAGGGGTTGTGGGATCGGACCGGCAAGGGGAGAGTGACCGAAGCAGGCCCGGCCCCCTTCAAATTCCCCGTAAAGGAATCGGCAAGGAGATCCTGACCGGGCCCGTAGAGACCGAGCTCCCGAGCCTTCTCCGTGGCGACGATCAAGGCATCCCAGAGAAGCTGATCGACGACCTCCGGCGGAATCTTTTCCGAGACGATTCCCGTCACCCCGATATCGTCTCCCGTGTGCGTGGCGATGAAGCTCGAGAAGATAGGCTCCCCTCGAAAGCTGTTGTTCTCCAGGACAAACTGGGTCACCAGCGCCTTTACTTCCTCGGCAGCGACTACATGTCCTCCGACCCCGCCGATGTCGGCCTTCGTAGCTTTCACGAACCTCTGCACCATCTGCGGATTGGGGGAGAATACGTACGATCTGTAGGAAAAAATATTGGGGAGGTTCGTCAGGGGAATCCGCTGCACCGTGGTCTCGGGCATGTCCTTCAAGGCGTCCTTGGACTGGTGATAGGCCTCCAGGGGAACCTTCTTGTCACGGTCGTAAGAATGGACTGTTTCCACGGAAACCTCCTTTTCTAGACGGCTCAATCGTTGTTGCCACCGGAAACCTTGTGGTTTGCCCTCCGGACATTTCAAAATTTAAGGAAACAAGGAGGGCCGGAAGGCAGCTTGAAATATTTACATGGTATTGACTATAATGCCATGTGTCAAGAAACTAATTTCAGTATCCATTCTAAATTGCAGAACGGTCCGAAAGAGGTCGAAGATGAAGTTTCAGGCCCACCTTCCCCACCGCGAGATGGACAGCGGTCAAGAACTCAAGGAAATGATTAGCTGTGTCCTCTTGTATTACCGGCACCACAAGAATCAAAAGGAGATCGCCCAACACCTGGGGCTTTCTCACAGTAAGGTCTCAAGACTCCTGAAACGAGCGTACGGCGAAGGAATCGTGCGGGTGGAACTCAACCTCCCCCAGCTCCCCCGACTGGAAACGGCTCTCATCGAGCAGTTCGGCCTGAGGGATGCCGTGGTGATTCCCGGCGGCCTTGGAGAATACACCAAGGAGGAGCTGGGCTGGACAGCGGCCCGCTATTTCGAACGGGTCGCCGCCAACGGAATCAAGGTCGGGCTTTCTTGCGGTTATACCCTCTACCATACGATCAAGAACCTGCGAGAGCATCACTTCCGAGACCTTAAGATCTATCCGCTGTCCGCCGAAAGCACATTGACCCTCGTGGACCTTTTCCCCAACACGCTGGTGGGAATGATGGCCGCCAAATACCGTCCCCATGTGACTGCCTACGCCCTTCACGCCCAGCTCATTGCTCCTCTGGAGGAAATCGACCGGGAAAGAAAGCTCCTCCTTCAGAATCAGGAAATCCGCAGGATCCTGGAGGAGGCCGGCAATGTCGACGTGGCCCTCCTGGGGATCGGGAGCATCGGCAGGGATACCCCGGGATTCTGCACCCTGGCAGAATTCTTCGGAGTTCGCCCGGACCAGCTCCTGGCTTTGGAAGTGGTCGGCGAGATCAACTACCAACCCTTTGATGCCCAGGGGAAGATCGTAGAGAGAGAAGAACTCAGGAAGCTAACGAGCCGGGTGCTGGCCGTTCCGGCCAGCCGTCTCAGGGAACTCTCCCGGCAGTACGGCAAATCGGTCATTGCCGTCGCCGGCGGCGCAAAGAAGGCCCCCTCGATCCGTGGTGTGCTGACCGGGGGTTACTGCAACATTCTCATCACAGACGAGGAAGCCGCACTAGCGCTTCTCGATGGGCTTCCCTCCGGCTCTCATCCGTAGTCAGGCTGAACACGGGAACCCTCCGCAGCCGAACGCAAAATCGCAGCGATGACCTCCTGCGCCCGGAGGCCATCCTCGAAGTTGGGAGGGCGGGCCCTTCCGTGCCGGATGCCCCGTACAAATCGCTCCCCCAACCGGGCAAAAAGCACTTTGCCGACCAGATCGTCGAGGGGACCAGCGCTCGCGGGAGGGAGCAAAGACTGGAGGATGCCTAGTTCCACAACCTTGCTGGAATCCTCCCGGGAGCCCCACAGCCTACCCGCAATGGTGCCCTCGGGGCCGCGGTCGAAGCTGTAGATCAAGGTGCCGGCGTCCAAAATTCCCCCCCACCACGCCATCTCAGTTTTTGCGGCTCCATAGCAAAGGGGACTGCCTCCCGCCCCTTGCTTCCGCACCCACTTCGTGGGTACCCGCGCCATGCGGGTGCCCGCAACGACCCTTCTCGGGGCGCCCAGGGTGGGACCCCTCCGCTACCGCCACGATAAGTTTTCGGCTGTCTGCAAGCGGGTCTAGGCTGCGCGGTTTCCCATCCCTGGCCGCTCCCGGTCGGGTACCCGTTGGGTGCCGCTGCTCCCGGCAGTTGCGCTCAGAGCGGGAAGGTCGGC
>JACPSX010000187.1:2696-11983 GCA_016193065.1 Candidatus Tectimicrobiota bacterium | reverse complement strand
CTGAGTCAGGAGGAGGATGTGCTGACAATCGGCGTTGACGTAGGAGGGACGTTCACGGACCTGGTGGCCTTTGACGAGGAGAGCGGGGAGACCCGGGTCGGCAAGGTCCCCTAGACTCCGGCCAATCAGGCCCTCGGGGTCATCCAGGGTCTCGAACAAATGAAGATCGATCTGCACAAGGTGCGCCGGATCGTGCACGGGATGACGGTGGGGACCAATACGATCCTGGAGCGCAAGGGAGCCCGGGTGGCCCTGGTCACCACGAAAGGGTTCAAGGATCTCCTCGAGATCGGCCGCACGCAACGCAACGCGCCGGGCAGCTTGTTTCAGATCAAGTTTAGCAAAGAGAAGCCTCTGGTCCCGCGCACCCGCCGCTTTGAGATTCAGGAAAGGCTGCGCTACGACGGTGAGGTCCTGGCGGGTATTTCCCTGCCGGAAGTCGATCAGGTCTCCCAGGACATTGTGCGCTGCAGAGCCGAGGCAGTGGCCGTCTGTTTTCTTCATTCTTATATCAATCCAAAGCACGAGCAGCTCGTGAAGCGACGCCTGGCTGAGAAGCTGCAGAGCGCCCTCATCTCTGCCTCTTCGGAGGTTGTCACCGAGTACCGTGAATACGAGCGCTTCTCGACCACGGTTCTGAATTGCTATCTTCTCCCCGTCATGGATCGTTATCTGGGGAGTCTGGAGGAGGAGCTGCAACTGCGCGGCTACCGCTCCAAACTCTTCATCATGTCTTCCAACGGAGGCGCCTGTACCGCGGCCCAAGCCCGCGCCTTGCCTGTTCGTACCATCCTGTCAGGGCCCGTGGGAGGGGTCAACGGGGCCCTCTTTGCCGCGCAGAAGGCGGGTCTCTCCCATATGATCACCTACGACATGGGCGGCACCAGCACGGACGTCTGTTTGATTGAAGATCTCGCCCCGGTGGTTTCCAGCGAGAACAAGATCCGCGGCTTCCCCCTCAAGTATCCGCAGGTCGAAATCAACACCGTGGGAGCCGGCGGGGGAAGTCTGGCCCGCGCTGACATGGCTGGAGTCATAACCGTGGGTCCCGAAAGCGCCGGGGCCGACCCCGGCCCGGCTTGCTACGGCAAGGAAGGGACGGAGGTTACGGTCACCGACGCGAACTTGTACCTGAACCGCCTGGGAGCGGGGCTCGTTCTGGGCGGCAAGATCCGCCTGGATCGGGGGCTCGCCGAGAAGGCATTAATGTCCCTCTCGGAAAGGCTCGGAGGTATGGATGTGCGGCGCCTGGCGGAGGGGATCATCCAAATTGCCGTGGCCAAGATGGTGAGCTCCATCCGGGAAATTTCCATTGAAAAGGGGAAAGATCCCCGGGATTACGTTTTAATCCCCTTCGGAGGGGCGGGTCCCATGCACGCAGTTCCCATTGCGGAGGAGTTGCAGATTAGCCGGGTCTTCATCCCGAAATACCCCGGAAACCTGTCGGCCATGGGCCTGCTGGCCTCGGATCTGAAACTCGATCTGGTAAAAACTCACCTGCGCTTGTTCCAGGAACTCCAGGCGGAGGAGCTCCCGGAGGTCTGCCGGGAGCTGGCGGCACAGGGAGAGAACATTCTCATGGGGGAGGGGTTTCAGCGGGAGGAAATGAGAGCCCGCTTCTCCGTGGACCTGCGCTACCTCGGGCAAGCCTTCGAGCTCAACGTTCCTTATGAGCCCGAGGTGGAACCGATGGAGGTTTTGCGGCAGCGCTTTTATCGCGCCTTCCGAGAGGTCTACGGGCATGGGAAGGAAGCCGGCGAGGTTCAGCTCATCAACGTCAGGGCCGCGGTCATTGCCGCGGTTCCCAAGCCCAGCCTGCCCGCGGAGGCGCCGGGGGATGAAAATCCCTCCGGCGAGGCGGGCCGGGAAGTCCGTGATGTCTATTTTTCCGGCCAGGTCGTTCGCACCCCGGTCTATAATCGGGAATCTTTGCGTCCTGGCAATTGCCTGGAGGGTCCGGCCATTGTGGAGGAATCCGGGGCCACGATCGTCATCTTTCCCGAGTGGCGGGGAAAGGTCGATCCCCTGGGGAACGTGATCTTGACCCCGTCTCTGTCACGAAAATGACTGGTTCACCCCCTCCCTGCCCCTCCCCGAGGGGGAGGGTATGGGTGGGGGGGATGTTCATGATGCACGGTTGGACTACGGTCCGTGATCACTGATCCAGAATTCTGGTAGGAGGGAACGAAATGAAGAGACTCTCTGGAATCACCGCAATCGTCCTGGGCTTGCTTCTCTGGATTGCCATTCCCATCGGGAGCCAGGCCCAGGGGCGGTACCCCCTGCGTTTTGCCTGGAACGCCGTCAACGGGGGATATGGCCCCGTGTGGCTCCTGAAGGATGGCAAGTTCCTGGAGAAGAACGGCATTGATGTGGAGTTTACCTTCATCGAGGGGGATCAGAAAAGCATCCAGGCCCTGGTCGGCGGGAGTATGGACATTGTTACTTTGAGTGGCGCAGCTCTGATCAACGCCAACCTGGCCGGAGCGGATTCGGTGAGCGTCGCGGGCCATGTCAACACCATGCCCTACAGCTTCGTCACCACCGCGGAGGTAAAGGAACCCAAGGATCTGAAGGGGAAGAAGGCCGGCGTGAGCTCCTTCGGATCGACCTCGGACACCGCGGTTCGCTTCGCCCTGCAGCGCCTGGGCTTGACGCCCGAGAAGGATGTGGCGGTGATTGTCATCGGCGGAGAATCGACCCGCTTTGCCGCCATGAAGGCGGGCGGCATTCAGGGGACCGTGATCTCCCCCCCGTGGACGCTGACGGCCCGCAAGCTCGGCTACAATCTTCTGGCGGATCTCTCGGCCCTGGGACTGGAATATCCTCATTCTCTAATCGCCTCGCGGAAGAGCTTCATCAAGGAGAAGCCCGAAGTGGTGCGGGCCTTCGTGCGGGCCTGGGTGGAGAGCATTGCTTACTTCAAGCAAAATCCTACCCAGGGAGTGGAGATCCTGGGCAAGTACATGAAGCTCAACGACGCGGAGGCCCTCCGGGAAAGTTACGAGGGGTTCGTCAAGCTGATTCCCAATAAACCCTACATCACGGAAAAAGCGTTCCAGACTCTGCTTGACCTGATCGCGGGGAAAAATCCAAAAGCGGCGGCGGCGAAACCGGAGCAGTTCATGGATCTTAGTTTTGTCCGGGAGATCGACCGCTCGGGCGCGATCGATAAGCTCTACGGGCGTTGAAAATCCATGCGACTCTGGGTAGTCAAGCTTTCCAGCGCAGCGTGTTATGAGCCCTCCCATATCGAACGGGAACAATCCTATCTGCAATCCCTGGCGTCTTCGGGGACAGTCATCGAACTGGTCTGTCCGGAAAACGGGGAAGTGGGTCAGCTTTACGCGCGTTCCCGCGCCGGCGGCGGTCCCACGGGCCTGGATTTCACTTTCCTGGAGCCCTTCATCGTGAGGAAGCTCAAGGAGGGGGAAGAGCGGGGATTCGATGCGGCCATTGTGCATTGTAATTCCGATCCCGGAGTCGAGGCGGCCCGCGACATGGGAGTTTCTGTTCTGGACCCCATTGGAATTGCCGTGGGAATCGCCGAAATGTGCGTGCGGCTCCGGATCCGGCACAGCCGGGTCAGTTATCCCCGGCCCGTAACGCTGGGGACGGCAGATCTTGGAATGTTTTCAACCGCGAGGACAAACTTGTAGACGGGCGGAAAGGTTCTCCCATCCCTGATATCATCAACGCAAACATGCTGGTCGGATTTGCAACCATGCCGGCCAGATGAGTGCGGAGCAAAACCCTCCTGGCGGCGTGTCTTCTCTGCCGGATTCGTGCTTGTCTCCTTTCCTGAGACTGTGTACAGTGAGGTCTGAGAGAAGGACTTATGGACGCGAATGTTGCCCTGATTGAAAAGGTCGCGCCGGCCACTGTCTCCCTGCAGGTTCAGGTTCCTGCGGGTCACCCTTCCGTCTGGGCGCTGGGAACCGAGCGCCTGGGTTCGGGTACGCTCGTTGATTCCTCGGGTTTGATTTTGACCGTCAATTACGTGGTCTTGGGTGCCGAGAAGATAACGGTCACCTTGAGCGACGGCAGGAGTTTTCCGGGGGAAACAGTGGCCCAGGACTTTGAGAGCGGCATTGCGCTCCTGCGCATCCCTCTGACCATTGCTCCTCTCGTTGAGATGGTTTCCTCCCGTACCCTGGAGATTGGACAGCCGGTATTCGTGGTGGCCGGGACCGGCGGTGAAGGCCGCAAGGGGAACGGAGGCATCGTTACCTACCTGGGGCCTTTTGATGCCCACTGGGAGTACATGCTCGATCGGGCCATCATGACCACCGCCCTGAATCCCGGGTTTGGCGGAGGGGGTCTGTTCACGATGAGGGGGGACCTGGTTGGGGTGGTTTCCCTTAACCTGAATGAGCTTCTGCGCTCGACCATGGTGATCCCGGTCGAGTACTTTCTGGACTACCGGGAGGAATTCCTGACCCTGGGGCAGCGCATCCGGTCCGCCCAGGGATGGATTGGATTCTACGCTCACCCTCTGGAAGGAGGGCTGGTGGTGGCCAGCGTGGTTCCTTACGGCCCCGCCCAGATCCACGGGCTGCGCGAGGGGGATGTGATTTTGGGGATCAATTCCCGGGACGTTACCAGCCGGGCGGAGCTTTACGGTGAGCTCTGGAAAAAGAAGCCCGGGGATACGGTGGTTCTCAACATCCTGCGGGATAAGGAACTCAAGAACGTGGAGATCGTCTGCGGCAATCGCGAGGAGTTCTACCGCTAGAGGGTCTCAATAGACTGCCGTCCTTCATAACCTGCCTCCACTTCGTGCCAATAGCCGATGCGGGTTTCCCCAAATTCCCAGCACAGGCACACTTCGCGCCCCTCTTTCCAGTAGGGGAAGTCAATGAGCCCGCGCTCGATGTTCTTCACCAAGATGCCGAGGCTTTCGATTCTCTGGAGGAGGCTCTGTATGGGGAAGTAGTGGCGGAGGAGCTGCTGGCTCCCTTCCTTGCCGCCGCCGTTGCCCTCGGCCTTTTGAGCCAGAGCGGTGGCAACTTTCCGGGTTTTCCTCAGGGACTTCTCCACGTTCTTGAGCTCCTCAAGAATCGGGATCAGATTGGGAAGAAGCCCGTTCGCTTCCTCCACGGTAAAAAATTTTTTGCTCATGATCGCTTGGCGGTCCCTTGTAGATGGCTAGTGCTGGGCCATCCGCTCCTCAGCGCTGATGTGGGTCCACTCCCCCCTGCTGCTGTAGGTGACCTGATAGTTCCGGAACATGTAGTCCTTGAAGGCCTCCACGGTGACCTTTTCCCAATTTCCGAAGGCCTCAAGGTGCTCGGAGAGAAGCCAGTTGATGTCCTGGGTGATCTCCAGACCCGGATCTCCGTTCACGATGTAGGTGGGAACGTCCTCACAGTTCTTCCGCCACAGAGTCACCTGGACGTGGAGTTTATCATAAATGGCCCGGCCGACCCGGATGTCCGGGTTCAAAGCGCCGAAGTTCCCGCGGCCGGCTTCTTCATAGGCGGCCACGCAAATCGGCCGGCCCTTGCGGTCCCGGTAAATGTGGTTGTGCCCGTTTTGAGAAAAATCCGGCAGCATGTAATTGTCCAGGCCAATCCGAATCTCCCGCTGTGCGCTCATAAGTCCCCCTCCTGCAAGGTCTTAGAAGAAATCTGAAAGTATCTCACTATAGTGAAAATCCATCAGATGTTCAAGCCGCCTTCTATGGAAAAATTAGCTCTTGACTCCCTGCCATGGGGTGGTAGAATCCGCCCCCGTGTAGGGAGAACCCTCCGAGTAGGGGGGCAAAATTTGGTTGTGCTCGGTCACGTTGCTGTCGTGAAGGAGTTCTTTGTTTATGCCGCTTGCACATGCGAGGATCAAGAAATCCGTTCCCAAAGTTGATCGCCAAAAGCTTCTCATGTGGGCTGCTGGCATTTTGATCCTGATCCTGTTTGATATCCTCCTGTCCCGTGTGATCTAGCTTCATTTTCCCAATTTTCCAAGGACCCGTTCGGGCTTCTGGTGGCGCGTGCCGGAGTTCTTGCCGCGTCCGGGAGCCCACCGGGTCCTTGATCGTTTTAGCCTGCGTGCAGGCTTCCTTTCCCTGGAGAGTCTGGGCCTTGATTTTTTCCGCATCGGGGCTAAGATAGGCGTGCATTTCCCCGGGCTCCCTTTCCCCTTCCTCCCCCCTCTGAGGGGGAGGGATGGGTGGGGGGGCAGATCAGAGAGGATTGATTCCCATGAGCCCAGTCATTGCCGTGCTTCCCGGCGACGGGATTGGCCCCGAAGTGATCCGGGAAGGATTAAAGGTGTTGAAAGCAATCGAAAAGGCTTTTGGCCACCGGTTTGAGATCCGGGAAGCACCGATCGGCGGCTGTGCCTATGACGAGTTTGGAGACCCGCTTCCCGAGGGCACGATGGAAGTCTGCCGCGGTTCTGATGCGATTCTCATGGGAGCTGTGGGGGGGCCCAAGTGGGACCAACTGGGCCTGGACAAGCGGCCCGAGCAGGCCTTGCTCCGGATCCGCAAGGAGTTTGGCTGTTTTGCCAACCTGCGCCCCATTATTGTCTATCCCGCCCTGGCCGGGGTCTCTCCCTTAAAGAGCGAGCGGATCCGCCAGGGAATTAACATTCTCCTGGTGCGGGAGCTGACCGGGGGCCTCTACTACGGAAAGCCAAAAGAGCGCACCTCCCTGGGGAATGGGTTTAGGGCTGTCGATACCATGGAATACACCACGGCGGAGATCGAGCGCATTGCCCGGGTGGCCTTCGAGACCGCCCGCAAGCGTCGCAAGAAGGTTACCTCCATCGACAAGGCAAACATCCTGGAAACCTCCCGGCTGTGGCGGGAGACCGTGGAGCGGGTGGGCAAGGGCTACCCGGATGTTGCCCTCGACCACGTTCTGGTGGATGTGGGGGCCATGAAGCTGGTCACCCAGCCGCAAGACTTCGATGTCATCGTCACCGAGAACACCTTTGGGGATATCCTGAGCGATGAGGGAGCTGTCCTGGCCGGCTCTCTGGGCATGCTCCCCTCTGGGTCCATCAGCACCGGTCGCATTGCCTACTACGAGCCGGTCCACGGCTCGGCTCCGGACATCGCGGGGCAAAGGAAGGCGAATCCCCTGGGGAGTATTCTCACCGTGGCCATGATGCTGACTTACTCCTTCAATCTGCTGCAAGAGGCCGGGGCGATCGAGCGGGCCGTGGAGTGGGTTTTGAACCAGGATTACCGGACCGTGGACATCATGGAGCCGGGAAAGAAGCTCGTGGCCACGGACGAAATGGGCGATCTGGTGGCCGACCGGATCGGGCGGGAGCGATAGATGAAAAGACCGGCAGGGGCCGTCGGCATTGGGGTCGACATGGTCGAGGTGGAGCGGATCGCCGGGGTCATTCAGGAATGGCGCGAGCGCTTTTTGAACCGGATCTACACGGAAGGAGAGATCCGCTATTGCCAGAGGAAGAGGGATCCTTACCCCTCCTTTGCCGGGCGGTTTGCCGCCAAAGAGGCGGTTTTCAAGGCCCTGGGAACCGGACTTCGCCAGGGGGTGCGCTGGAAGGAAGTGCAGGTGGTCCGCAAGCCCGGGGGGCCCCCCACGATCGAGCTTCAAGGACGCACGCGGGAGATTTCCGAGCGCCTTGGAGTTCGCAAAATCTTCCTTAGCCTCTCCCACACCAAGGGGGTCGCTGTCGCCACCGTCCTGTTGGAGGGAAACAATGGGGAGGGAGCGGATGGCCGGGCCTAAAGTCGGGGTTGTCATGGGCAGTACTTCGGATCAAGAGATCATGGAGGAGTGCCTCAAGGCTCTCGACGAGTTCGGAGTTCCGTACGAGCTGACGGTCAGTTCCGCCCACCGCTCTCCCGCCCGCACGAGTGAGTATGCGCGGCGGGCCGCCGAGCGAGGGGTGCAGGTGCTCATTGCCGGCGCCGGAGGGGCCGCCCACCTGGCCGGGGTCTTGGCAGCGGAGACCATCCTTCCGGTCATTGGGGTCCCCATCGATTCTTCCCCCCTGCAGGGCTTTGATGCTCTCCTGGCCACGGTTCAGATGCCCCGGGGGACTCCGGTGGCCACGATGGCCGTGGGAAAAAGCGGAGCCCGCAACGCAGGCATCCTGGCCGTCCAGATCCTCGCCCTCTCGGATCCCGATCTGTCTCAAAAACTGCGGGACTTCAAACAGAAAATGAGTCAGGGTGTGGAGGAAGCAGACCGCAAGCTGAAAGGGAAACGGGGCGGTTAATTGAAGGAGCCGTCATGAGTTCCCTCCGCCGCGCTGGCCAACCACTGAAACGAATTTCCCTTGACCTCTCTTCCCCAAATCCGGCCCTTCTGGAGGAAGCGGCCCAGTGCGCCCGGCGTGGGGGTGTGGTCATTTACCCTACGGACACGCTGTATGGCCTGGGCTGCGCCGGATCGGAGCGGGCCGCCGTCGAGCGCGTGATGGCGCTCAAGGGGCGGTCTGCGGAAAAGAGTTTCCCCCTTCTGATAGCCGATGAAACCTGGCTCGCGGGCCTGGTGGGAGAAGTGCCTGAATCAGCCCTGGTCTTGCAGAGAGCCTTCTGGCCGGGTCCTCTAACCCTTATTTACCGGGCCTCGACGGGTGCTCCTGCCCATCTGGTAAGTCACGCGGGAACGATTGGCCTGCGCATTTCCAGGTCCCCCGTGGCTCAAGGTCTGGTGCGGCAGTTGGGTGTTCCCCTGGTTGCCACAAGCGCGAACCGTTCCGGAGAACCTTGTCCCGGAGATGTTGATTCCATCCTGCGCAGTTTGGGGGAAGGGGCAGACCTGTACCTGGACGGCGGCGAACTCCCTCCCAGCCGGGGATCCACGGTCGTGGATGTCAGTGCGAAAGACCCCCTCCTCCTGAGAGAAGGAGACCTCCCCTGGAGGGTGATCCGCGCGCTCCTCAACGAGGTGGGGGAGTGAGAGAAGGAATTAGGCCTTTGTCACCCGGCTAGCCTGAAGCCCCTTGGGCCCCTGGGTGACCTCGAACTCCACATCCTGGCCCTGGGTGAGGGATTTAAATCCGTCCCCCTGGATGGCAGAGTAGTGCACAAAAACGTCTTCTCCGTTTTCCTGCTCAATGAATCCGTATCCCTTGGAGTCATTGAACCACTTGACTTTGCCCTTCGGCATGCACTTCCTCCTTCTCCTGCGTGACTCCCCTGTGCCGGCGGCCTCCCGTGGCCACACGAAGAACGTCAAAGCACATGGCGGTGCTTTGTCATTTTCATTTCTCTTAGGGCGCTTGATTTGGACAGGGGATTTCCATTCCGTTGCTGGCTATAACATTTTCCCCGATTTTGTGTCAAGTTGAATTTGCGG
>JACPSX010000187.1:0-2664 GCA_016193065.1 Candidatus Tectimicrobiota bacterium | reverse complement strand
TGGGACGTGCCGGCAGTCCTCATCTCAGCACCTTGAGCGAGAACGTCTTGTGACGGTGGATCAGCTCGAAGTCGTCTCGGTTGAAGGTGAACAGGTGGGCGCCGATGCGCCGAGCACTCAACGCCAGGAGGATGTCGTTTACCATCTGTTGGATCTTGGGTTTGCGACCGGGTTCTTTACGGGTGATCCGAGCAACCAGTTTGCCGGCTTCTTTCCAGTCCCGAAACGTCGGCGTCACCACTCGGCCGGCTCTTTCCAGTACCCCCACATAGCGTTCCACCAAGCGCACCGCGCCCGCATCCAGAGCCCCGGCGTAGAGTTCCTCAGCAACGATGCTGGAGAGATACGTCCGAAACACGACAGGGAGGAAGGCACGTTCAAAAGATCTCGCCCCCTCCTCGGACCTCATGGCAGTCAGATAGACGTTCGTGTCGAGGAGAATGAGCACAAGCGCTACCTGGGAATGTCCACGAAGCGGCCCCGGCCTTTCCGGATCAGGTCTCTTAGAGTTGCTTGAATCTCTCGAGTGCGGACAGCTTCCTGCAGGGCTCTGGTAATCGCTTCCGTATTCGTAGAGGTTTTCAGGCTTTTGCGGGCTTTCTTCAACAAATTCCCGTCTAGGAGAACACTGGTGCGCTTCTTGATGGGCACGGGCTTCCCTCCTTGCTTGATATTATATGAATAGCACATCCGTAATATTTTATCAAGCCCGAGGAGACCTGGCTCTCCTCGGCAGTACCCGTGTTGTTCATGCTCATCCTCTGGATGTCATGAGCTGTGGCGAAGCCCCCGAGGAAGCCCGCCGGAATTTGGAAGAGGCAGTCCGCTGAGCGCATCTCCCTATCCCTTTCGGCATAATGCCGAAGATCAGCCCAACCCACTGGACTGTCCCGGAGAAGATCTTTACTTTCGCTTCTCTGGAGCCTGACGCTTTGACCCCTTACGAAGCGAGGGCCGGGCAACAAAATATCCGTTTCCTGGCCAGCGGAAATTTTCCAGGCTACTGAGTAGATGAATGACCGTTCGAAAGGCATTTCTTTTGCTGTTTGCACGTGGGATTCTGTTGACAGATCGGAAAGCTTAGTACTAAATTAGAACCAATTCAAATATCCCAACTCCGTTCAAAGTAATTCAGGGACTGAAGCGAGGGGGATCGTTCACATCAGATAAGGAGGCTCGACCTGTAGAAAAAAGGTTGCCGGTGGCAGCGTTTTCTGGGTGGGCAATTGATGCTGAACTCCCTTTTGTGGAACGTCCAGCTCCTTCTAATCGAGTTCCTAACCCACAATTGGTCGGTATATAGCCCACCGAAATCCGGATCTGAGGGTGTATTAACCGCGGCTTTGCCAGAACTCTAGCCGGTACTGAGCATTGCTGATGGTCTCTGATTTTGATCGGACGAGCAGGCAGAGACCCGGAAATTCAGGGCTGCAAATCGAACGAGAGCCCGAAAGAGCACATTGAACATAAAGAAGTGGCGTTTCTAAGCTGGGAGACTTTCTGGTGGCCTCAGGCCCCCAGGATCGCACAAAGCTGGAGGGACTTCTATGTATGCGTAACTCAGTAATTGGCTGAAAGAAGAGTCAAAGGTGATCTTG
Source organism: Candidatus Tectimicrobiota bacterium (assembly GCA_016193065.1). Taxonomy (GTDB): domain Bacteria; phylum JACPSX01; class JACPSX01; order JACPSX01; family JACPSX01; genus JACPSX01. Next base: position 1,066 of record JACPSX010000187.1, on the reverse strand, counting down.
CCTTTTCAGAAAAGGAGGGTGCCATGAAAAGCGTAAGGAAAATGGCTGGCTTATTGCTAGTAGGGTTCCTGCTCCTAACAGGCCTGCTGGCGCTGGCCAAGGCAGAGGTGGCCTACGGCTCGGACATAGCCTGTGGCACTACCATCACCGCGAACACTACCCTTACCCACGACCTCGTCTGCGCCAGCGCGCCCGGGCTGACGATTGGTGCCAGCAACATAACCCTGGACGGGGCCGGGTACAAGCTCATTGGCCCCGGTTTCGGAAACGGGGTTGTCATCCCATACGGGTCGAGCGTGCAGGGTGTAACGGTGAAGAATCTCACCCTTACGGGATGGGGTGCCGTTGGCAGCCTCGACGCTGCCATCAACATTAGTGGAAGTTACCCCTCGTCGCCGGGTAACCACACCATCCAGAACAACACCATCACGGGCTCCGCCCGCGGCATCTGGCTTATATACACCAACGGCAACACCCTGAGCGGCAACACCATCACCAGCAGCTACTACAACGGTATCCAAGGCGTCTTCACCACCAACAACAATACGATAAGCGGCAACGTCATCTCGTCGACTACCAACGGCAGCGGTATTTCTATCGGCGGTTCGGGCAACGTCATCACCGGGAACACCATAAACAGCAACAGCGACAGGGGGATGTATCTTTCGGGCTGCACCGGTCTGACCGTGGCCAACAACACCGTCAGCTCCAATGGCGTCTTCGGAATCGAGCTCAACGGGTGTAGCAACAGCACTTTGAGCGGCAACGCCACCTCCTCCAACGCCCAGGACGGTATATACCTCTTCGGTGGCTCCAGCAACAACACGGAGAACGGCAACGCGTCCACGAATAACCGGGGGAGCGGCATTGTCCTCTGGGCCGACGCCAACAACAACACCATCACGAACAACACGGCGAGCAACAACGGCCTCTACACTCGCTACGGGATCTACCTGGTGGGCTCCCACAACAACACCATCGATGGGAACACCACCAACTCCAACACCGGGAGCGGCATACGGCTGTGGGCCAGCAACAACAACAGCATCAAGAACAACAACATAGG
>JACPSX010000068.1 GCA_016193065.1 Candidatus Tectimicrobiota bacterium | reverse complement strand
GTAGGCCCTCTCGAAAACTTCAGGGAAATTGCCGACGGGTTGGTGACAATGGATCGCCAGGAGGAGGTGTACCGTTGACATTAAACCCCCCACCAGATTCTCTCGTTCTCGGGTTGCAAGAGCAACGAGAACACCCCCTGGAAGGGGTAGGTTTCCAGCAGCGCAGAGCCCCGGCGTATCTGGATGATGAAACGCAGCGTCTCACCGATCCGGGCCTGGAGGATATCCAGGGGGATCGCCATCTCGCCGATCTCACCCAGGTGGCAAAGGGAGAAGGATCCTGAGGGCTCTTTTTTCTCTTCGCCCTTTTTGCGGTACACGGTATAGCTCTTGGGGCCCGTACTGTCCAGGGGAACGGTCACAGAGTATCCGGCTGGATTTAGGAACCTCAAGCTCAGTTCCAGGTCTTGATTGTGCTGCGAGTCAAACGGAAGATGTGGGTCGAACCGCAGATAGAAATTTCCCCGGTCCTGGCCGTAGTAAATGGCGTCGATGGCCAGCGCGCCGGTGACCATGGTTCCCGAAGCCGTGGCTGGATTGAAGTGGACGGCCCCCTGCCATTCGTAAAAGTGCGTCAGAGAACCGCTGATGACGGGGGAAATGAAACCGCTCTGACCGCGCTCCCAGGCTGCGGCTTCCCTCTGCCGGACGGGGGTCAGGAGCTCGGCGGGGACCTCGGCGCCGGCCAGTCGATAGGCATTTTGCAGGTGGAGGCGGAAGATCCGGTCAAACTCGGGTTTTTGCTCCGACTGGAAATCGTCTCCAAACCACCAGAACCAATCACTCCCTTCGGCCCTATAGATCTCCTGCCAGGCTTCCTGGGACTGGTCATCCCCTGCGGAAGGCTTGAGAGCGCCTAGATCCTGGCGGGCCCGATCCAGGAGCCTGTGAACAGGGTGGGGAGAGTTTCCTGAGCCGGATATTGCTCGAGGTAGGCACTCACCGTGGTGGTCCTCAGATTGCCGGTGAGGGAGCTGTAGACTAGGCGAAGGAATTCTTCCCCGCCTCCCGGGTAGTACTCCCAGGGGTTCTCGCCGTCCAGGATGATGGCGCACAGGGGGGGGTGCTCCGCGGATCCCAGGCGGCTTTCGATGCCCTGGAGATGATTGCGAAGATCTGCGGCAGCATCTCTGGAAGGCCGCCGGGAGTAGCTGAAGCTGATGAGGTTCGAGAGAGTTTTATCCCGAAAAATGATAGAGATCTCCCGCCCCTGGTGGCTGACCCGATAGGGCTGGTAGAGAGACTCGGACCGGTACCTTCCCGCTCCCAGGGAGTGGATGAGGATCTCCTCGTCGGTGGCCGTCCACTGCAGCCCCGCCTCGGTCAGGATGGGGATCAATTCCGGACACACGGAGCCTTCTGAAGGCCACAGACCCCGGGGCGGTTTTCCGAAGAGATCCTGGTGGAATTGGACGGCGCGCCGGATCTGGGCCTCCGCGTCCTGCGGGTATCGAAAAGGTGCGGGAAGCGGGAGGTTGAGCAGGGCCCGGCGGGCGCTTCCGGTGTCGATGAGCAGGGGGAGGATGGGATGGTAGAAGGGACTCGTGGTGAGTTCGATCCGGCCCTGGTCGGCAAGCTTCCGGTAGAGGGGGATCACTTCGGCAACGATGCGATCCTGGGCTTCCAGGACCAGACGTTTGTCCTCCTCGGAGAACCTGGCGCCCTTCTCGAAAAGGTCGTTCAGCTCCGGGATCTTTTTTCTGGCCTGAAAACCCATCCAGGTCAGGTTAAACCAGACCTGCAGGTCCCGGTAGTCCTGGACGGAAAACTCACGGATCCGGCTTTCCACTTCCTTCTCCTGATGATGCCGGCCCCGCTGGCTCAGCAGCTCCCGGTAGCGCGGGTAGGGGTCGACCATGGTCTCCCGGTTGGCGTAAAAGAAAAAGCGCAGGAGAAAGATCTTGTGCCGGATCTCGAGGTCGGAAGCCGGAATCTCGGCCACGTCCCGGAACGGATCATGGATCTCCTGGCGGGAATATTGCTCGATCTGCCGGAGGAGAGAGGGGACCAGATTGAAGGTGACTCGGACGTCCGCGAACTCTTCCAGCAGGGAAGCCATGTCATAGTAGCTGCGGGTGCTGTGCAGGCGGGCCCAGGGGAGCAAAGCGGTCCGGGAGACGGGGTCCGTGTAGTAGGGTTGATGCATGTGCCACACGAACGCCACCGCGAGGGGGCTCATGGAATCTTCAGCTCACGCAGGAATGCGGCGGACTCCTCGGGGGGGGTTGGGTTGATGAAGAACCCCGTGCCCCACTCGAACCCGGAATAGGGGGTGAACCGGGGGATGATTTCCATGTGCCAGTGGAAGTCATGGTCGATTGTCTGCCAGTAGTCGCGGCGCTCCCGGCGGTTGGGGCCCGAGTGCAGGACCATGTTGTACTGGGGACGGTTAAGGGCGCCCGCCAGCCTCTTCATCGACTGGTCGAGAACCTCGGCCATCCCCGCCAGCCCTTCACTGGACAGCCGGTAGAAGTCGGGGGAATGCTCCTTGGGGAGGATCCACATCTCAAAGGGGGAACGGGACGCAAAGGGGCAGAAGCTGACATAATCCCGGTTTTCCCAGACCACCCGGCGTCCGTCTTCTTTTTCCGCCCGGATCATGTCGCAAAAAATGCAGCGGTCTTTGTAGAGAAAATAATCGCGGGCCCCTTGCAGCTCGGACTTGACTTCCCGCGGCGTGACTGGAGTGGCCACCATCTGGGAGTGCGGGTGGCGCAAGTGCCCGCCGGCCTCGTGTCCCTCGTTGCGGAAGACCAGGATATAGTGGAAGCGCAGATCCCGTATGAGATCCAGCATGCGCAGTCGATAGACCTCCAGGATCCGGGTGAGGACCTCCCTCCCGTGGGTGTTCAGGCCGGCCCCGTGGGCCGGGGATTCGATGATCATCGCGTGGGCGCCGATGCCGTTCATCTTGTCGAAAAGCCCTTGTCCCTCTTTCCCCCCCTCGATTCCCAGCACGGGGAAGCGGTTGGCGACCACCCGAACCTGCCACCCCTTCCCGTTGGGGGAAGTGCCTATGTTCCGCAGGGCGAAGATTTCGGGCGGCGTCATGTGTTCGTTCCCCTCGCAAAAGGGGCACACGGCGGGTTCGGGATCTTCCGGAGGGGGCATCATCGTGCTGGGGCCGGCGCCGGATTCGGTGCGGACGATGACCCAGCGGTTCGTAATGGGATCCTTGCGCATCTCGGACATTCGATCTCCTCCAGCCTCCTCACCCGGCCTTCTTGACCCCAAGAACCATCAGGACTGGTTATACCTCAGGGAATTCGGGAGCAGGGCACACTCCTCGGCGATTTTGAAGCCGTCGATGATTTTCTTGTCCCTCAAATCGTAGAGCCGGGGCACGATGAGATCCCTGAGATAGAGCGGGTCGAGGGGGTTGATGTGAATGTTCGTGCCCCCTTCAAAGCCCGCCGGCGTGTTGATCCTCCACTTGATCAGAATGTGCCAGGGGATCTTTACGGGGCAGTCCCGGGGCGCGTAGTACCACTCTTCGTTGCACGGGATCGTGCTGCCCATGGCCATGTGGGCGGCGTGGATCAGATCACTGACTCCCCGGATCTCCTCGGGCTCGTGCTCCATGGGCCTGACATGGGGGCTCTTGGAATAGACGGCCAGGGTGGGGAAGCGGTGGCCGATATCGCCGAACAGGATGGCATGGTCGTTTTCGGCGATGACCCGGTTCGAGTAGCCCGCAAAGTTCGCGACCAGCTCGTTGTATATGTTCGGGTTCTTGACGACCAGTTCGACCTCACGATCGAGGAAGGTGCCCCACTCGTCGAGGGCCACAAGCTGCTTGTGCAGGTGGTCGAAAGAAGCCCCGGCCGCCATGCGCCAGTTCTGGAAGGTGATCACGTAGCGGACGTAGCGGTTATTGTCCAGAATGTCTTGAATCTCCCGGGTCGTAAACAAAATGTACTGGAAGTGCTCTTCCTGGGTCATCTCTCCGGAGGAGCAGATCTGAGAGTCGTACTGGGCCTCGGGAGAGTAGTGGCGACCGAAAACGATCAGATCGTGCCCCCCTCCGAAAAACGCGTCCGCCAGTTTCACCTTCTGACCGATGGGCGAGTTGGCGATTTCTTCCTCGGACTTCTTGGCCAGGCGCAGTTTGTAATCCACCATGCTGATGACGTGCTTGAGGCCGTCCTCCCGGGACAGGTACTCCCCTTTCCAGCGGGCTGTTTTTTCCGAGAGGCGGTAGCTGTAGTTTTTCTGCCAGTAGTCGATGGTGACGATCTCGAAGAGGTTTCCAATGCGCCGGCACAAGGGGCGTTCGGAATGTAACTGATCTGGAGGCACATGCTCGCGAACCTCGTACCTCCCGTTGACGGCCACCAGCCGTTCTTTTTCCGGAGGGGTCTGAAGATAGTTGGCCTCGCAAAAGTTGCAGTAATCCTCCGGGCTGTGACGTTCCAGCGGCTTGGCGGTCTTGGGGATTTCATTGATCATGGGGCGCGTGGAGCGGCCCGGAACAAACCAGGCCTCGTGGCCGGTCAGGGGATTCGTCTGCTTGACGGTCCCGTCGGCCATGGTAATGACGAGCTGACTCCCAACATTCATTTCGGTCTCCCGTTTGGGGAACGAATTATAGGGGTGAGGGGGGGGAATGTCAACGCCGCTTCCTACCCGGCCGGTTCCCCAGGTTCCTGATTCTGTTAACACTTATCGGCACTTTGCCGCCCGGAAATGAGTTGCGGGCCCGGCGGGGAGATGGTACCGTTTTTGGTGCCCGCTGTCCTCTGGGAGGGTCAAAAAAAGTCCTGCTTAAGCCCCGGGGGGCAAGAGGAGCGCATGGCGGGGCCGAAAACACCCTCACCCATCCCTCCCGCACCCAGAGGGTACCCGGGGGGTAAGTGGTTGGATTTCCGTGTGTCGTCGTCCGTTCGTGGTGAGCTTGTCGCACCATGAACGGACTTATGACACAGTCTCCGATGGGGGGGGGAAGGGTGGGGGTGCACAAGGCAATTTTTTAGGAAAGGGAGCTACCCTTGGGCGAGAGAATTGTGGTAGCCATGAGCGGCGGGGTGGACAGTTCCGTGGCCGCGGCCTTGCTGGTGGAGCAGGGGTGCGAGGTAATCGGCATTTCCATGCAGACCTGGGACCACAACGCGGACCGGACGTTCGGCTCGTGCTGCTCCCCCCGGGATCTGGCGGACGCCCGCCAGGTGGCCCACAATCTCGGCATCCCCCACTACCTTCTGAACTTTGAGGAGCACTTTGAGAGCGAGGTGGTGAACTACTTCGTCGCCGAGTACCTGCGGGGGCGCACCCCGAACCCCTGCGTGGTGTGCAACCAGAAGGTGAAGTTCGACACGCTCCTGTTGCGGGCCCGGATGCTCGGCGCCGACAAAGTCGCCACGGGGCACTACGCCCGTCTGCTGGGGGGGGATGGAGATCGCCTGCGGGTGGCCCGAGGACGGGACCGGGCCAAGGACCAGAGCTATTTTCTCTTCAACCTTTCCCAGGAACAGTTGGCACACACACTTTTCCCGATTGGGGAATTTACGAAGGAGGAAGTGCGGGCTGCCGCTGCAAGACACCGACTGCCGGTGGCGAACAAGCCCGAGAGTCAGGAGATCTGTTTCATACCGGACGACGATTATGCGGAGTTCGTGCGCCAGCGCGCCCCCGAAGCGGCAGACCGTGCCGGGGACATTGTGGATTCTGATGGGAAGGTGCTGGGCAGGCACCGGGGCTATCCCTACTACACGGTCGGCCAGCGCCGGGGATTGCAGGTGAGCTCTCGGGATCCTCTATATGTCCTGGAAATTGACTCGAACCGAAACCGGCTCGTGGTTGGGAAAAACGAAGAACTCCTGCACAGCGTCTGCGTCGTGGATCAGGTGCGATGGATGCTGATCCCGGAGCTGGACGGAGAGCGGGAAGCAAGCGTTCAGATCCGTCACCGTCACGGGGGATCGCCCGCCATCCTGCGCTCCGGCCCCGGATCCGACGAGGTGACGGTCTCCTTCCACACTCCACAGCGTGCCATCACGCCCGGCCAGGCCGCGGTCTTCTATGAGGGGGACGAGATCCTGGGCGGGGGCTGGATCCAGACGATCTTACGATGAGGAGCCGGCTTTCTCACCTTCCGTCGGGACATCCGGGGTTGCGGATGGGGACGCGACGGCCTGCTGGATTCTCTGATTGAGCTCAAGGAACTGGTCGATCTTGGCCAGAGCTGGATCCAGGAGATCCACAAACTTGCCTTCCAGGATGAACTGATTCGGAGAGCGGGCAGCCGAGACCAGCTTCACCG
>JACPSX010000209.1 GCA_016193065.1 Candidatus Tectimicrobiota bacterium | reverse complement strand
GGAGATACCTCTACACCTGAGGCCGACACTGAGCGAAGCGGTCGTTTTTTATTTTTCTGTTCGTGAGCATATAGGGCTGTTACATAGTCTTAAAAGGATACCTTGGCGCATGTTGGTTTATGAGGGTCACCAATCCGAACGAAAAGAGGATTCCGGTATCGCACTGGAACCGTTGCTGACGGACAAAATACGTATCGTGTCATCCTCATATCTGGATATCAAGGATGGTGACACGGAAGCCAGACCTATTGTCGTCCTAATAAGGGAATAGGTTGTGGAGGAGCGAGAAGAGTTGCTTTCAGACGGAGCCAGCCGATGGGTGCGGTAGAGATAGTCGCCGAAGTGGGTTCCAACTATGACGGTAGTCTGGAAAAGGCGCAATCTTATGTGAAGGCGAGCAAGGAATGCGGCGCCGATGCGATTAAATACCAGACGATTCGCAAGGATAGACTGGTCGCTCCCAAGATATTGTCTGATGGGCGATGGGTGGATAACCCGGTCTACCGCGAATTCGGGAGCCTGGAGCTTGCTGATGAATGGCATCATGCCTTGAAGCGAACGGCGGACCAGGAAGGTATCGAGTTTATTTCCACTCCCTTCTATCTCGAAGCAGTGGAGCTGTTGGAGGCGGTTGGAGTCCGAACGTACAAGATCGGTTCCGGCGACGTTACGTTTTTCCCTTTATTGGAGGCAGTGGGAGGCACCGGCAAACGGATTCTTCTTTCAACGGGGGCCAGCTATCTGCGAGAGATCGAGGAGGCAATCAACGTCCTAGTCAAATCGGGCGCCGGAGAAATCGTATTACTTCATTGCGTCAGCAACTATCCGCCGCGGTGGGATGAGATGAACCTGAAGGCGATGGTCACGATGAAAGAGACGTTTGGCTTGCCGGTGGGGATTTCGGATCATTCGCGGGGCAACCTGCTGCCCGTAGCCGCCGTGGCGTTGGGCGGGACCGTAATCGAGAAGCACATCACTTTTGACAGATCCTCGTCAGGCCCCGATCATTCTTTTGCCACGACCGTGGACGAATTTGCCGATATGGTGAAACAGGTGAGGTGCCTGGAGCTCGCGCTGGGCACCGGCGAGAAGCTTCCGAGCGAGCCCGAGCTTGCCAGGCAGGCCCTGATTCGGCGGAGCCCTTACCACCGCGTTACATATGAGCCGACGGACGACCCGAACGGAATATGGCTGCGTCCCGAGGTTGGACCGTCGCCCCATGGGAGACCAAGAAATTAAAACAGTGGGTATCATTGAAGCTCGGGTGAGCTCCACCCGGCTTCCGGGCAAAATAATGCGGCCCATATTAGGCAAGCCGATGCTGGAATTGCTCAGCGAGCGGCTCAAGCTTGCCCGGGGGCTGGATCAGCTTGTTATAGCGACGACCTGCAACCCCGCCGATGATGTGGTCGAGCACTTGACGCAGCGGCTGGGTATCGGCTGTTACCGCGGCAGTGAACAGGACGTATTGGACCGCGTGCTCCAAGCCGCCCACGCTGCAAGTGCCGGTGTCATCGTTGAGATCACGGGCGATTGCCCATTGGTCGATCCGGCCGTGGTTGATAAAGTGGTCGCCGCCTATCAGGCGAATCAATTCGATTTTGTGTCCAATCGATTGCGGTCAACGTATCCGGACGGAATGGGTGTTCGGGTATTCTCGACCGAGCTGTTGGAGAAAGTAGCGCGCTTGACCCAGGACCCTGTAGACCGGGAACACGTGTCCATTTATATTTGGGAGCATCCGGACGAGTTCTCGCTGCATGACGTGGAAAGCGGTCTTCCGGAAAAGTACTGGGATCTGCGGCTTACGGTGGACACGCGCGAAGATTTCCTGCTGATTACCAGGATCTTTACAGAGTTGTATCCCGGGAATCCGGCATTCGGTCTCCATGACATTTTGGATCTGATAGAGCGTAGACCTGAGCTGATCGAAATCAATCGGCATATTCAACCCAAGCAAGCCCGGGAATGATTTACCGCGCTGCCCTGATTGGCTGTGGCAGGATTGGGAGCGAGTACGACGAAGCTCCGCGTGTGAAGGGTATTTACTCCCACGCCGGAGCGTATGCGGCCTGTCCGCAGACCAGACTGGTGGCGGTCTGTGATAAGGATCCGGACAAGGTGGCGCGCTGCGGGGAGCGCTGGAGCGTGGCGGCGCGATATTGTGATCCACAGCAGATGCTTGCCGAGCAACATCCCGACATTGTCAGTATCTGCACACCGGCTTCGACTCACTCCAGCATCATCCACACAGCACTTGCAACCCCTGGTGTGCGCGCCATATTGGCCGAAAAGCCCCTGACGTTGGAACTGGAGGAGGCAAGCGAGATTGTTCGTGTGGCGGCCGAAAACGGCGTTGTGCTGGCGGTGAATTATTTGCGCCGCTATGCGGAAGGCCACAATCGCCTCAGGCAATTCCTTCAGTCCGGCGGCATCGGGGAAATTCGAACGATCGCCGGCTATTATACGAAGGGGACTTTCAACAACGGCACGCATTGGTTTGACCTGGCACGCTTCCTGGTCGGAGAGGTCATACGGGTGCGGGGCGTTGACGTCCTGAAAGAGGATGGGGACGACCCCACTCTGGATGCTTTTTTGGAATTTGATTCCGGGGTGAATGCACACTTGCAAGGCTGTGAGGAGGCGGCTTTCAGCTTGTTCGAGATGGATCTGATCGGTGCGAGCGGACGAGCGCGCGTGATTGAATCGGGACGCACCATCGAAGTGTACGAGCTGGTAGAGGACCCGTATTTTACCGGGTACAAAACAGTCGCCCGGAAGGAGAAATTAGAGGGCGGTCTGCACTACGGGTTGCTCCACGCGGTGGAGAATCTGGTTCGTTGTGTGAATGACGGCAGCCAGCCGGCTTGCTCCGGTGCCGACGCTCTAGCCATTCACTCATCCTCGCCGTATGCGGCGACGCGGGCGGCGCAAGCGCGGTGGCGCCGGTGATCGAGGCCTTGCGCGCCGAGGGGCGCGTCACCGTGGAGGCGCTCGCTTACCGGCAGGCGTGTGCGCTGTGGACGAAGCGGGATCTCGCCCATCAGAAGCTGACGGACAACATAACTCCCAGTGAGGTGGAGCGTTTATTGCAAAGCCCGGATGCGGCGTTGCTTTTGACCGGAAGCTCGTTCGACCCGAGTCTGGAGAAGCGGTTTATCGCTGCGGCGCGCGAAAGCGGACTGCCCTCGCTAACCGTATTGGATTTCTGGTCGCATTATGCTCTGCGATTCAGCGATGCCGATGGCCATCTGGTCTACGTGCCCGATCGCATTGCCGCCATGGACAAGAGAGCGCATGCCGAGATGGCGGCTG
>JACPSX010000208.1 GCA_016193065.1 Candidatus Tectimicrobiota bacterium | reverse complement strand
TGCCCCGGGGCAATCGTTCCTGAATTCCCGGGGATTGGCATGAAGAAAATAAGAGTTGAGAGGGCGATAAAGCTGAGGATAGGCAGGAGAATTCGCTTCCAGGATCTCATGTTCTCCTCCTTAGGCAGACTGCCTAACAGTTTGAATAGAGAATGTTACTTTCCGTTCTTCACCCAGCAAATGTACCGTTCATAACATATAACTCCCGGGTGCCCCTGAGCAAGATGTTTTTCCGGCGCTGAGTTTCGGGGAGGGCGCCGCTCAGAGGCGGGTTTTCTTCGTGATGGTATGGGCGGCCCAGATGGTCAGGGCCACGAAGAAAACCCCCAGGAAAATGTAGGCCTCGACGCGCTTGAGGTCCCCCAGGATCGCGGTAAGGGCGTCGCCGAACCCATATCCCAGGTATCCGAAGAGGAGGACCCAGACCACGGCGCTGCTCATGTTCAGTATGGCGAACCTGACCGGTTTCATGGAGCTGGTGCCGATCACCACGGGGATTGCGATGCGGAAGCCATAAAGGAACCTCTGCAATAAAACGACCCAGGTTCCGAAGCGCTCGATGTAATGGAGGGCGTACGGGTATTTTTCCGAGAGGCGCCTCGATCGCGCGATCAGGGATCTGCCCTGCCAGCGGCCCAGGTAGTAAAAGAATTCATCACTGAGGACGGTTCCCAGGAATGCAATGATCAAAACCATTTGCAGGTTGAGGTAGCCGTGAAAGGCGGCAAACCCCGCCAGGATCAAGACCACTTCTCCTTCCAGGAAGGCACCCGCAAAAACGGCCAGATACCCGTACTGCTCGACAATCCACATCATTTGCATGGGCAGAGATGGCTCCCCAAAATGGCCGTATCTTAGCAGAAATTATGGGCTTCTTTTGGCTTTGTTTTGATGGCACGCTCGGGATCCGGGTCCGGTTGCCCTAATTTGTGGCTTGCTCACCCTCATCTCCGTGATTCGGGCAGGGAAAGTGGTGATTCCCCGGGGGGACACTTCCCTGGCCGCCGGGGACAAGATCCTGGCCCTGACCTTGGCTGCGGGGGTACAGGAATTAAAGGACCGCTTCCTGTCGCCGCTTGAAAAAACAGGATGAGCGGGGCCGTGGGGGTTCTTGCTGGTCGGTGCGGCTAGATCAGGTGCGGGTTCTGAGCAGGCGGAGCCCGTTGGCGGTCACCAGAAGCGAGCCGCCCATGTCGGCCGCCAGTGCCATCCACAAGCTGGCCAGCCCCGGTATGGCCAGGAACAGGAAAACGGCCTTAATGAGCAGGGCCAGAGCGATGTTCGTTTTGATGATGTTGACGGCCCGGCGCCCGGTCCGGATGGTCAGCGGAAGCTGAGAGAGATCGTCTCCCATGAGGACGATATCCGCGGTTTCCAGGGCGGCATGGGTACCCGCGCCCCCCATGGCGATTCCAACCGCAGAAGCTCCAAGGGCCGGAGCATCGTTGATCCCGTCTCCCACCATGGCGACCTTTTTCCCGCCCGCTGTCAGCTTCTGCACCACCTGAACTTTGTTTTCGGGCAGGAGCTCGTGATAAACACGGTCGATTCCCAATTGGGAGGCCATGGCCTCGGCGGCTCCCCGGTTATCGCCCGTGAGCATGACGACTTCGAGACCGCAGTCCTTGATCTGGTGGAGGGCAGTGCGCGCTTCGGGACGTGGAGTGTCGACGAACGTGATCATGCCCATGACCTGATCCTGGTTTCCCAAGAAGACGGCGGTCTCCCCCCGTCTCTCGGAGATTTGTAGAATCTTTTCCAGGTCCGGGTTGCACTGTCCCTTTTCCTCCAGGAAGCGATGGTTCCCCATGAAGAAAGAACCGTTCTCCACCTGTCCCTGCAACCCTCTGCCGGGGATGGCCTGAATTTGCTCCGCACTGAGAAGCGGGATCCCTTCCTTGACAGCATGACTGACGACCGATCCCGCCAGGTGGTGTTCCGAGCGCGCTCCGAGGGAAGCGGCTATCTGCAGAACTTGAGCAGGGGAGTGGGAGTTTAGAGGGAGGACCCGGCTCACCCGGGGTTGACCAAGGGTTAGCGTGCCCGTCTTGTCAAAAGCGATGACCTGGATGCTGCCGATCGCTTCCAGAAAGTTTCCCCCCTTGATGAGAACTCCCCGGCGGGCGGCCCCGGCAAGCCCCGAAAGGATGGTCACGGGGGTTGAAATGACCAGAGCGCAGGGGCACGAAATCACCAGCAGGACCAGAGCCCGGTAGAACCAGGAAGAGAACGGAGCGCCCGTGAGCAGCGGGGGGAGCGTGGCAATCAGGACAGCCGCCACGACGACTGCCGGGGTGTAGTAGTGAGCAAATCGATCGACGAATTTCTGCGCCGAGGGCTTCCGTAACTGGGCTTCTTCCACCATGCGGATGACCCGCGCCAGCACGGTTTCCCTGGCTGGGGCGGTGACTTCAACCTCTAGTGCTCCCTCTTGGTTGATGGTTCCCGCGTAAACGGGGTCCCCCGGGTGTTTCTCAACCGGCATGGATTCCCCGGTGATTGGGGACTGATTGACCGTGGAGATTCCTTCCCGCACGATTCCATCCAGGGCGATGCGCTCTGCCGGCTTCACGATGATTCTGTCGCCCGGTGCCACTTCCTCCACGGGAAGGAGGATTTCGCCGCCGTTTTTTCGCACCAGGGCCCGATGTGGGGCAAGCTCGACCAGGGATTGGATGGCGTTGCGAGCCTTACCGAGGCTTAAGGACTCTAGAAGTTCAGCCAGCAGGAAGAGAAACACAATAGAGGTCGCTTCCAGCCACTCTCCAATGGCCGCTGCCCCAACGACTGCCAGGGACATCAGAAAGTTGATATCCAGTCGCCGCTGCCGCAAGGCGGAGAAGCCCTTGGCGGCAATCGGCCGCAAGCCGAGCCCGATGGCCAGGGCGTAAAACGCAATTCCGGCCTGGGGTGGAAGGGAGGACCGGGAGAGGAAAAAGGCGAACAAGCCGAGAAGTCCGCAGGCGGCGGTCAGCCGGACCTCCCGCCGCAGCTCATGTGCCGAGGTGCTGCAGGATGCCCCTTCTGCGCAACAACCGTTGCCGCTCAATGCTCATTCCTCCACATGGCGGAGACCCTCTGTGAACAGGGTCTCGATGTGCTGGTCGTCCAGCGAGTAGTAGGCCATCTTCCCTTCTTTACGGAATTTCACGAGCTTCATGTTACGCAGAAGGCGGAGCTGGTGAGACACGGCCGAGGTGCTCACTCCCAGCAGGTGGGCGAGGTCACAAACGCACAGTTCCTCCTTGGAAAGCGCAAAGAGGATCTTGATCCGCGTTGAGTCCCCGAGGATCTTGAAGGTCTCAGCCAGTTCCTGGAAGGTCCGCTCGGGTTTCATCAAGGAAAGAACCTTGGAAACCTTCTCCCGGTCTATGTACTGGATTTCGCAGGTGCCATCCGAAGCCACGGTAACCGCCATAAACCTCCTCCTTACACATCGACCGTAAGACCCAGGCACTATAATTGCACAAGTGTTCAAATGATTATTTATTTGTTCGACCTTGTCAAGCGACTTTTCACGGCTCTCAGGTAATTCGTTCCCAAGAGAGCAATTTCTTGAAAGACGAGATGAATTCATGTATCATCCATTTTGGTTGCATTATGGAATCAAAAGGGGAGGATCTAGGGTGCCCACACTTACGATCAAGAACATTCCCAAAGATCTCTACGAACGCATCAAGCAAAGCGCTGCCGAGCACCGCCGCAGCATAAACAGCGAAGTGATTGTGTGCCTGGAGCGAACCCTGTTGAGCAAACGTATGGAACCGGAGGCCCTGTTGGCGCGTGTGGATGCCCTGCGGGAGAGAGTGGCATTGCCCCCGCTCACAGAAGACTTCCTTCGTGCCGCGAAGTCCGCTGGGCGCCCATGATCGTCGTCGATACGAATGTGGTCGCCTACCTGTTCCTGGGCGGTGAGAAAACACTCCAGGCGCGCTCAGCATTCCAGAAGGATCCGGTATGGGCTGCTCCGGTCCTGTGGCGAAGCGAGTTTCGCAACGTGCTAGCCGCCTATTTGCGGCAGGAAAAACTGGCCCTTTCCGATGCACTCGATTTGGTTCGCGAAGCCGAGCTCATCTTACAGGGAGCGGAGTTCGAAGTAGAATCTGGGCAGGTATTGAGTCTGGTGTCGTCGTCCCGCTGTTCGGCCTATGATTGCGAATTCGTCGCTCTGGCGCGGCAGATCGGCGTCCCTCTCGTAACGTCCGATGGACAGATCCTGTCCGAATTTCCCGCCACAGCGATGTCTCTGGACGTTTTCGCTGCGAGATGAGTGGCTTGTGGACGCAGTCTGTCGCCAGTCGCTGAGGATCGCCCGGTCCTTGGAGAGGCTTTTTCTGATTGACCAGTCCTTTCCCGGTATGTAGGATTTCTTTCCTGCTCGCTCAATAGCCGTAAAGCTGTCAGGCTGCGGTACACTGCTGCGTTTAGGGGATTCGACAGGCCTGTCGAATCCCAGGCAGGCCACGGAGTGCACCGGGTGAAATGCGTACCAGTTCTCCTGGTTTTGTTAACACTCTTCGCAGTGCCGGCGTGGGCGGCCGATCCCCCGCCGGAGGTATGCGAGGAATTCCGCCGTGCCCTCCCCATTTACAAGCACATTCAGAACGAGACGCGGCCGGCCACGTTTGAGTTCGACGGCAAGCCCTACCGGGGGTGCGAAGTCGTGTTCAAGACCCGATGGTCGCTGATCGGGGCGAATGTACAGCCGGCTCCGCAAACGCTGTTGTCTGCGTCCGAGAGTGGGGAGATGTATCGCAAAGGCTGGCGCGCCGATCTTCGGTATGACGCGGATGGACGGGGGTCCACCTCCTACGTCATTCGAAGAGAGGACATGTTTTGCCGCGTGCTCTGGGAATTTGTCGCATACGTGGACGAAAAGACCAAAGAGGTGGTGTCGGGAGACGATTTGTCGGGGGAAGTGCAGTGTAGTCTGAGCGCCTCATCGCCTGCGATGAGGCCCAAGTAAGACCTCGATCCCGCACGCGGATCCCAGGCCGCCCG
>JACPSX010000207.1 GCA_016193065.1 Candidatus Tectimicrobiota bacterium | reverse complement strand
CTTGTCCGTTCGTGGTGAGCCTGTCGAACCATGAACGGATTTATGACACAGTCTCGGGGGGGAGAGGGATCGGGAGATCTGATTGCTGAAAGCTGATCGCTGATGGCTCTCAGGGGAAAAGCCAGGCCAGGGCCGGGGCAATGATCAGAGCCGGGAGAAAGTTGGCGATCTTCAGCTTCTTGATGTCCAGGAGCAGGAAGCCGATGCCGATGATCATGAGTCCTCCGGCGGCGGTCATCTCGTTGAGCAGGGATCCGCTGAGAAGGAAGGCCAGATTCTGTCCCAGGAGGGTGAGCGAGCCCTGTACGATGAGGACGGTGAGAGCGGAGAAGGCAACTCCGATCCCCAGGGTGGAGGCAAAGGCGATGGAGGCAGTGCCGTCCATGAGGGACTTTGTAATTAACAGCGTGGAATCCCCGTTGATCCCTTCCTGGAGAGAGCCCACGATGGTCATGGAACCCACGCAGAAAACCAGGCTCGCGGTGATGAATCCGGTTACAAACGTGCTGGACCCCGAGCGGCTGTAGCCGCGCAGCCGCTCCGCCAGTTGCTCCAGGAAGGTTTCGATTTGCAGAAGTTCTCCAACCAGGCCGCCCAGAACGATGCTGGCGATGGGGATCAGGATGTTGCCGGTTTTCAGCGCCATCTGAATGCCGATCAGGAGCGTGGCCAGCCCCAGGCCGGAAATAATGCCTTTCTTGAGCCCTTCGGGGATCCGCTTTCCGATCGCCATCCCCACGCTGCTGCCCACCAGGACGGCGACCACATTGACGAGGGTTCCGGTCATGGAATTCTACTCCGGCTCAGAGTATAGAGCTGTCGTCATCTTGTGTGGTCCAGAAATCGACCAGATCGCTGGGCAGCTCCCGCAGGAAAACAGAGGGCTGGGCCAGGGTGTGGCCGAAGGCATGATCGTACATGTGCAGGGGGAAAAGGATAAACAGGTTCCGGCTGGCCCGCGTTGAGGCCACGTACATGAGACGCCTCTCCTCTTCCAGGTCTTCCTCCCGATGCAGGGAGTGGGGAGAGGGGAATTTTCCGTCCACGGCCCACAGGATGAAGACCGTATGCCACTCGAGCCCCTTGGCCGAGTGGATCGTCGAGAGGATGAGCTTCTCGTCATCCTGGTCTTCAGGAGTCATGCCGGAGACACTCTCGGTGGGTGGCTCGAGAGCCACATCGGCCAGGAACGCCTCCAGTGTCCGGTAGCGCTGGCTCATGGCTACGAGGTGTTCCAGGTCCCTGGCCCTTTTGGGAAAGTTATCGAATTTTTCCTGCAGGATCGGCTCGTAGTAGTAGAGGAGAAGGGAGAGGAGCTCGCTGGGCGGAGAGGAGTTCCTCCAGAGATCGCTCAAGAGATCGCACAGCCGGGAGAGGCCGGCCCGGGAGCGGGTCGGAGCCGGATAGGAGCGCAGAGAGGAGACCGGATCCTCCGGGGTTTGCTGGATCCTGTCGGTGATGGCCAGACAATGGCGGGGGCCGATCCCCTCGATGAGCTGAAGGATGCGGTGCCAGCTTACGGAATCCGCGGGGTTCAGCAGGACCCGGAGATGAGCCATGGTGTCTTTGACGTGGGAGGTCTCGATGAACTGCAGCCCTCCCCGTTTGACGAAAGGGATGCTCCGGTGTCCCAGTTCGATCTCCAGGTCGAAGGAATGGAAACTGGAGCGGAACAGAACGGCCATATCCCCCAGGGGCACTCCTTCCTCGCGGAGCTCGAGAACTTTTTGGCAGACGAACCGGGACTGCTCTCTTTCCTCCCGGGTCTGCACCAGGGCCGGGCGCTCCCCGTGCGGCTTGCGGCTGAAGAGATGCTTCGTGTATTTTTCCCGGGCGCCCTCGATGACGGCGTTGGTGAACTCCAGGATGGCGGGGGTGCTGCGGTAGTTTTCCTCCAGGGGGATGATCCGGGTCCCCGGAAAGTGCTGCGGGAAGTCCATGATGTTGCGGAAGTTCGCGCCCCGGAAGGAGTAGATGCTCTGGGCGTCGTCCCCCACGACCATGACGTTGTCGTGATGGAAGGCAAGAAGCCGGATGATCGCAGACTGGATCTTGTTCGTGTCCTGGTATTCATCCACCAAAATGTAGCGGTACCTCTGGGAGAGCCTCTCCCGCACGTCTTCATGCCGGCTCAGCAGCTCCGTCAATTGGACCAGGAGATCATCGTAATCCAGCAGAGCCTTCTCCCTCTTGAAGGAGGTGTATTCTTCCTGGAGCCGGACCAGGTCGTCGAGGTAGTGGAAAAAATGGGGGTATTCGCGGTTCAGGGTGGACTCCAGTGGTTCTTGCCGGTTCACGGATTTGCTCAGCATGTCCGCCAGAGTCGTCTTGCGGGGGAATCTCTTTTCCTTGTCGCTCAAACCCAGGCGCCCGCGCAGGAGCTGGATGACGTCCTCCGCGTCGCTGCGGTCCATGATCGTGAACGCAGGAGGGTAACCGAGAAGTTGGCCGTACTTCCTCAGGATCAGGTAGGCGACCGAGTGAAAGGTCCCCCCCTGGACACGGTCACAGCGGCCGTCGATAAGAGCGCTGGCCCGGCGCAGCATCTCTTCCGCGGCCCTGCGGGTGAAGGTCAGCAGGAGGATCTGCTCGGGGGGTATCCCGCGGTCCACGAGGCGGGCCACCCGGTAGACGAGGGTGCGGGTCTTCCCCGTCCCGGCTCCTGCCACCACCAGCACCGGGCCTTCCAGGGTCTCCACCGCTTTCATCTGGCTCTCGTTGAGGGCCGCGCCGTAGTCGATGGTCGGGGAGAGCGGGGGAGAGCCCGGATCGTGGCGGAGCCGGTAGGTTCTCATCGCTTCCTCACGCCGTCCTGAAACCGCCGAAGATGGACCAGTGATGGTATTTCCAGTAGCAGTCGACTTCCCGGTAACCCAGCTCCACCAGCCACTTCATCTGGATTCCCATACCGGCGCGATGGTGGCTGCCTGGCTGGGCGGGAAAGCTTGACTCACCGAGGTTTTCCCGCACAAACTCCCCCCACCGGCTCTCCGTTTCCGCCGACAGCCGCCCCGCCTTCAGTTGCTCCTGGACGTGGAGGTCCCAGCGTTTGTAATAGAAGCGCTGCAGGTGATCGGAAGGGGACAGGATCTCGTCCGCAACGATCAGGGCTCCCCCGAGGGCCAGCTTGACGAAGATCTCGGCAAACAGAGACCGTTTGCGGGGGTGAGGGAGTTGGTGGAGCACCAGGATCGAGATGGCCAGGTGAAGGGGATCGTGGATCGACTCCAGGGCTTCGTAGTCGTTCAGGTCTTCTGTGTGATAGTTGACGCGCTCTGGAAAGGGGGCCAGGCATTCCCGGGCGCAGGTCAGAGCCTGCTCGGATGGGGCCACGCAGATCGCCTTTGAGTTGGGGTACTGCTCGAGAATCGCCGCTGTGAGGCTGCCGCTGCCGGCTCCCAGGTCGAGGAAGGTGAGGGGGAAGTCCCGGTCGTAGGGGATCATCTGGACAACGATATCCCGCATCTCGTCGAAGCGGGGCAAGAGAAGCGGTAGGTCCCGATTGTAGTGGGGGGTAAGGAAATCGACAGAATTATCCTTCACCCTAGCCATTCTCCGCTGAACACTTCGACGGCAGGACCTGTCATGTAGACGTGGTTGTCTTCAGCCCATTCCAAGTTCAGATCTCCCCCTCGCAAGTGGATGGTGACCCGGCGGTCCGTCCTGCCGTTTAGAACGCCGGCGACCGCGGTGGCTGAAGCACCCGTGCCGCAGGCCATGGTCTCCCCTGAACCTCTCTCCCAGGTGCGCTGGGAGACCTCGCTGCGGTTTAAAATCTCGACAAATTCCACGTTGGTCCGGCTGGGGAAAACTGGGTGGTTCTCGATCAAGGGTCCGTAGAAGCCGACCTCAAAGTCATTGACCTTGTCGACGAAAATCACGCAGTGCGGATTTCCCATGGAGACGGCGGTGACCTTGAACTTCTTCTTGTCCGCCTCGATTTCTTCGCCGATGACTTGCCCTTCCGGACCCGCCATGGGAATCTCGCGGCGCTCGAGGCGGGGGCACCCCATATCGACGGTGGCCGCTTTCACCTTGCGGCCGTTCACGTGCAGGGTGATCGGCAAGATGCCCGCCAGAGTGTCGATCCGGATCGCCGTCTTTGTGGTATAGCCGCGGTCGTAGACGTATTTGGCCACGCAGCGGATGCCGTTGCCGCAATTTTCTGCTTCACTGCCGTCGGCGTTGAAGATGCGCATGCGGAAATCGGCGCTCTCCGCTGGCATGATGAGAATGATCCCGTCTCCGCCGATCCCGAAGTGGCGATCACTCATGGCCCGGGCCAGATTGGCCGGATCCGTGACGTTTTCCTGCAGACAATCGATAAAAATGTAGTCGTTGCCGGCGCCGTGCATTTTCGTGAACTTCATTTGCGGATCCTTTCTGGGTGGATAAGATCCCGGCGCGAATCGCTGCCCCCATTATATACGCCGGACGGGTCAAGTCAACGCGCCTTCGGAAAGCGCGCTGAATGCTCTTTATTGAAGGGCTCAGGCCATTGACATGGGGGGACACGTCCGCTATTAATGAAGGCAGACCTCACCTTTGTCGACTTCTTCGTATGGGGGGAATATGCAACTGACCCGGGGGGGAGAGTACGGGATTCTGGGAGTCTTCTACCTGGCCAAGCAGCCTCCGGGCAAGGTGGTGTTGTTGAGCGAGATCGCCACCTCCCAGGACATTCCCCAGAGCTTCCTCGCCAAGATTTTCCAGCAGCTCTCCCGAGTGAACATCATCCGTTCTGTGCGCGGCGCCAGAGGAGGTTTCACCCTGGCCCGTTCTCCGGAAACGATCACGGTGCGGGAGATCCTGGAGGTGATCGAGGGGCCCATGCGGTTAAGCGAGTGCCTCGTGGAGCCCCAACTGTGTGTACGCCGCTCCGACTGCCCTCTGCAGCCGGTCTGGTTGGAGATCCACCGCCAGATCACCGATATCCTGGACAAGACCACGATCGCGGGGCTGATGGAGATGCAGCGCCTGGACTTGCCTTCCCCTCTGTTTCTCTCCCAGCCCTAGTGCCGGTCCAATGAACTTCGCCTAACTTCCGGGTGCCCGTCCTGGGCGCGATCCCTCGCTCTCCCTGCGGCGTACTTCCTTAGTACGCCTCAGTCGGCTCTGGGCTCGCGCCTCGTTATGCTCGTTCCTTGGCCCGGCACGTTAGCCGCTCTCTCAGGGCAAGATAGTTGGAACCGCACTAGCACCTCGGATCAGAGATCTAGACCGTCCGGGGACTAATCGACCGGGGCAAGCCGGCTGAGATCTCCTTTTTTGCGACCGACCTTGGCGCAGGGCTTGCCATCCACCTCCACCACATCGGCGGTGACGTCGATTTTTTTTTGCAGCAAGCTTGAGCCGACGCCGTAGGAATCGACCGGGACCTGGAGTTTCTCAAACAGCTCGATCCTGGCGGCGTTGAATCCTCCGGAGGCGACGATCTTCAGATCCTGAAGCCCGTGGGCGTCAAAAACCTCCCGGGCCTTGTGCACGAGCTCCGGACAGACTCCCAAACTGTGTTCGTCGTGTGGGGCCACCGACTTATCGCGCAGGTTCCCGGAAGTGTCGAAGCGAATCCCCCAGATCTTGTGCTTTCCCGGGCCCACGGCCTTTTTCAGATCCCGCGGGGTGACTCCCCAATGCTTGTCGTAAAGGGCGTTGATCACCTGCAGGGTGGTCCCGATGCAATCGTTGTCCCAATCCACCAGAACGACCCGGTTTACGCTGTCCTCGATCTGCCGGTCGAAGGCCAGGGAGGCTTCCACAGTGGAGCCGCCGTAAGCGGCGATCAGGCAGTGGGGGATCGTCCCGACCCCCACGTCTCCCCAGTAATCCGCGTTGGCATCCGTGCTGACCCCGAAGGCTCCGGCCTTCATGGCTGCGTACCCGTCCGTCGCTTGCACCCAGAAGTGGTCGAAGCGGGCTGGAAAAAACAGGATCGGCTTGCCCTGGGCTGCCCCGACCACTTCCGCGGTGGCGGTGGCAGTGGCGGTGGGACGGGCGATGACCCCGAGCAAGACGGTTTCCAGATAGGCGAAGTATTGCTGGGGGCCCTCGATGATCATGAGGGGCTCCCATGGTTCGACTCGATCTCCGTCAAACAGAGCCCGCACCCGGATCTGGTTCCAGCAGTTCACCCAGAGCCGGTTCAATTCCTGCCGGATCCGGGCCCTCTCCACGTGGAGGCCCGCAATGGTCTCCTCGGGCCCCTGGTCCGTTAGCCGGTAGAGGTTGTATTGCACCTCCCGGAGTCGCTTGTAGAGGCGATCGGCGGCCTCCCGGTCCGAATAGTAGCCGGTGCAGAATTTGAGGATCGCTATGGCTTCGTCGATCCCCACCACCACCACCGGCTCCCGGACAAAAAACTGGTACATGACCCGGGGGTTGTGATTTTCCTTTTCGAGGATCTCGCTTACCCGGAGGAAGTACTTGTCGGTGTAATAACCGGCCCGGATTTTGTCGATGGGGACCTTGAATACCCAGGGCTCCAGCCGTTTCTTTAACTCCATGGCCTGTCCTCCTAACCCCGATCCGAAATTTTGACCAATGCGAAGGCTCCCTGAAAGGCTCGGGAGGAGCCAAATAACCTCACATGCCCCGCGGTCCCACTGTGCGCTTGCGGGCTTATGAATCTAACTACCGAATCCTCCATGTCATGGATGAGTGCCAGTCTGCGCACTCCTTCCTGAATCTTTTTCCGGATCGGGGCTAACGGGACTGGAATTTGGGGCTGCGCTTCTCGGCAAAGGCACGGATTCCTTCGGCGAAGTCCTGGCTCCGCGTGCTCTGTCTGATGAGTTGCCGCTCGATCTCCATCTGGCTCTCCAGGCTTTCGTGAAAGCAGGAGTTGAGCAGCATTTTGGTGCGCCCCATGGCCAGGGTTGCGCCCTCCGCCAATCGCGAGGCGAGATCGAATGCGGCTCGGTTCAGTTCATCCGCGGGCACCACCCGGTTTACGATGCCCAGCTCGAAAGCCTTGGCCGCGTCGATCATATCCCCCGTGAAGAACAGCTCCGCGGCTTTTTTCATACCCAGATGTCTGGGCAGGAAGTAGCTGGATCCGCCGTCCACGGAAAGCCCGATCTTCACATATGCCTGGTTGAATCGCGCCGCGTCGGAAGCCAGGACCAAATCGCAGGCCAGGGCGAGGCTGAAACCAGCCCCGCTGGCCACACCGTTTACCGCTCCGACGACCGGTTTTTCCAGACGCCGGATCGCGGAAATCATGCCGTGCAGGTAAAAGACCAGCTCCCGCAAGAAGCGCTCCCCTTCTGAGTCGCCTCTCTGCACTGACTCCAGCATGAGCTTCACGTCGCCACCGAAGCAAAAAGCGCGCCCGGCCCCCGTCACGGTCACACACCGCACTTGGGGATCCGACTGGCAGATCTCCAGAGCGGACATCACTTCCCGGCACATGGGGATGTTGAGGGCATTGAGCTGGTCCGGCCGGTTCAGGGTGATCTGAGCCACGTTGTTTTTCATTTCCCAGAGGATTGTATCGTATGGCATTGGATTCCTCCGCTTCGGGGTAATGGACGGGGAGCGTTAGAGCTTATTATACGATTATACGCCTGCGCGGGCTGGCATCAAGCCTGAAGCTGGAAAGCGTTCAGCTGAAGGCTATTTTAGCTCTTAGGCCAGCAATAGGGACCCTAGATAGGCCAGAAGACCTGCTACGATCAGGTTGCCGTCCACTATGAGGAGAAATGTGAGGCCGTTGAAAACCACCTTGCGCTGGTAAAGGTAGAGGCTCAAAGCGGAATATCCCAGAGCCGCCAGCATGGCAACTGCGAGAAGGGATAACCAACCGGCCAGGGCGAGCCCCGTGACGACGGCAGCCATGAACCCGAGCATGCCCCAGAGCAGCCTGAGGGTCGCCGGCTTTTCGATGAGCATGGTCAGGATTTCGCTGCCTGCGATCCGGTCCCGCTCGATGTCGCTCATGTCCAGCAGAGCCGTGCGCAGGAAAACAACCGTGAAGACGAAAAGACTCGTGGCCAGGGTTGCCGGCAGTGCTCCGGAATCCGAACTCAGATAGGGGATAAAGACCATCACCACGGCGCAGGCGATCGGAATGAAAAAGCTCTTCGAAGCCGGTATATCCTTGGGCCGCCGTATGTGAAGCACATCCTGCCAGCGCGGCGGAATGAGCCTTACACTGTAGAGAACCCCCGCCAGGCTAAAGATCAGCAGACACAGAAAGGGAAGGGGTCCTAGAGGGAAAGCCAGAGCCAGGGCAGTGATGCCGGCGGCCAGGCCGGCTCCCAGCAGGGACCGCCCGTGCCGCTCGTAAAACTCTGTGCGGCCGGGCTCGTTGAATTTATCCGCCTCCTTATCCAGGCAGCGGTTTAAGATGAACATGGAAAGTGTGTAGAGGATGGCTATGAGGGGGTAGACGGGCTTGGGTTGGATCCCCTGGAGCAATGCGGCTCCGTGGGTAAGAAGGGCGGCGCCCAGAGCGACGAAGAAGCTGAGACGGAAGAGGGTGGTCGTCATTCGCCTCAGCCCCTGCATCCAGAGAGGCTCGTGACGGTGCTCGAGGGCATCGATGTGATCAATGACTTTCTGGATAAGCCAGTTGGGTGTCGATGCGCCGGCTGTGATGCCGACACTCTCAAACTTTTCGAGCTCGTCCAGGTTGATCTCTTTCTCGGTCTCGACGAAGAAAGCAGGGATTCCGTAAGACTCGGAAATCTGAGCCAGGCGCCGGGTATTGCCGCTGTTTTTGCCGCCGATGACCACCATGGCATCGACCTTCTGGGCCATCTCCCGGACCTCCCTCTGGCGGTTCAAGGTCTCGAAGCATATTGTGTTGACCACCTCGCAGACCGGATAACGTTTTCTTAGGGCGTCTGCAATTTGCAGGAAGTACTCCTCGTCAAAGGTGGTTTGGGAAACGACGCAGACCTTTTTGAAATCAGGCAGCTTCTCGACGTCTTCGATTCTGCTGATCACGCTCCCCTGCCCGCGGGCAAAGCCGAGGTGCCCAATCACCTCGGGGTGCTTTTCCTCTCCGACAATGATCAGGTGGTGCCCGCGCTTCAGGTAGCGCCGGATGGAGGAGTGAACCTTGCTGACCAGGGGGCAGGTGGCATCGCGAATGGTAAGCCCTGTGGATTTGAGCTCCTGGCGCACGTCGGGGCCAATTCCATGGGCCCGGACAATGACGGTGCCGTTTGACTTGAGCTCGGAGACCTGGTTGACAACTCTTACGTCTTTGGAATTAAGGATCTCTACGGCCTGGGGGTTATGGATGATGGGTCCAAAGGTCGTGACGGATTTCTCTTCTTTGTTGGCGGCGTCCAGGACGATGTTCATCGCCCTGCGCACCCCCATGCAGTAACCGGCCCCTTCCTTTGCGATGACCTTTTTCACCAGGAGTTTCCCCCTCTCACGGATGGAAATCATCGATCAATCTTCTCTACGATAACGGGAACCATTAGTTCTGTCAAGAGGAGAGCGGTCATTGAAGAGAGCATTCAGCTTTCAGCGGTCAGCTATCCTTGCCCACCCCCAGTTTTGGCGAATCCATAGCAAAGGGACTGTTTTCCTGCCCTTCGCTCCACGCCTCCCGCAGCGACCCTTCTCGGGGCGCCCACACCCAGGACGGGTACCCGGAGCCCTCCGCTACCGCCACGATAAGTTTTCAGCTATCTGCCAGCAAGTCTAGCTGCGCGGTTTCCCATCCCTGGCCGCTCCCGGTGCGGGTACCCGCTTTGCGGGTGTTGCGCTGCTCCCGGCAGTTGCGCTCAGGGCAGGAAGGACAGTCCCCTTGGTGCTCTCTCCTCCGAGGGGTTGCCCCCGCAGGCGATCTAAGCGGTTGCGAGGCGAACACCTCTCTCGATTCAGCCGGCAAATGTCTCATCGCAAGCGCTTCGTGAGCCCAAGGGGGCACCCCGAGGAGTTCATGGGGGTAGCAATTCTTCATTCTTAGGCAAACTGGGGGTGGGCGGACTCAGCTATCAGCTTGACACCCGGAGGAGGTTGGGAGGCCTTGAATTTCCCGGGCTGACAGCTGGTAGCTGATTACTGAACGCTCTTTTAAGCCCGGCTTGACTTTGCGCGGTCAGATCCTAAGATACCGTGCGAGGATTCGGTCAAGCAGGAGAGCGCAATGGAACGATTGCTGGCGGGGATTGACACGGGAGGGACCTTTACGGACTTTGTCTTCCTGGCCCCGGACGGGAGCGTGAGGATCCATAAAGTTCCCTCGACTCCGTCGGCTCCCGAGGAGGCAATTGGGCAGGGGATCCGGAAATGTGTTGGAGAACTTCCCTGGTCCGGGGTCCATGGTTCTACGGTGGCCACCAATGCAGTGCTGGAAGGAAAAGGGGCACGTACGGCACTGATCACGACGGCCGGCTTCGAGGACGTGCTTGAGATTGGCCGCCAGATCCGGCGCGAAATCTACAACTTTTCCGTGGAACGGCGTCCTGTTTTGGTGCCCGCCAGCCGCCGGTTCGGGGTCCGGGAACGGGTCTCGGCCCGGGGAGAAATTCTGTCCCCGTTGGATCCGCGGGAGGTCCAGAATCTGGTGGAAGAACTGCGGCGGCAGGGGGTGGAATCGGTGGCGATCTGCTTGCTCTTTTCCTTCCTTCGCCCGGAGCATGAGAACCGGGTGGCTGTACTCCTGAGGGGTGCAGGCTTCCCGTGCTCCCCGTCCAGCGAGGTCGTCCCCGAATACCGGGAGTACGAGCGTTGCTCGACCACGGTCATGAACGCATACGTGATGCCGGTCATGGCCCGCTACCTGGATCGCCTGGAGGACGGGATCGCCCCCGGTCGTCTGCGGGTCATGCAGTCCAATGGGGGCTCCATGTCCCTTGCGGCGGCGCAAAGAGCTCCAGTTCATACTCTGCTTTCGGGACCGGCGGGCGGGGTAGTGGGAGCCCTGGCCGTGGCCCGGAGGGCCGGATTTGACCGGATCATTTCCTTTGATATGGGGGGCACCTCCACGGATGTCTCACTGTGTCCCGGAAAGGCTCCCTTCACGAGCGAGGCGGAAATCGCCGGATATCCGGTCCGCATGCCAATGCTCGCCATCCACAGCGTCGGGGCCGGAGGTGGATCCATCGCGCGGGTCGATCGGGCAGGCGGCCTGGCGGTGGGGCCGGAAAGCGCAGGCGCTGATCCAGGGCCGGTGTGTTATGGCCGCGGCTGCCGTCTTACGGTGACCGATGCCCATCTCCTGTTGGGCCGGCTGTTTCGTCATTCTTTGCTGGGCGGACAGTTCCCCTTGTATCCGGCCCGCCTCGAAGCCCCATTTGAAGAGCTGGCTCAGGCGCTGCACATGACCCCTTTACAGGCAGCCGAGGGGGTCCTGGCGGTCGCCAATGCCACCATGGAGCGTGCCATACGGGTCGGGTCGGTGGAGAAAGGGCACGATCCCAAGGAGTTTACCCTGGTGAGCTTTGGAGGAGCGGGGGGCCTGCACGCCTGCGAGCTGGCCCGGTTTCTGGCGATTCCGCGGGTTTTGATCCCCAAGTACCCGGGAGTTCTCTCTGCACTGGGCATGCTCATGGCGGACGTGGTCCGGGACACTTCGCTCTCGGTTCTAAGGCCCCTAAGCGAGGGGGACCTGGAGGAAATTGGCGGCCTGTTTTCTCCCTTGTTGGAAAAAGGGGACCGGGAGCTGGCAGAGGAGGAAATCCCCTTTGAGAACAGGCTCCTTGAATGTTTTGTGGATCTGCGCTATGCCGGGCAGTCCTATGAGCTGATGCTGCCCTTTGGCCCGACAGTCCTTGCCGACTTCCACCAGGCCCACCGGCAGGCGTACGGGCACTCGGATCCCCGGCGTCCGGTGGAGGTGGTGAACCTGAGGGTGAGGGCCTCTGGAACGGTTCCGAGGCCCGTTTGGCCAAAGGGAGAACGGTGCGAAACGGATTCCTCTTCGGCCCTCGCCTGCAGCCAGGATCTGGTTTACGGCGGGGAGCGATTTATGGCTGCGGTCTTCGATCGGGACAAACTCAGATGGGGCCATGAGATCTCGGGTCCTGCTCTGGTGGTGGAGTTTAGCGCCACGACTTTTCTCCCGCCCGGGTTCTCGGCCTGTGTGGACGAGTACGGCAACCTCGTGGTGAGTTTATAGATAGGCGCGGGTTTGGAGAGAATGGATCCCGTCAGGCTGGAAATTTTTCGGCACCGCTTCAGCGCTATTGCTGAGGAGATGGGGGTAGCCCTGTGCCGCAGCGCGTTTTCCCCGAATATAAAGGAGCGGCGGGATTATTCTTGCGCCCTGTTCGACTCCCAGGGGCGCATGGTGGAGCAGGCCTCCCATCTCCCCGTGCACCTGGGTTCTATGCCGATGTCCGTACAAAGCGCGCTGGAGTCCATGCCCGCGTGGGAACCAGGGGACATGGTCCTGCTCAACGATCCGTACCGCGGCGGCACCCATCTCCCCGATCTAACCCTGGTGGCTCCGGTCTTTTCGGCCGCCGCAGACCGGCTGGTCGGGTTTGTCGCGAACCGGGCCCATCACGCTGATGTGGGAGGCATGGCTCCCGGATCGCTGTCCACAGCCCGGGAAATCTTTCAGGAAGGGCTGCGGTTGCCCCCCCTGCGGATCTGCCGCGCAGGGGAGGTCGATGAGCATCTCCTGCGCCTGATCCTGGCCAACGTGCGGACTCCGGAGGAGCGCCGGGGGGATTTGATGGCGCAGGTGGCCGCGAATTACACCGGGCAACGCCGGCTGTCGGAACTCCTCCGTAAAGAAGGGGTCGAGCTGACCTGCGAGGCGATGGTTTCTCTGCTCGAGTATTCGGGACGGATGACCCGGGCCATGATCCGGGAGATTCCGGACGGGGTTTACTCCTTTACTGATTATTTGGACGATGACGGGATTTCCGAGGAGCCCGTTCGAATCGCCGTCCAGATCACCATTGCTGGTGAGAAGGCCGCGGTCGATTTCACGGGCTCTGATCCCCAGTGTCAGGGGCCGGTCAATGCGGTATTGGCGGTCACGGTGGCAGCAGTTTTCTACGTCTTTCGTTCATTAAGTGATCCACGTCTACCGAGTAACTCAGGTGTCCTGTCTCCGATCGAAATCCGGGCTCCCCGGGGGTCGGTCGTCAACGCGGTCTACCCGGCTGCCGTGGGAGCCGGTAATACCGAAACTTCCCAGCGGATTGTGGATGTTCTTTTGGGGGCTCTGGCCCAGGCTATAGCGGAGCGCATACCGGCCGCCAGTTGCGGAAGCATGAGCAGCCTGGTCGTGGGAGGGGTGGACCCGCAGACAGGAGAGCCTTTTACCTACTATGAGACCATCGCTGGGGGAATGGGGGCCCGCCCGGATCGAGACGGGCTGGATGGGGTTCACACCCATATGACGAATACCATGAATACTCCGGTGGAAGCCTTGGAATTGTCGTTTCCCTTGCGGGTGCTCCGGTACGGATTACGGAGGGGGTCCGGAGGGGCCGGGAGCCGGAGAGGCGGGGACGGAATCATCCGGGAAATAGAGTGTTTGACGCCGGCCACAGTGTCCATTCTCTCGGAACGCAGGAAGTTTGCCCCCTATGGACTTCAGGGGGGGTATCCCGGGAAACCCGGGGAGAATCTTCTCACCCGGGAAGGAAGAGTGGAGCCCCTGCCCGGCAAAGTGACCTTTTGCACCGCCAGGGGAGATCGAATCTCGATTTCTACCCCGGGAGGGGGCGGCTACGGGACACCCGCAAAGCGCGGGTACCCACGAAGTGGGTGCGGATCAGGCGGGGCCCCGTAAATTCCCCCAGGACCCTGCCGGACAGCGGGTAACCCTTTGAGAGATTGTTTATAAAAAGCTGTTGACATTTTTGAAAAGGGTCTCTAAAAGTGACTTGCATTTTTGCTGGGATGCCAGCAGTGAGGTTTGGGAAGAATGGCAAAAGAGCCGGTACTTGGCAAGAAACACACCTGCTTTAAATGCGCCTGCAAGTTTTACGATCTCGGCCGCCCGGAACCGGTCTGCCCGCGCTGCAACGCGAACCAGAAGTCGGCCCGCCATGACGAATTGAAGGCGGCGGCCGCGCGCAGCGCCCGCAGACCTGTTGAGATCGAGGAAGAGGAACTGGATGTCCTCCCGCCTCCCGGCGATGAGATTGGATATGAAGAAGAAGCGGACCTTGCGGAGGGGGAATTTCTCGAAGAAGATCTTGGAGGCGCAACAATTGAAGATCTGGAGGGCCCTCTTCCGGAGGAAGAAGAAGTTTACGATGACGAAGAGTGAGTCGTCCGTGCGAGTGAATTTTTGCGCTTGACAGGGGGGTCGGGCTGCGTGTTAAAGTCGCTCGGCAAATACCTTCAGGCCAGGGATCTTCCGCTGGGTTAGGGAGTAGAAGTAGACTAAACTACCGCAATCCGAACTCAGCCTGCGAACATCAAACCCGGTTCCAAGCGCACAATTTCCCGGGGGGGTCGGGTTTTGCGTGAGTCCCCTGGCTGTGTTATATCCGGATTGGGATTTCCTAAAGGAGGAGAATCACATGGCAAAAGACGGCGGAACCGCAGTAGCGGTGAAAGATTTCACTTCGCTACGGAGCACCATTGAATATTTGCGGGATGCGGGCGAGCTGATAGAGACGGAAGTAGAGATTGATCCTGCCCTGGAGATGGCTGCGATTCAAAAGCATCTGGACGGAGGAAAATCC
Organism: Candidatus Tectimicrobiota bacterium; assembly: GCA_016193065.1. Taxonomy (GTDB): domain Bacteria; phylum JACPSX01; class JACPSX01; order JACPSX01; family JACPSX01; genus JACPSX01. The sequence continues at coordinate 2,679 of JACPSX010000207.1, read as the reverse complement.
CTTCTGTTCCAAAAGGTAAAAGGTTACCCGAACGGCCGCTTGTTCACCAACTTGTTTGCCAACGAAGAACGGGTGTCCCGCCTATTCGGAGTCGAGGATCCCAGGAAATTCAAGTTCAAGTGCGTCGAGGCCTTGCGGCACCCGTTGCCTCCCAAAGTGGTCAAGGATGCCCCCTGCCAGGAAGTGGTCATCGACAAGGATATAGATGCCTGGAAGGTGATCCCGATGATCTCCCACACGAGGAAGGATCCCGGGCGCACACTGGGCGGGGGAAATACCCTGGTCACGGGGAAATACTTCTGGGGCGGGACACACATCAGCTACAACCGCATGCACTTCCGCGGTCCCAATTTCTCCAGCTTCCAGATCTCTCCGGGTTCCCACACGGATATGATCGCCACCGAGTGGTACCGCAAAGAGCCGATCCCCATGACGATCAATATGGGGGTTCCGCCTGCCTGCACCTTGATGGCCGGAGCGGGGTTCCTCTATATGATCCTGCACAAGGGCTCGGATGAGCTGGGTGTGGCGGGAGCCATGCAGGGCTCTCCGATTGAGATTGTCAAGGCTCGCACCGTGGATGCCTATTCGATTGCCCAGGCCGAGTATGTCATCGAGGGGTATCTGGATACGACCCAGAAAGTCTGGGAGAGCGAGGAGGCCGAAAGGACCGGCAAGCAGGGGGTCTTCCCGTTCCATCCCGAGTGGGCCGGCTATATGGGGAAGGCCTACCGGACCTATAAGTTCGTCGTCACTGCCATCACTCACAGGGCCGAGAAGCCGATCTATTACCCGCTCATCGTCCACGGGTTTGACGACCATTACATCGATGTGATGATGCGGGAAGCCTGCTTTTTGGAGCTTGCGGACCGGATCAGCCCCGGTCTCTGTGTGGATATCCACATTCCTATGGCCATGACCGATTGGGGTGGAGCGATTTTCCAAATCAAGAAGAGGCGCCAGCGAGACGAAGGCTTGCAGCGCAACATTCTCTCCGCGGCTCTCTCCTCTTCCTTAGGAATGAGGATGACCATTGCGGTCGATACGGACATCGATATTTACAACGTGGAGGACGTCATGTGGGCTCTGGTGACGCGCACGACTCCTTTCAGCATCCAGGCGGTTTGCCAGGGCGGATTTGGCCAGACCTTCCAGCCCGCGGAGAGAAGCTCGGCGGGAGACCGGGATTGGACACAGACAAACATCCGCTTCGCTGGCGGGATGGCTGTCGACGCCACCGTCCCGTTCCAGTACAGGGATGCTTTTGAGAGGCCCCCGTACCCCATCGATGCGGTGGATCTGAACAAGTGGTTCAGCAAGCAGCAGATTGAAAAGGCCAAAGAGGGGATGACCGAATACAGCAAGTATCTGGCCAAGACGGGATTCTAGTGGAATTTCAGAGCAGATAAGAAAAGAGGCAGGGAGAGGGCCCTGCCTCTTTCTTGTGCCGGCATTCCGGCCGCAGGCAGGAAGGATTCTGGCAGAGGAGAGCCAGGAGATGGATAAGGTTCCGAACCAGCCCGAGGGGATCTTAGCTCCTTATCGGGTTCTTGATCTCACCGATGACCTGGGTTTTCTGTGCGGAAAGATTCTGGGGGATATGGGGGCCGATGTGATCAAGGTGGAGCCCCCCGGCGGTGATCCTTCCCGGAGCATCGGGCCGTTCGTGGACGGCGTGCTCGATCCGGAAAAGAGCCTCTACTGGTTTGCGTACAATACGAGCAAGCGGGGGATTACGCTCAATATCACTGAGAAAACGGGTCAGGAACTTTTCAAGCGACTGGTCAGAAAAGCGGATTTCGTCCTTGAATCTTTCCCTCCGGGGACGCTGGCAGGCTGGGGCCTCGGCTATGAGGTCCTGAAGCAGGAAACCCCCCGGCTCGTCCTTACCTCCATTACCCCTTTTGGCCAGTCCGGACCCTATAGCGGTTATAAAGCTCACGACATCGAAATCATGGCCACATCGGGTGCCATGTCGTTGTCGGGGGAAAGAAATGGACCGCCCCTGAGGATTTCTCTGCCCCAATCGCCCATGTGGACCGGGATGCACGCGGCAGCGGGGACCCTGATGGCTCACTATGAGCGCGAGCTGAGCGGCGAAGGCCAGCACGTGGATGTTTCCGCCCAGGCGAGCACCCTCTCCTCACTGGCGCACGCGCCGGCCTGCTGGGACCTGAACCGGGACGACCCTCACCGGCAAGACGAACCGGGAGATGGTGAAATGGATGGACAGCAAGGGGATGGCCCCCGCTCACCTAAAGGAGATTGATTGGGACAAGTTCGACATCGCGACCGCGACCCAGGAACAGATCGACGCCATCGAGAAGCCTGCCGGAGAGTTTCTTAAGACCTTGACCAAAGCGGAATACTTCGCGGGCGTCATAGAACGGAGCATGCTCGGCTACCCGGTCCAGACCCCGGAGGACATCTTCAACGATCCCCAACTGGCGGCCAGGAACTTTTGGGTGACGCTCCCTCATCCCGAGCTGGGACGCGAGATCACTTATCCGGGGCCGGCGGCCCTTTTCACGCAGGGCAGTTTCACTCCCCGCTGCAGGGCACCGCGGATCGGAGAGCACAATCTTGAGATCTATGGAGGGGAGCTCGGTCTCAGACACGAGGATCTGACGATTCTCAAGCAAGCGGGTGTCATTTGAAAACCGTCCCAAAGAGGTGAGT
>JACPSX010000079.1 GCA_016193065.1 Candidatus Tectimicrobiota bacterium | reverse complement strand
TGCACTGTCCTTGGCCCAAAAGAATATCTCCTTAACGATCTCTGCAATTGCGTTGCAGGCCTCCCTGGCTGTCTCAGAGTTCTCGTTTTCCTCCGCGAACGACTTTAGCAGAAACAAGATCCCTTCGACGTATCTGGAGATTTCTTCAGGCCGTGGCCACCATTCCCGGTCGTACGGGCGTCCCGCTTGGCCCTGGCGGACTCGAACAATGAATTGGGAAAATGCGTCCTCCACGGCATGCACAAGAATCGCATGAGATTTTGGGTAATTGGTGGCGAGATAGTTTAGACGGTCCAATCGTTCGTCGAGGGAGACGGGGATCTGGGGATGGTTGCGCTAAAAGGAAGAGAAGTTCTACAGCTCCGGCAAACGTTGCCTCGAAACCCAACAGATCTTCGAGCGCAGAAATGACGTGACTTCTCAGATCTCTCGCGATTTGCTCCCTTCTCTCTTCCGGACCGAGATTTTTCTTGATGAGGCGAGTCAAGCATTCGAGGACGGCTGATGGATCGGCAAGGCTCAGCTCATTCAGAAGTCTTGGATTCGCCTCCAGATCCGAGACGTTCTTGAAGACGCCCCGGGGTCCCAGGATGTCTCGAAGAAATGCCTGGACCTTTTTCCCTCCTATTTCGCTGAGCCTCCTGGCCAGAGCGAGGCGACCTCTGGGGGGGAGTATTGCAAAGAGATTGTCGAGAACCTCTTGCCTGTCCGAGAGAGCCGTGAGAGCGAGATGGTTCGCCAGCAAAGAAGGGATAACCGCGACGAAAGAGCCCCTGCGTATGAGTAGCCCTTCCCTTTCAAAGTCGGCAAGCTCCGCCAGCATGTCTCCGGAACTCACCCCGGCTGACTTGCAGAGTGCTTCAAGCTCGTCTCGGTAATTGCCTTCGACGCCCACTGTGGGTAGCAGGGACAAAATGCGCAGGTGCTTCAGTTCATCGGGCGTGAGATTGGAGGTTAGCTGGCGCGCAAGCGATTCCCCGACCCGGGTCTTCAGATCACCTAATGATTCATCAAGATCCTGAGAGGCGGCGTCCGGATTCCTCCCGAATGAGCCTTGCTGCTTCATGATCTTCTAGGGGACTCACTTCTAGCTGTCGGACCCAAAAAGGTTCTTTTGCAAAAACGGGGCGGCGCGACGTGATGATCAGCTTCAGATGCTCTCTTATGCTGGCATGGCGGGCCAGCTCTTCGGCGCGCTGCTCATCGAGATCTTCGAGTACTACAAACACGACATTCTTGGGAGGCTCCAGGCGTCGCAAGTCTTCGGCGGAAACCTGAAAGGGATCTGAAGCCCATGCGCTCCTTGCTCGCCATTCTTGAGACTTTCGCGCTTCCAGGCACAGACGGCTCTTCCCGACTTCCGGGGGACCATAGAGCACGATCACCCTGCACTGAGGGTCCAGGAGAACCGCTGTTAATTCTTTCAGAATTTCTTCCCGCCCCACGAAAGGTGGAATTTCCCCGGCTCGGGAAGCCCGTATATGCATCTGCCTCGCTTCTTCGTAGGAGTAGAATGGACCGCGGGCGAAGAAGATCTGCTGGAGGTGAGGACGGTTCAGTACCAGAGCGGTTAATTCAGCGGCTCCAAAAACCCGAACAGCCACGGGAGATTTGGGGCCGAATCCGGATTGGATTTTATGTTTTAGTGACTCGCGTTGTTTTCGTTGCAGTTCCACATTGGTGAGAAACACGTATCTGTCCGGGACTTCTTGACCACGGGCGATTTTCTCTGCCTCTTCTTTTCCCTTGAACTTAGCAATGATCTCATTCCTATTCCGCCCACTCACATCCCGTTTCTTGAACTGATAAACGGTTTTTCCCGGTCCCAGTAAGCCGAAGGTGTCTTCGTGAAGATCTGGCTCGTGTACAACTAGCTCGGCATCGATACCCCCGTCGGGGGCATAAATCTGCCCCTGGACACCAATTTCTGATTTCAACCCTTCCGCGTAGCTGGCGATCAGGGTGTTGCAGAAACGGGCCCACTTTTCTGGGTCCCAGGAACTGGTAACCATCTCGAATTCTTGAGCCGTAATCAGTTCTACTGCCCGATCGATCATTTTCCTTCAAGCCTCTGCACAGACTAGCTGATCGATCTAAGTATATGACATTTTGGGGGTTACTTCTATAGCCTAAAGGGCAGCGCATAGAGGTTTGGCCTGGAGGCGAAAAAGTCCCGTTCTGGTTGGCTCAAGCGTCTGAAAACTAACTGAGTCAGAGAGATTTCTTCCATATGGGGTGTATATGCGTGTTTTGGCTTCGCGGAATTGAGGTTCCTCCCTACACATCCCATGAGAGGATTCTAATTGAGTTCTAATGGTTTTCTTGCGGTGCGGACCTATCGTAGGAGAGTGCGGCGCGGCGAAGTCCCCGGTCGTCGCTCCGGGAGGGCGGCGGGAGGAGCCAGGCAATGAAAGAGAAGAAACCCATTCCCATCACCTGCCAGATCTGCGGCCGGACAGTGAGCCGCAGCGAACTGATGCCCGCGGAAGCGGTCCGAAACTCCATCGCGGAACTGATCCGGAAGCGGCACTCGAACTGGTCCCGGACCGGATACATCTGTCTCACCGACCTGAACCGGTTTCGCGCCGAATACATCGAAGACCTCCTGGAAGCGGAAAAGGGGGAATTTTCGTCCCTGGAAGCGGAGGTCGTCGACAGCCTCAAGCAGCATGAGTTCCTGTCCAGCAACATCAACGTGGAGTTTGAAAAGGCCTTAACGCTCGGGGAAAGGCTGGCCGACAAGATCGCTTCGTTCGGCGGGAGCTGGACCTTTATCCTGACGTTCGGGGCGGTGCTCGTCGTTTGGATCGGGATCAATTCGGTGATGCTGCTGAGGAAACCGTTTGATCCCTTTCCCTTCATTCTTCTCAATCTGGTCCTGTCCTGCCTGGCTGCCATTCAGGCTCCCATCATCATGATGAGCCAGAACCGCCTGGAGTCCAGAGATCGCCTGCGGTCGGAGAACGACTACCAGATCAACCTGAAGGCGGAGCTGGAAATCCGCCAGCTTCACGAAAAGTTGGACCATTTGTTGTCCCACCAGTGGCAGCGTTTGATCGAGATCCAGCAGGTTCAAATTGACCTCATGGAAGAAGTAGCAAAGAGGTCCGGGAGTGGAACAGAATCTTGACGGCGGAGTCCGCGTGAAAAGACGCGGACGCCCGCCGCGCTGGGAGGGGAAAGACTATGTTCGGGGATCTGGGCATGCCGGAACTCATCGTGATCCTGGCAATCGCCGTCCTGATCTTCGGGGCGGGCAAGCTGCCGGAGCTGGGCTCCTCCATGGGGAAGGCGATCCGGAATTTCAAAGCGGGGATGCGGGAAGCCCGGGAGGAAATCGGGGAAAAGAAGTCGGGTCCCGAGATTCCCGGCACGGGAAAAACGAATCGCTAGCACCTCTCCTGCGCAGCGGCCCGGGCCTGGACGACCCGCCTGACGGAATGACAGTGATTCACGTTGCTGCCGGGTTGACCGGTTTTGTGTTTCCTTTCCTCTCGGAAGGAGTAGGATCCGGCCATGATCGCCCTGGCTTCACAGTACGGCCTTCTCATTCTTATCGGCCGAAGATTCCCGGGAGGGATTCCGCGGGTGGCCTCGAAAAGGCTCGCGGAAACCGTCGCCCGAATGAAACGGGTCTTGGAGGTCCATCCGCGGACCGCCATCTTCATCCTCCAGTACCTGTACGGGATGCGCATGATGGGGGCCGTGGCCCTGGGATCGACCACCTTGCCCTTCGGACGGTTTGCGCTGTATGAAGCCGTGAACTGTCTCGTCTGGGCCGGCCTGGTCACCAGTGCTGGATATTTTGCCGGGGAGGCGGTGACGGCGCTGTTTCACGGCTGGCTGAAGTGGGTCTGGATGGGCTTGAGCCTCTTGTTCATTGCGCTGATTTTCCGGTTCCTTGACCGCTGGATTGCGGACGGCAGGGCCTGAGCCGGAGACAGCAGCGGCTCTAGATTCTGCGTTTAGGAGATGGGGGCTCTTCAGCGCGGATGGCTTCGGTGGGAACGGGCCGGGCGGGAATGGTTTTGATGATCGACTTGAGTTCGGCCTCGATCACCTGCAGGTCCTCCCGCAGGGGGAGGCACTCGAGGACGATGCGGATCGTCTTCTCGGATATCAAGCTTTCAAAGTGGATTCCGTAGACGATGCCCAGGCGCCGGAGCACCGGGGTAATCCCCTGTTGAATTTCCCGTATCCGGTGCGCGGGCAGGCGAACGCAGTCGGTCACGAAGTGGGTGTGAATCCAGGTCTTGTAACGCTCCAGAATTTCCACTGCGTCACATCCAGAGGTGCCGGTTCGTCGGACGCTGACCGAAGGATCGGCGCACTCCTTAGAAAGCCATCCACAGAATCCGGATGCCCACGAACCCGAGGGCGATGGCCAGCCCCCGGATGATCCAGTCTCCATGCACCCGGCTGGAAAGTCGCGCTCCCA
>JACPSX010000203.1 GCA_016193065.1 Candidatus Tectimicrobiota bacterium | reverse complement strand
CCTTGTCCGTAATGACCCGGTGGGGCCCTCCCCCTCGCAGGCCCACTTCCTGGCGACGCTTCCCGCCCGGGAACCCGGGGCTGGTGAGATGAGCCACTGCCGTGGGGAGCTTGCGTTTCTCATGGCGCATGATGACGATGACTCTCTTGGCGAGGGAAGCCACGTCATTGCCCCCGGCGCTGCCGTTAAAGTAGCGGACCTTCCCGGAGTCCTCTTTCAAGAGGGTGGTGTTGATGTTGCCGAACTGGTCCACTTCCAGGGCGCCCAGGAATCCCACGTCCACGACACCACGGTGGAGGTTCATGCCCAGGATGTCCAGGAAGCCGCTCCAACAGGTTGCTCTGTAAAAGATTCGGGAATCAGCCAGTCCCACCGGCGTGTCGATCGGGTTCATGTCGACCACACCGATCTCCAGGAGGGAGGTGAGGCCGGGGGCATGGGTGCGCTTGGCAAGGACGCAGGCCACCTGGGGCAACCCCAGGCCCACGACAATGAGTTCCCCGTCCCGCAACTCTCTGGCTCCGGCAGCCGCCATGATTTCCGCGGCGCTGACTCCTTCCGTCATGGCTCCTCCCTGGGTCGGACTTCAGAACCCTAGCGAGCTGCTGAAAAAGTCTTTTTCGTGGTTCGACAGGCTCACCACGAACGGTCAACTACCAAGTGATTTCAATACCCGTCCCGTTCGGCCTCACCCGGAAGCCGGGTACCCGGTCGAAGGCTGAACGGGGGGTTACTAGTGGCAAAACGCGAATCCCCTGCGACTGCGAGCGAGGTCAATAGCCCAGGATGCGGCTGGCCCTCAGTCCATTCAGGCGCTGGAGTCCTCCCACCTTCTCCAGGTATTCCCAGTGATCCCGAGTGCTCAGGACATACTCGTCCAGGTACTTGTTCACTCGATCGGGACGCTTTACGTGATCCACATAGAGCTCCAGGTGAGCCCCGTCGTAATCGTAGCAGCCAAAGACGGCCGTCGGGTGGGCACCGAAGGGCTGGTGAATGACCGCTTCCACCCGGTGTGCCGGGATCACGGTTCGCTCTGGGTAACGTTGGATGTACTCTGTGGGCACGATCTCCTCGGCAATGATGATGACCCGGCGGGCTGCTTTGGCCTGCTCCTCGTTCTCCCAGCGAGGCCCGTCGATCCGGCAGTTTCCCTCGCGGTCGGCCACCTGCACGTGAACGAGAGCGACATCGGGGGTCAGAGCCTTGAGCAGCAGGTATTCTTCCCCCGTAAAAGGGCATTTCATTCGCTGCACATCCGTGGCAGCCGGCCCCGATTCCAGCCGCTCGAGCACCTCGGAGGCAATCAGGGATTTAATCGGGATGAAGGAAATTCCCAGGGCCCCGGCCAGATATCGGAAGCAGATGGAGAGGCTGCTGTAGTCATGAGATTCGACCTGCCCCGACTCCCGAGCCCTGTTCACACAGTTCACGAGGCCGAACCGGTCCAGGGATCCCCCACCGACAATGAGACGGCTCACCAGGCCGGCACCCACCAGGAGATCGGTATCCATCCCCATCACGCATTGGGAGAGGGTGAGATTTTTCTTGTGCTGGCGGATCAGCTCGTGGACGACGGTGATGACGTTGCGGGCGACGGCGAACCCGCCCAAGGCGATGGAGGAGCCGTCCGGAATGGACCGAACCACATCGGCAGCGCTTTTCAGCTTGTTTGCCATGTCGGGAACTCCAACGCGTTCCTGGGCCCGGAACTTGGCTGGAAAACGGACCCTTTTTGGGATTAGGGAGCTGCCCCTCCGGAATTACGACAGAGGGAATCGTAGCAAAAGAAGACGGGAAATTTCAAGGAAATTCCCCGGTAAGCCGGGGTCGGAAACGAACTGGCAGTCTCTTGAAAAGACGGGTTTGCAGTTGACAGTAAAAGGGGCGAAGGAGTAAAAGGCCAAGAACATCGAGGCGTTTGTCGCGGTGCAGAACGCGCGCGGGCGGCAGAAAGCATCGGAGTTGGTGCGGGCCACGGTGAAGAGCGTTTACGAAACCGGGAGAATGGGGCATGATGCGGGACGATACGGAAAAGAAAGTCCAGCGCTGGCAGGAGCAGCGCTGGCTCCTCGATCACATCGTGAACGTGGTGGGGCTCGATTGGGATCAGGGGCGCACCCGAAGGATCCTGGCCAACTGCGGGGCGGCGGTGGGCGGCGACCTGCGGGCGATCGGCCAACGGGTGAAAAAGTTTAACGACATCGGCCGGGAGTTTGCCCGGGGGGGCCAGCGGCGCCAGGAGATGGGGGAAAAGGCCGAGCGGGAAGGCTACCTGGTCACGGCCCGGGAGAACTATTTCATCGCGGCCCAGCTCTTTTGCCACGCCCAGTGGCCGCTCTTTGAAGACGACAATCCTCAGAAGATGGCCTGGGAAGAGGACAAGGACCACTGCTACGACAAGTACATCGCCTACGCGGATCACCGGATCGAGCGGGTGGAAGTCCCCTTTGAGGGGAAAAGCCTCTCAGGTCTTCTGCACCTGCCCAGAGAGGTCCAGGGGAAAGTTCCGGCCATACTGGGGATTCCAGGAATGGATTCCGTGAAGGAGGAGGGCTCTCTTTATGGGGATTCCTTCCTGGAGCGGGGGCTGGCGGTCCTGAGGCTGGACGGACCGGGGCAGGGCACGAGCAACTTGAGGAAGATCCGGGTCACCGCGACGAACTACGCGGAGGCCGGAACGGCGGCCCTGGAGCTGCTGGCCCGACGCCCGGAGGTCGATCCGGAACGGATCGCCATCTTTGGGGTGAGCATGGGGTCCTACTGGGGGACGCTGGTCGGCGCAGCAGCCGGCAACCGGGTGCGGGCCATCGCGGTCGCCAACATCTGTCTGGAACCGGGCATGAACAGCCTATTCGAGAAAGCCTCGCCGACCTTCAAGCTGAACTACATGTACATGACGGGCTACCAGGACGAAGAGGAATTTAACCGCTTCGCCCGCACTCTGGACGCCCGAGAGGCTGCTTCCCGGATTACGACTCCTTACCTCGTTCTGGCTGGCGAAGATGACGAGCTTTGCCCCATCGAGCACGTCTATCGCCATGTGGAAGGAATTTCCGTCCCCAAGACCCTCATCGTGTGCGAAGGGGAAAAGCATTCAATTGCCAACCCGCATCCTCGCACGTACGTGGCCGACTGGCTCAAGGACCGCATGGAGGGCAAGCCCGCGCGGTCCGAGAAGATATATGTGAAGCTGTCGGGGGAGGAAGTGGTCACCCCCCTCTAGGGTCACATCATGGGGACGGGAATACGGGAAGAAAGGGGTGCGCAAGAGCCCGAAATATCTTGACATTATGGGAACAAGACCTATAATGGATTCGGCTTTCTGGATCGGATCATTTCCAATCTAACGCGGTGCGGGGTGGAGCAGTCTGGTAGCTCGTTGGGCTCATAACCCAAAGGTCGCTGGTTCAAATCCAGCCCCCGCTACCAAATAATAATAGGGGTTAGGGATACACTCCCTAGCCCCTTTCTCTTTTTACCTAACATCCATCTAACAACTCGGGGGAGGTCTTATCCTCGTTTCCTCGTCCACGTCTGCCCTTGGAACCTTTACCTCCCTCCATCGTCTCGACGAGATCATCCGGGCCATCCGGAGGCGGAAGTAGTGGCTGGTCTACCATCGCAATGCTTAGAAGCTTAGATAAAGTGGTGAGACAAGGACGGCAAGTGGAAGCAGGTATTCTCATAAGTTACTTTGCAAGACAGAATGAAGCTCGTGGAGCCCTGCGGGAACTGAAGAGGAGGGGCTTCCGGCGCGCTGCATTCGTGCACAAGACCGCGGACGGAGACGTACACAAATGGGATCCGTTCTTTTGGCGCCGTGCCCTCGGTGCGACCCTGGCTACCATCCTGTTGGGGGGTCTCGCCGGAGTGGCTTCCCTGGTCCTTCACTGGCCGGAGTCCATTCTGAGCGCAACTTTTTCTCCCCTGACTTCGATCCTGTCGGCTGGATTCGTCGGAGCCCTCTTTGGCGGGATGTGGATACGACGGTCGAAATACGGTGTCGAACGAAGGCTGCTTGAGGATCACGCACGTTGGTTGGTATCTGGGGAGACCGTTCTGATTCTCCAGGCGCCGGTCGAGACCTTGAGGCTTCCAGTGGGGATACTTCGGGAAATCGGCGAGGTCCCGCCCGCGGTCTTCGTCCTGCATCCGCAGCGCGAGAGTCCAATCGGAGACGTGCGGAGCTCCGGAGTGCCGCTCTCCCCGGCACAAATCCAGGAGCATGCCCAGCGCCTGGCTGTGGATCACCAGGTGGACCCAAAGCCGCAGCGGAATACCGAACTACTCGATCGTCTTGAACGGGCCCGTCAGTGGGTCCATCAGGTTTGCTCGGATCTCTCCGAAGCGAGTCGACTGGAACATAGTGTGAGTCCAAGCGCCGAGTGGATTCTCGATAATGAATACATCGTCGAGGGCAACGCCCGCGAGGTTCATCTGAACCTTCCCCGGCGTTACTACCAGGAACTACCGGCACTTGCCAACGAGCCTTACCGGGGTCTACCGCGCATCTACGGCCTGGCGAAGGAACTCGTCTCCCATACGGACTTGCGTCTCGACCGGGAGAATATCCTGGCATTCATTGAAGCATATCAATCCGTGCGCACGCTGACGATCGGCGAACTCTGGGCGGTCCCCCAGATGCTGCGCACCACGTTGATCGAGAGCATCCAGGGTCTCGCCGTAAGAGCCCTGACAGACCTGCGAGAGCGTGAGATCGCCGGCTTCTGGGCGAACAGGCTCATTACAGCCAATCGGCGAGATCCTAACCAGCTCTTCTCGATCCTGGCAGAACTTGCTGAAACCCAACCGAGCCCGAGCCCCTATTTTGGTTCTCAACTTGTCGGTCATCTCTATGACGAGGCGGCCGCATTGGTGCCGGTCCAGATCTGGCTTGAGCGCACGCTCCGGAAATCCTTGAACGATCTCAACCTGCGTGAGCAAAACCGCCAGACGAAGGATCAGATATCGATCGGGAATGCGTTTACCAGCTTGCGACAGCTCGCTCTGTTGGATTGGAGACAGATCTTCGAGAATCTAAGCCACGTGGAGCAGTTGCTTTGGTTTGATCCATCCGGCGTGTATCCCAAGATGGATTTCGACACTCGTGATCGGTATCGCCGGGCGATTGAAGAGTTCGCCCGTGGGTCCGGCCAAACGGAGGAACAAGTCGCCCAACGCGCTATCGAGAGGGCCACACGAGCCGGGCGTGAATCGGCGGAGGATGAGCGCTGGACCCACGTCGGGACCTATCTCATCGGGGAAGGGAGGCGCGAGTTTGCGCGGCTCATACGGTGTCGTGAAACACCGCGTTTCCGCGCTCTGCAATGGGTATATCGCCATCATTCTGCCGTGTACTTTCTTGGGCTCAGCTTCTTCTCTGCGCTGTTCATTTCCCTGATCGTCGGGTTTGGCCTGGGCGGACAGTCGCCCGGGATTCAGCTCTCAATAGCACTCCTTTTGCTGATCCCCGCCAGCCAACTGGCGATCGAGGTAATCAATTACCTGGTCACGCGGCTGCTTCCACCCCGCACCCTTGCGAAGATGGATTTCGAGGCTTCAGGGATTCCAGATGTATTTCGAACGCTGGTCGTTGTGCCCGTGCTGCTGGCGGACGAGGAGGCGATCCGGGCCGACGTGGAGAAGCTGGAAATCAGGTACCTGGCCAACAAAGAAGCCAATCTCCTCTTCAGCCTCTTCACGGACTACACCGATGCGGATCAGGCACGCCGTGAGGGAGATGAACGGCTGCTCCAAACTGCAATCGAAGGCCTCGAAGGTCTCAATCACCGGTATGGTGGTGAGCGTTTCTTCCTTTTCCATCGCAACCGCACATGGAGTGAATCCGAGCAGAAGTACATCGGTTGGGAGCGCAAACGCGGAAAGTTGGAAGAGCTCAACCGCCTGATCGATGGAACGCGGCCTGAAGATGCCGGCCGTTTGGTATTTGTCGGCGACCCGGATCATCTGTCGAACGTGAGGTTCATCATCACCTTGGACAGCGACACACAGTTGCCTCATGGGACTGCCCGCAGGATGATCGAGACCCTGGCACATCCCCTGAACCAGCCGCGCTTCGCTGCCGAAGGGAGAATTGCAGCCGGCTCCTACACGGTCATCCAGCCGCGCGTGAGTCCTACCCTGCCGAGCACAAGTGCCTCGCCTTTCAGCCGTCTCTTCGCCGACGCGGTCGGAATTGACCCATATACCAAGGCGGTTTCCGATGCCAATCAGGATCTCACGGGCGAAGGCTCTTATCATGGAAAGGGCATCTATGATGTGCGCGCCTTCAGTCGGGTGCTTTCAGGAAGGTTCCCTGAAGAGTGGGTGCTGAGCCATGACTTGATCGAAGGAGCGCACGTCCGAGTGGGTCTGGCCAGTGATATTGAGCTCTATGACGAGTTCCCGCAGGGTTACCGGAGCTACAGCAGCCGGCAGCATCGTTGGATTCGTGGTGATTGGCAAATCGCGGATTGGCTCTTTCCTCGCGTTCCCCAGTCGGGAAGAGGGCATGGCCCAAACCCGCTCTCCACGTTCAACCGTTGGAAGATTTTCGACAACTTGCGCCGCAGCCTGCTACCCGCGACCAGCCTGGGCTTGCTGATCGCCTCCTGGCTTACGTCTTCCCAGCTTGGGTGGATCTCTACGCTTGTGGTCGCCATACAGTTGCTCTTCCACCCTTTTGCGCAGCCCTTCACAATGGTGACCACCCACAAGGGTCTGAAGAGCTTCTCCTTCTCGAAGGTGGCGCACGACCTGCTGCGGGCGCTTGCGGATGCCGCGCTGCTTCCGCACCAAGCTGGGCTCGCTATAGATGCCATCTTGCGGGTTTGGTACCGGCGCCTCATCACTCGCCATAAGTTGCTCGAGTGGACTCCGGCCCGGGTGATCCCTTGGAGTGCCGCGCGTCGGCAGTCATTGTTTGTAGCTTCTTTGGGCCTGGGGAGCTTGTTCAGTGTGATGGTCGGTTGGGCGGTGGTTCGCTGGATGCCGTCAGACCTGGCGCTGGCGAGCCCCTGGCTTGTATTGTGGTTCTTGTCTCCTTTGCTCGGATGGCTCTTGAACGTAGGACCGCCGGCGAAGCAACAGCAGTACCTGCTTCTAGGACAGGATCTGCGGTTCCTGAGGAATGTCGCACGACGCACCTGGCGCTTTTTCTCGGACTTCGTCAGTGAGGAGACCTCTTGGCTTCCGCCCGACAACTACCAGGTTTCTCCTCAGAACCGGTTGGCGATGCGTACCAGTCCAACGAATATCGGCCTCTGGATGCTGAGCGCGCTGGCCGCGCATGATTTCGGATATCTGACGGGGGATGAGGTCGTCGAAAAGCTGACGCATTCCATGGAAACGATCGGCAAACTGGAGCGCCATGAGGGTCATCTGCTGAATTGGTACGATCTTCAAACTCTGACCCCTCTCGAACCCCGCTACGTGTCCGCCGTCGACAGCGGAAACCTGCTTGGTGCCTTGTGGACCCTGGAGCATGGACTTGATGAGCTGATTCAGCGACCTGTCCTTGATGGAAGAGCCTGTGAAGGCCTGGGTGACACCAAGGAAATTCTGAGACGGGTCGTGGAAGAGGGAAGCATTGCCGGTTTTAATGCGCACGCTCTCGACGAACTGATGGGCGCATGGGAAGCCCCGCCGGATCGCATCGTCGACGTGATTCACCTGTTGCGCAGCGTGCAAGGGTACGTAGGGACTCTAGCCGATGAGGCGCGTGAGTCCGCCCACATTGAAACGGGTGCAGCCTATTGGGCCGGGCAGATGGAGAGTCAGGTATCGGCCTGGCTAGGGATCGCGGATCGTTATCTGGCCTGGATCGAAATCCTCGCTGAAAAGACGGAAGAAGAGGTCGCTCCGCTGGGTCCGGATGCGGTGCTTGCCATCCGCCAGGATCTGCATCACGCGCCTTCACTTGTCGATCTTGCCAACGGGCACGTTCGTTGCATCCAGATCCTCCAGTCGGTCCGGGAGGCGGCTCCTGCGGCCGTAGTCCCCCTATTCGAATGGCTTGACCACCTTATGCAGACCTTCGCAAAGTCGAAATGGCTGGCCGGCGAAATGCTGGGTTCGGGCGAGCGGCTCATCAAAAATGTGCGAGAGTTATCCGAATCGATCGACATGGGCTTCCTGTATGACCCTGAACGACGGCTGTTCTCCATCGGCTACAACGTCTCTGCAGGCCGCTTGGATAGCGCTTACTACGATCTTCTGGCGAGTGAGGCGCGGTTCGGAAGTTTCGTAGCCGTCGCGCGGGGAGACGTCCCCATTGAACATTGGTTCTCGATGAGCCGACCCTACAGCGCGATCGGCCGGCGTCGGGTGCTGCTCAGCTGGACCGGGACCATGTTCGAATATCTGATGCCGCTCATTTTCCAACGCTCCCATGGAAATTCGCTCCTGGATAAAGCGGCGAGGGAAGCCGTGGCGATCCACAT
>JACPSX010000067.1 GCA_016193065.1 Candidatus Tectimicrobiota bacterium | reverse complement strand
CCCCCGGAGAAAACGATCCACCTTGGCCCGATCTTTGATCTGCAGGATCACCAGGAGCTGGGGGACCGGGAACGAACTCCCGGCATCCGGCGGCAGCAAGGCATAAGCCCATTCCTTTCCCGCCAGAGGGATCAGATCGCGCTCGATGCTGACTCCCAGTTCCTTTTCCAGAGAGAATCGCAACTTCTCGGAAGTTGCAGCTTGCCGGGTACCCGCCTTGCGGGTGTCCGCCTTGCGGGTGTCCGCCTTGCGGGTGTCCGCCTCGGAAGCCGTACGGCTGCGGCCCCCGGGTACCCGCCCTGCGGGTGTCCGGGGATCAAAACTGTTGTCCGCCCCGTAAGCAATGGCATCCTCGGGAACGAAAGCAAGGGACCGGTAGGTGGCAGGAGGCTGGACAAAGCGCTTCGCCTGCTCGGGGGCCAGTTGCCCCGGGTCGAACTCAAGGCGGGATTTGACGAGGAGGCCCTTCTGCGCGGAAGCCGTCAAGGTCACCTGCCCGAACGCCTTAAACCTCTGCAAAACGCCAGCCTGGAAGACCTGGCGCTGGGCTGGCGGGATGGCGCTCTGGACCCACTCCAAGGCCCTGGAGCTGTCACCGACGAAAACCAGGAACGGATTCTTATCAAGGTCATCGGCGGCCTTCTTGACCTTGGGGCCGAAGGACTTGGCTGGGGGCGCTCCCAATGCCAGGTCAATGGCTCCTTTCAGGCGCTCCATTCGGGAGGAGGCGAACAAATACTTACCGACGAAGGCATAAAACCCTGCCTCCTGGCGCCGGGTACCCGGCTCCCGGGTGACCGGCCTCCGGAAGGAAAAAATCTCCACTCCCTTGTAGGGAACGGCCTGGGGAGCCATGGGGTCCTTACCGTACTTCCCTTTGAGGCGGACAAAGAACTCCCAAACCTTCGGGGACATGTCCGTCTCGGTGATGAGCAGGCCGTCGACTCCGGTTTTCTCGCCCACACCGTAAAAAGCCAGGACCACCTTCTTGCCGAACAGCTTCAGAAGATTCTGCTCGTCGAGCTTGAGACCGAGATTTTGTTCCAGTTGCTGCACGGGCTGGGACCAGGGTGCGCTCCCCGAGCTTTTCCGGGGAGTCTTACTCGCCGCACCACTGACCCTCTGATAGAAGTTGGAGGTTTTGACTTTCTGCCAAAGGCCGGCCCCATCGCGCACGGAAAGATAGAAGACGGGGCTCGCGGGGATCAGATCCTCGGCGGCACGCGCTGTTTGCAACAGGGGGAGCCCCTTGGGTTTGAAGAACCAGATCCCCTGCTTGTAGTCGAAATACGCAAAAACGGCGGCAGCGACGACGACAAGAATTCCGACAAACGCCAGAATCTTTCGAAGACTGATCATTGCTCACTCCCGGAGAGAGGGGAGATCTAGCACTTCCCGGCCCATGTTAAAGGGGGCCTGATTAGAAATCAAGCAAATCCTTACTCTTTCCTCGGCAACCTTCGAGCAAGACTTGACCACGATCCGCAGCCATTTCCAGAATTTCTGCCCTGTTCTCTGCCGCATCACACTCCCTTCAGGCCGCCGCAGTTATCAATCGAAGAAATAGCTCTATCCAAACTTCCGATTGGACAAGCTTCAAAGAGAAACGTAGCGTAGGGCCGGAATGGATTTCTGATCTCGGGAGGGACCGTGTCAATGACCGCTGAACTCGCAGGCAGCCTGGCAGGACTGGGGCTCGCCGGAGGTCTCCTGGCAGGGCTTCTGGGAATTGGTGGGGGCATCATCATGGCCCCTCTCCTTCTGTACGTTCCGCCCCTCCTGCATGTTGGCGCCTTCGATATGAAGGTGGTGGCCGGGCTTACCATGGTCCAGAGCCTTGCCGCCTCTCTCTCCGGCGTTGTCGCCCACCGCCAATTCGACCGCGTGCACCCGAACCTGGTCCTCACCATGGGGACAAGCAGCGTGGCTGCCTCATTTCTCGGCGCCCTGGCATCTCGCCACACGGAGGCTAGAGCTTTACTGGCTATCTTTGCCGGCATGGCCGTCGTGGCCGCCGTCCTGATGATTTTACCCAAAAAGGAACAGTCTCCCGCTCCGGGGGAAGAGCTCCGCTTTTGCCGCCTCCTTGCCGCCGGCTCAGGTCTTGTGATTGGATTTCTCGGCGGGCTCGTGGGTCAAAGCGGAGCCTTTATCATCGTCCCGACCCTTATCTTTGTCCTGAAAATTCCCACGCGGATGGCCTTGGGGAGTTCTCTGGCCATTGTCTTCCTCTCGGCCCTTGCCGGAACTCTCGGTAAAGCCCTTGGAGGCCAAATCCACTGGGAAATGGCTCTTTTTCTAAGCGCCGGCGCACTGGGCGGAGGGTGGTTGGGAGGAATGTGGAGCCAGCGGGTCAAAGCACCCGTGCTCCGCACCCTGCTCGCCCTCCTGATCGCCTTTGCGGCCATCCGGATGTGGTGGGGTGTGTTCCAGGGTTAAGAAATCACGGCGTGAAAACATCAATTCAAAAAGGGAGGGCAAAAAAATGGAAGCTAGTCAATCGATCCGCCTTACAAGCCTAAGCCACGGGGCGGGGTGAGGGTGCAAGATCAGTCCCCAGGACCTGGCGCAGGTTCTGCGCCAGCTACCCCCCATACGAGATTCTCGGGTCCTGGTAGGGCCGGAGACTTCGGACGATGCTGCCGTGTACCGGATCAATGACCATCAAGCGCTAGTGCAAACCGTCGACTTTTTCACCCCCGTTGTGGATGACCCCTACGTTTTCGGGCAAATTGCCGCTGCCAATTCCCTAAGCGACATCTACGCCATGGGAGCCGAGCCTCTCTTTGCCCTGAATATCATTGGTTTCCCCTCTGGAACCCTCCCCCTCAGCATAATGGGGGAGATCCTCAAAGGAGGGGCCCACAAGGCAGCCGAGGCCGGGATCGAGATCATCGGCGGGCACACCATTGATGATCAGGAACCCAAGTACGGCCTGATTGTCAACGGACTCATCGACCCGGCCCGCGTGGTCACTAACTCAGGAGCCCGGCCCGGGGATGATCTGATCCTCACCAAGCCCCTGGGAATCGGCATCATCGTGACTGCATTGAAGAAGGGAAAACCCGATCCCGCTGCGGTTGATGCGGCCGTGGAGGCCATGAGTACACTGAACGGGCCTGCCGCTCGAGCCATGCAAAAGGTGGGAGTCCATGCCTGCACAGACGTCACAGGCTTCGGCCTGCTCGGTCATCTCCATGAAATGACCGAGGGGGCAGGAGTTGGAGCCCGGATCTACCGCTCTCAGATCCCCGTGATTCCCGGCACACGGGAACTGGCTCAAGAGGGGTTCGTACCCGGCGGGACTTACGCGAACCTGCGATTCCTGGAAGGGGCTATTGATTGGAACCCGGAGATTTCCGAAGTGGAGCGCCTGATTCTGGCCGATGCCCAGACATCCGGTGGGCTCCTCATTTCTGTCCCCAAACAGAAGACCCAACAGTTGCTGGAGGAACTGGAAACCGCTGGAGTTTCGGTCCGGGCTCTCATCGGTGAGATCACTGCCGACTCCAGAGGCAGAATCCGGGTCGAACCCTAAAGGGAGGACAGTCATGAGAGCGAGGTGGACATCCTTCCGCCAAGGCCTGGTTCAATGGTGTGCTGACCATCCCCGCACCGTCCTGGTCCTGGTCTTCATTCTCACCCTCGCCTTCGGGAGCCAACTTCCCCGGATCAGGACGGACACCGACCCCAAGAACATGCTCCCGATCACCTCGCCCGTTCGACAGTACAACGATCAGGTGGAAGGCTGGTTCGGCCTCCATCCGGACGTGATCGTCGTGGAAATCCAAAGCGAGCGGGGGGTCTTCACGCCCGAGATCCTCGCCCGGATTGCCCGGCTCACCGATGCCATCCTGAGATTCCCCGGGGTCATTGCGCGGGATGTAGTCGCCCTGCCCACCGTCAATGATGTCTCGATAGCTAACGGCGTCCTTCAAGCACGCCCGATCCTCGACCGCATTCCGCATGATGCTGCCGAAGCCGAAGGGCTCAAGCGGCAGGTTCTCGACAACCCGCTCCTGGCGGGGCGCCTGGTCTCCACTGACGCGCGAGCGACTGCCATCTACATTCCCATCGAGAAGAGCGCCAACGGGAAAGCCATCGCGGACCGGCTCCGGCAGCTTACAGGAAAAGAGCGCGGTCCCGAGCGCTACTACATTGCGGGCGATCCCGTGGCGCGGGATACCTTCGGAGCCGAGATGTTCCGCCAGATGGCGCTCTTCTCCCCGCTGGCCGGGATGGTGATGTGCGGGGTCCTCTTCCTCATGTTCCGGAGCTGGTGGGTGGTCGGAGCCAACATGGCGGTGGCCATGATCGCCATCATCTGGGGCATGGGGCTCTTCATCGGTCTCGGAATCCCGATCCACATCATGGCCTCCATGAGCCCGGTCTTTCTCATGGCCATCTCAACCGACACCGTGCATATCTTTAACGAGTTCGTCTTCCGGCGGCGGGAGGTGGGGGACCGGCGCGAGGCGATCCGCCAGACCATGGCAGCCGTAGCCACCCCGGTACTCTTCTCGGATCTGACCACCATCGCGGGCTTCGCCTCCCTGGCGATCGGGCCGATCATCCCGGTTCGAGTCTTCGGCCTCCTGGTGGCCTTCGGCACCTTCGTCATCCTCCTCATGAGCTTCACCCTCGTCCCCGCGCTTCTGGCACTTGCCCGCGAGGGCCGACCGATCCCGGTGAGCCGTGAGGACGATCTCTCTTCCTCATGGCTCGGGAGGATCGGGCAGGCTTGCGTGGCGTGGAAGACGCCGGTGGCTTTGGTGGGCGTGGTCCTGCTGGTGATCTCCGCCGTGGGGATTTCGAAGATCCGGATCAACAACAACATGGTGTCCTGGTTCAAACCCGGGAGTGAAATCCGGGTGGCGGACCGGCAACTGAGCCGGGACCTCGGGGGGACGGCCATGCTCTACCTAGTCGCCGACGGGAAGAAGTCGGACGCCGTAACCCGCCCCGAGTTTCTCAAGGCCCTTGAAGGGCTCCAGCGGAGGATCGAGAGAGAGCCGGTTGTGGGAAAGGCGGTCTCGGTGGCGGACGTGGTGAAGCGCGTCCACCAGGTTCTCAGCGACAACAGCCCCTCGCGCGCGATGATTCCGGACTCGCAAGAGGCAGTCGCCCAGGAGCTGCTCCTTTTCAGCATGGCAGCGCGCCCCCGGGACCTTAACAACCTCGTGGACTACCCCCACCAGAAGGCGAACCTCATGGTCCAACTGAGGAGCTGGAATGCAGTGGAGACCCGTGCGCTCCTAGAGAAAGTCCGGCGTGACCTTACCGCCACGCCGATCCCCGGCGCCGAGGTGAAGCCCGCGGGGATCGCCTATTTCAACATGGTCTGGAACGACCAGGTCCTCGTCGGGATGCTGGAGGGGTTCATCGCCTCCTGCATCTTCGTTTTCTTCCTCCTGATCCTGGACTACCGCTCGCCGCGCTGGGGGGTGGTGAGCTTCCTCCCGCTGCTCTTCACCGTGGTCCTTATTTACGGGGCCGTGGGCTTTGTCCGGAAGGACTTCGACATGCCCATCTCGGTCCTCTCGACCCTGTCCCTGGGCCTCGCCATTGACTTCGCCATCCACTTCGTGAGCCGCTTCCAACAGCGTTACCGGGAGACGCGCGATCTTAAAGGCTCTCTCGTCTGGACGGCTGCACGCCCAGGCCGCGGGATCGTGAGGAACGCCTTTCTCTTCGCCTCGGGCTTTGCCGTCATGCTCTTTGCCGGCCTCACCCCGTACATCACGGTTGGCGCCTTCATGATCGCCATCATGCTGCTCTCGGCGCTGGCCACCGTGGTCTACCTGCCAGCCCTGATCGCGCTATTTCCCCAGTGGCTTACCCAGAGGCTCAAGGAGGAACGTTGATGAAAAAGGCCGTGTGGTTGTGGATCGCCGGAATCATGCTGGTCGCCTGGAGCGCATTACCGGCTCGCGCCCAGGCGCCGTCCGCTGACGAGATCATGCGACGCTCCTACCTGGCCATGTACTACCAGGGAGAGGACATGCGGGCCAGGATCTTCATGCGGCTTATCTCCAGGGAGGGGCACGAGCGGATCCGCGAGCTGACGATGACTCGGCGCAACCTCCAACTGGGTGGCGAGCAGCGCTACTTCCTCTATTTCCACCGGCCGCCGGATGTGCGGGACATGGCGCTCCTGGTCTGGGCCTACCTCGGGCGCGACGATGACCGCTGGCTTTACGTGCCAGCCCTCAAGCTGGTCCGCCGGATCGCGGCCAGCGACAAGCACACGAGCTTCGTCGGCTCGGACTTCAGCTACGAGGACGTGTCCGGCCGCGAGCCCGAGGAGGACACCCATAAACTCCTCCGGGAGGAGAAGATCGGAGAGCGGGACGCCTATGTGGTGGAGAGCATTCCGAAAGACCCTGCCAGAGAGGACTTCAGCCGGAAGCTTTCCTGGATTGACAGGACCACCTGGCTGCCGCTGAAGGTGGAGCACTCCGACCGGCGCGGCGACCGGGCGCGCGTTTTCACCGCTGAGGAAACCGAAAACGTTCAGGGGTTCTGGACGATCACGAAGCGGCTCATGAAGAACGCCCAGTCCGGGCACTGGACCGAGGTCGTCTTCAAGAACGTCCGCTATAACCTGAAGCTTTCTCCCGACCTCTTCAGCGAGCGCGCGCTCCGGGCACCGCCGGCGGAACTGGTCCGGTGAGATGGGGCCTCGTGAGGTACCGCATCGAACTCGTCGTTGTGGTGTTGGTCTTCCTCGGCCCGGGGATGTCAGCCGCGGCAGAGTTTCCGCTTCACGGGTTCTTTCAGGCTGCCTCCGCCTATCGGCTGATCCGGCCCGAGAGCTGAGCGCTGGGCGCTCATGACGAAAGGGGAGCTGATCTACGACGCGGTGGGCAGCCAAGTAGACAGTGAGATCAGGGAGAGCTATCTGGACCTCGGGTTGCCGACCGTGGACCTGCGCCTCGGGCGGCAGGTCATTACCTGGGGAGTCGGCGACCTGGTCTTCATCAATGACGTCTTTCCAAAGGACTGGGTCGCATTCATCTCGGGCCTCCCGCTCGAGTACCTGAAGAAGGGGTCTGACGCAGTCAGTGCTACTGGCTACTGGAAAGGTGCCTCGCTCCAGCTCGTCCTGATTCCTCACTTCAGGGCCGACACGGTCCCCGAGGCCGGCAGCCGAATCCGCTTCCAGGATCCCATGGCTGCCATCGAGTCCCGACGGACGGATGAGCCTTCAACGTCGATCGACCACACCGAGGCCGGGCTCAGACTCTTCCGGAACGTGGCGGGCTGGGATCTCTCGGTCTATGCCTACCGAGGCTTCTTCCACTCGCCAGTTGCAGAGGTTGAACCGGGGCCGCAGCTCCGCTTTTTCTTTCCGCGCCTCAATATCTATGGTGCCAGTGCTCAGGGGGCAGC
>JACPSX010000066.1 GCA_016193065.1 Candidatus Tectimicrobiota bacterium | reverse complement strand
GCCACCCTTCGGGAAACCTGATCGTGGAAGGGCGCCGCAAGGATCTCATCAACCGGGGCGGGGAAAAGATCAGCGCTGAGGAGATCGAGAACCTGGTCCTTACCCATCCGAGCGTGCACAACGTGGCCTGCACGGCCATGCCCGACCCGGTTTTCGGAGAGAAGATGTGTGCCTTTGTGGTTCTCCGGGCAGGAAAAAACCTTAGTTTGCCTGAACTCGTCGCTTTCCTGGAGACCAAGCAAATTGCCCGCTTCAAGCTCCCCGAACGCCTGGAAATTTTGCCCGAGCTTCCCGTGTCTGGATTCGGGAAAATCTCCAAGAAGGATCTGCGCGCCTACATTGCCCGCAAGCTTCAGGAAGAGAAAGCCTCCTCCCCGGGAAGTCTGTCTTGAGCCTCTCGGCCGGGGGGTATCCTGGTTACTATGGTTTTGCCGGGAAGAGGCCGGCAGATCCAGTTGAAGACGGGCCGGTATGACGCTGACGGATCATTGTGGCCCGGGCCTCGGCCACCTTCTCACCGGCCCGGTTGACCGCCTGGGCTCTCACGTCAAACCCCCGGGAGGACTCCTTCTCGATTGTGGCCCGGACCTGCAGCGTCTCACCCACCAGCGCCGGGCGGTGATAGCGCACCTCCAGCTTGCCCGTCATGGCCAGGATCCCCCGCTGATAGAGCGTGTGAGCAATCACTTCGTCGAGAACCGTGACGAGAATCCCGCCGTGGACGATGTCTTTGTAGCCTTGGTGGTTTTTCGCTGGGGTAAACTCGGCAACCGCGTCCCGCTCCCCCTCCAGTCGAACCTTTAGGTGAAGTCCCAACGGGTTCTTTTTGCCGCAGGCAAAGCACATGCCGTCATCGCTAAGTTCCATGGCTCCCCTTTCTGTCCCTCTCTCCTCCCGGAAGAGAGCCGGTCGTTATTGGCCACTATACCCCACGGAGGTCCCGGTGCGAATCTAATGAAAATGCATTAGGGAATCTGTATTCCTGCCTTATTGAAGCAAATCCACCGAAAGTGGTACTCGGTTAAGATCAGTTGGTCTGTCGAAAGGAAATGCTCATGTTCTCAGAGCTGTTTAAACCAGGGTTCATTGGTTCTTTGTCCCTTAAGAACCGGGTGGTCATGGCCTGCGTATCCCACCACTTCGCCGAGGACAGCTATGTGACCCCTCGGATGATTCACTTCTTCCAGGAACGGGCCCGAGGCGGTGCGGGACTCATCATCGCCGGTCCTTACCAAGCGGACCAGAAGACCGGTCTGCAAAACCTCATGTATCCGGGGATCGGCGAGGAGCGTTTCCTGCCGGGTTTGAAAACTCTCGCCGACGCCGTTCACGAAGCCGGAGCGGCCGTCGCTTTCCAGCTCTTCCACGCCGGGAAGTACGCGGACCCCAAGATCATCGGCACCCAGCCCGTCTCTCCTTCCCCGATCCCCTCCCCGCACAGCCGGTCCGTTCCCCGGGAACTGACCGTCGCCGAGATCAAGGAAATCCAGCGGCAATTCGTGGAAGACATTGACCGGGGGAGGCGGGCCGGCTTTGACGCCGTGGAGATCAACGCCTGCAGCGGCTACCTGACCCGTGAGTTCCTCTCCCCTCTGACAAACCAACGCACGGATGAATACGGCGGCAGCCTGGAGAACCGGCTGCGCTTTCTTCTCGAGATGATCGCTTTAGCGCGTCGGGAAGTGGAAGCCTATCCGCTGATCGTTCGGATAACAGCCCATGAATGTCTCTTGGGAGGCCATGGGCTGGAAGAAGCCAAGCAGATCGCCACCGCCCTGGAAGAGGCCGGTGTCGATGCGATCCACGTCACCGTCGGAGGTCACGAAACTTCGGTACCCCTGACGCCGGCCATGGTCCCCCGGGGAGCTTTCATGCCCCTGATCGCAGAGGTCAAGAAGGTCGTGCTCCGGATCCCCGTCATCGGTGGGGTAAGGATCAACCACCCCTTTGTGGCGGAAGAGGCCATCGCCGAAGGACAGGTTGATTTTATTTCCCTCGCCCGCGCATTGATCATCGATCCGTTTTTCCCCAAGAAGGCTCAGGAAGGGAGAATCGACGAGATCTCTTTTTGCATTGCCTGCCAGCAAGGGTGCTACGACCGCCTCTTTGCAGGCGATCGGATCACCTGCACGGTCAACGCACGAGCGGGCTACGAAGGGGAAAGAGAGATCGGCCGGGCTGGACGTCCCAAGCGGATCCTCGTCATCGGCGGGGGGCCCGGCGGCATGGAAGCAGCCCGGGTCGCGGCACTGCGCGGCCATCGGGTGACCCTCTGGGAAAAGAAAAAATCTCTGGGTGGACAGTTCCGCCTGGCGGCTGTCCTGGAAGAGAAGAAAGAATACTTGAACCTCATTGCTTACTTGGAAACCCAGCTTCGCATTCTCGGAGTCGAGATCGTTCTGGAAAAGGAGGCCACTGCGGACAGCATCCTGGCCTTTCAGCCCGATGTCCTCATAGTCGCTAGCGGAGCCAAACCCATCTCTCCAAAGATTCCCGGTGCCACCTTAGCCGGCGTCGTGCAGGCCCATGAGGTTCTAGCAGAGCGAATCCCTGTCGGCGACCGGGTGATTGTCATCGGCGGAGGCGGCGTGGGCTGCGATACCGCACTCCTCCTGGCCTCGGAAGGGGAAAAGGAGATGTCGCCCCTCTCCTATCTCCAGCACTACCAGCTTCTGCCGGGAGAGCAGCAAACGAACGGTGAAAAGCCCAGGCGGGATGTGACGCTGATCGAGATGCTGCCGCGTGTGGGCGCCGACATCGGCCGAACGACCCGCTGGAGTACCCTGATGACCCTGAAAGAACACGGGATCAAGATTCTCACAGAGACCCGGGCCGAAGAGATCACCTCGGAAGGTGTGTGGGTGTCAGGGAACGATGGACGCAAGTTCCTGCCCGCAGATACCGTGGTTCTGGCCATCGGAGCCCAGCCGGAGCGCCGCCTCTTCGAGGAACTCGAAGGGAAGATCCCCGAGGTTCATCTGGTCGGCGACGCCAGCAAGCCACGCAAGGCACTGGACGCCATCCACGAAGCCTTCCTCACCGCTTCTCGGATCTGACTCTGGTCCAGAAAAACAAAAGATATGGTAAAGTCTTGATCTCCTGAAAGGCTTTCTCTATGCTTCCAATCATTGCCGGCAGCATGGAGTATATTCTCTATGACTTGCGGAAAATTATGGGAGGGTGGAACCATGAAGAGAGAGGTCGCTTTGAGATTCCGGAAGACAAGCTGGTGCCTGTTCATCCTGGCTGCTTTCGTACTCTGGGGGCCAAGAGTTGTGCAGGCTCAGCAAAAGCCCCTGACCGTGGGGTATGCCGCCCTGGCGGCGGAGATGAGTCCCCTGTGGAATGCCTACGAGGCGAAGTTGTTTCCCCGCTACGGCGTCTCCGTCGAAATGGTCTATTTGCAATCCGGTTCCCTGGCAGCCCAGGCACTGGTGAGCGGGAATGTCCCTATCGTCTCCATCACGGGGATTCCCATCGTGCAAGCGGTCCTGGCTGGAGCCCCTCTCGTTATGGTGGCAGGCACGGTCAATGCCTTTCCGATGAGCATCGTGAGCATCCCGAGTATCCGGCAGCTCCAGGATCTCAAAGGGAAAAGGATGGCGGTGGCGCGATTTGGCTCAGCCAGCGACCTGTCCGCCCGGATCGCCCTGGAACATTTCGGTCTTAAGCCCGACCGGGACGTGACGATGATCCAGGTGGGCTCGGCGCCCAATACGCTGGCCGCCGTCAAAGCGGGCTCTGCGGAAGCAGGCTGTTTCACGGAGACATATGTCTATACGGCAGAGAAAGCCGGGCTTCAGCAGCTCCTTCGTTTGGGATCTCTGGGTCTGGAGATTCAGTGGACGGGAGTCGCGGTGAACCGCCAGGCGTTGGCGGAACATCAAAATGACCTCGAGCGTTTCCTGAAGGCATACATTCAGGGAATTGCTCTTTTTTATAAGGATCCGGCCTTCAGCAAAAAAGTCCTCGGGAAATACCTTAGAGCCAGCGATCCCGAGCTGGTCGAGCAAAACTATAAGACTTACGCGCAGTACTTTCAGAAAAAACCTTACCCGACCCAGAAGGGGATCCAGACAATTCTGGACATCCTCAAGGCCAGAAACCCCAAGGCAGCCACCGCAAAGACGGAGGATTTCATTGACTCCCAGATCGTTGCCAAACTGGACCGGGAAGGATTCATCGACGGGCTCTACAAGCCCTGAGGCCGTTTTCCAAGGGAGGCTCTCTATGTACGGTTGGCGAGGCAGAATCGGTTTCATCAACCCGACGGCAGTGTACGACGTTCCAGCTCTGGAATTTCAACGCATCCTTCCGGAAGGGTTCCTGGTCCTGGTCCGCTCTTTGAACATCCGGAACCTGCTTCCCGAGGAGTTTCAAAAAGCCTGGTCTGCTTACCACGAAGCGGTGCTGGACCTGGCCG
>JACPSX010000164.1 GCA_016193065.1 Candidatus Tectimicrobiota bacterium | reverse complement strand
TATGATTGATCATTTTTCACACGGGATTACCACCCGGCGACGTCCTTGACACCCGTCATCCTCGTCGGGTGCACTTTCACGAGCATCTCTCCCGGGACGCTGTTTCTCTTGCCGTAGGCCTCCGCCTGGTCCCCCATGTACCTGCCGGCGATCCGGGTGGCCCAGTAGAGGAGGTCCCCTGGCATCTCCTGGAATTCAGCAGTTCCTTCGATCTGGACAAAGGCAAAAGGCGGCCGATCATCTTCGACGCAGATGCAGACTCTTGGATCGCGCCGCATGTTCTTCGCCTTCACGGATTCATGCCAGGTCGTGAAGACGAGATCCTCCCCGTCTAGAGCGAACCAGATGGGAACCACGTTCGGGCGTCCGTCCTGCCGCACGGTGGCGATTTTCCCAGTGCGGGTCCCCTCCCGCAGAAAGTCCCTGCATTCGGAGTCCGTCATCTTTTGCATTGCTTCCCCTCCAGAGTTCGGCGGCGCCGTGGATGATACCCCGCTCGCAAGCCCAGGACGACTACCTCTGAAGCTCTTCTCTCCGGGCGGCCGCCGGGGGGAGGATGAGAAGGGTCCAGAACCCGCCCTTCTCCCAGTTGCGCAGGAACAGGGGATAAGACATGAAAAGGTTCTCATCCTCGGCGGAGTGCATGACGACCCCTCCCTGCTCGTCGCCATATCCGATGATCACGGAGTAATGGTCGAGGGGCAGGACGTTGAAGCCGCGGTTCTCGAAGACAATGAGTGGGTGTCCCCGGTCCAGGTGGGCTTTCAAGTCATTCAGGTTCCCTCGGTAACTCCGGGTCCAAAACCCTCGCTTGCGAGCGAAGTTCTCCACGTCCAGGGTGAGGGAGCCGTGCACCGTGGGCGAGTACACCTCGGGGGCAATGTCATCCTGGGAAAACTTGCCGCCCCAGAAGTTGAGGACCATGGCCAGGGAGGCGGGGCCGCAGTACTCCCTCTTCTGTTTGTAAAAAGGGACGCCGCGGATGAGTGTTCCGGCAAACGGCTTTCCGTCCAGAAGAAGGCGGCCACCCTCGCTGACTTGCAGGGGCCGGGGGAACGTCCCGCAGCCCGCTGCCAGAAAGGCGAGAAGAGTTAGGGTCGGGATGAGAGGAGATTTCAACGGCTGATGATCCGGTGCCCCGTCAGCTCCAGAACCAAAATTACGATGGCCAAAATAAGGACGATCGCGACCAGGGCACCTGCCGCATCGGCCCCGACCCGAAGATTCTCGGTGCGCTGCGCCACCTCGTGGAGCTGCTGCGGGCTGAGACGGGCAAGGCGGCTGCTGATCTCCTCCGGGCTGAAACCAAGATCCTTGAGCCGTTCCCGGACTTTCTTTTCCTCCAGAAAAGATTGCAGTTTGGCCAGATCACCGGAGCTCGAACTCTGTCCACCGCCCACCATCTGCGATGGAATCGGCATGGCCACGGCGGGAGAGGGAAGCACGGAAATAAAAACCACCCAAAGGGCAATTGCCCCGACCAAGGGAAGTCTGCGCCACCTTTTGCCAAAGGTCATGCTTGGCCTCCTTTCTTGAGAAAGCATTCAGCAATCAGCCTGAGACTCGGAGGAGAATCAAGAAACTCGGCCCTCCGAAGCTGAAAGCTGACTGCTATTCATGCGCTGCAGGTTGCCCAGCCCGTCGTAGGCCGCGTACTTGTAAGCGTCCGAGAGGGTCGGGTAGTTGAACACGGACTGGATGAAGACATCAATGGTCTCACCCGCGGCCAGGACTGCGGCTCCCAGGTGGATCACCTCCGAAGCCATCTCGCCGATGATGTGGACACCCACGAGCTTCAAGTCCTGCGCGGAAAACAGGAGCTTGAGCATACCGCTGCAATCCCCGATGATCTGGCCCCGGGCATTTTCCGCGTACAGCGCCCTGCCGGCGCAATAGGCAATCCCTTTCTGCCGGCACGATTCTTCCGTTTCCCCGATCATGGAGATCTCCGGAATCGTGTAAATGGCCAGCGGCAGATGGGGAGAGACCCGGGTTTTGTATTTCAGGTCGAAGGCGTGGCACATCGCCACCCGGGCCTGCTCCATGGAGGTGGCCGCCAGGGCGGGAAACCCGATGACGTCCCCTGCGGCGTAAACGTGGGGGACGGAAGTCTGGTAACGATCGTTCACCACGATGTGGCCGCGCGGGGTGGTCTGGATTCCCACCGCCTCCAGGTTCAGTCCGGCGGAATTCCCCTGCCTCCCGGCGGCGTGGAGCACCCGGTCCACGCGGAGATGCTTGCCGCTCTTCAGGGCCACATAAACTCCATCGCCCTCAGGTTCCAGGAAAGCCACTTCCTCCTCCAGAAGAATGACGGCCGAGAGCAAGGAGAGTTGCATGCGCAGGCGCTCCGAGATCTCCCCGTCCAGGAAGGGAAGAAGGCGGTCCCGCCCGTCGATCAATGTGACCTTTACCCCCAAGGCGGTGAATATGGAGGCATACTCGCAGCCGATCACGCCGCCGCCGATGACCGCCAGGGAGCCCGGGATGCGGTCCATTCGGAGGATCGAGTCACTGTCGTAAACGCGCTGATCGTCAAATGGCACGGAGGGGGGGCGGTGGGGAACGGAGCCGGTGGCAATCAGGATCACGTCCCCGGTCACCCTCACCGTCTCCCCGTCTTTCCCCACGACTCTCAGAGTGCGGGGATCTTCGAAAGAAGCCTGCCCCCACAGGAGATCGATCCCGTGCCGCTTCAAGTTCTGGCGGACCCGCTGCCAGGCGTTCTCGATGACCCGGTCCTTGCGGAACATGAAATCCGGGATCGTGAGGTTCTCTTTCAGGCTGTAGTCGATGCCGTAGAGCCCCCTCTGGCGCAGGCCGGAAAAGTAAAGGGCGGTTTCCCGCAGGGTCTTGCTCGGGATCGTACCGGTATTGACACCGGCCCCACCGACCTCTTCCCCCGCTTCGATGACCAGCACCTTCTTGCCGAAGTAGGCGGCCTGAGCCGCCCCTTTCTCCCCTGCCGGACCCGATCCAATCACGACCAGATCGTAGTGCATCATCTCCCCCCCTCCATGGAATTCACCTCAAGATGAGGCGAATCCCGCTCTGGAACTGAAAAACTCCAGCACAGCCTGGGAGACTTCCTCGGGCTCTTCCAGCATCACCATGTGGCCGGCTCCCGGCACCCAGCGCAGGATCGACCCGGGAATCCGTTCGTGAAGGTATTGCGAATACTTGGGGAAGGTCATCCGGTCCTCGCTGCCGCACAGGACGAGAGCGGGAAGCGTGAGGGCCCCGAGCCGGTCCCGGATGTCAAACTCGTTGCAGGCCCGGAAGTCTGCAGCCAGAACCCGAGGCGAGGTCCGCAACATGTTGGCGATGCCGCGCTCGATCATCTCTGCCGTGGCCCGCTCGGAAAAGGCCACGCGGCAGATGTTTCTCACCGCTTCGGAGAAGTTTTGTTCGATTCCATCCAGGAATTGCTGGCTGACCCGCAAGCGCGCCCCGCTCCCCACCAGCACGAGCCCATCCAGTGTCGAAGGGGAAATCAGCGCCGCAGCCATTGCAATGGCCCCACCCATGGAATGCCCCACCAGGACCGGCCGCCTGATCTGTAAATCATGAACCAGCGCCAGCACACCGTGGGCGAACGCCTCGATGGAGGATTCTCCGTCTCCCCCGGAGCGGCCGTGGCCGGGCAGATCGACGGCGACAGCTCCGTACCCGGCAGACTTCAGGGCATCGAACTGCGCCAGCCAGACCGTGTGGTCCCCACCGGCGCCGTGCACGAAGACCGCCGTGGGCTGCGGGCGCGCGCCCTCATTGCCAATGATATAGTGGTACGTTTTTCCGGAGGCGATGGCGTGCGGCACGTGTCCCCCCGGAGCATTCCCGCTACAGGCCCTTCGACCTCCGTTCGCCCTCACCCGGAAGCCGCACCCGCTTCGCGGGTACCCGCGGTCGAAGCCTGTGGTGAGCTTGTCGAACCAGGCGAACGGAAGCTCAGGACAGGTTTCTCTCTACGAGTTGCTTGAGGGAGGCTTTCGGCTGGACCCCGACGATCTGTTCCACCACAACACCCCCCTTGAAAATGAGCAGGCTCGGGATGCTGCGGATCCCGAAGCGCGAAGCGACTAGAGGGTTTTCATCCACATTGAGCTTGCCCACCTTGAGCCGTCCGGCGTATTCTTCAGCCAGTTGTTCCACTGCCGGTGCAATCATGCGGCAAGGCCCGCACCATTCGGCCCAGAAGTCCACGAGGACCGGGATCTCGCTGCAAAGCACTTCACCCTCAAAATTGCTATCGTTAAGAGTCACCATTTTTTCGGACATCGAGTCCAGCTCCTTTCAAAAATTTGCTGGATAGTAGCATAAATACCGGCCTCGGGCAACCGCGGCTGGCGGTCGGCAATTGGCTCTCAGATGTCAGCTTCAGAGAGGTGAAACTCTTGATTCTCCTCCGAGTTTTAAGCTGAGAGCTGAGTGCTAAGCATCGATTCAGGAGGTGGAGAAGTCCACCCACTTGCCCATCCGGCGAAACTTTTCGAAGCGCTGCTCCAACAGGAGGTCGACCGGCAAGCTCAGCAATTCCCTCAGGTGGCGTGTCACGCAGCGGCGCACCACCGCGGCCATCCGCTCCGGTTCCCGATGTGCTCCCCCCGGCGGCTCCTTGAGAATCTCGTCAATGACCCCCAGGCTCTTGATGTCCGGGGCCGTCAGCTTGAGAGCTTCGGCCGCCTCCGCCGCCTTATCCGAGCTTTTCCACAGGATCGAGGAGCACGCTTCCGGAGAAATCACCGAATAGATGGAGTTCTCCAGCATGACGACCCGGTCCGCGAGCCCCAGGGCCAAGGCGCCCCCGCTCCCCCCCTCTCCCACGATCACCGCCACGATTGGAACCTTCAGGCGCGACATCTCCAGCAGGTTCCGGGCAATGGCTTCCGCCTGCCCCCGAGCCTCCGCATCAATGCCGGGAAAAGCCCCGGGGGTATCGATGAGCGTGATGACGGGGTATTGGAACTTTTCGGCGAGCTTCATCAGCCGCAGCGCCTTCCGGTACCCTTCGGGGCGGGGCATCCCGAAGCTTCGCGACACCTTCTCCCGCGTCTCCCGCCCCTTTTGCTGCCCGATCACCGCGACGATCAGGGGAAAGCGCCCGTTCAAACGTCCCAGGCCCGCCACCACGGCAGGGTCGTCTGCAAAGAGGCGATCCCCGTGCATCTCCACAAAATCCCCACACATGAAACCAATGTAGTCCAGAGAATAGGGGCGGTTCGGATGGCGGGCCAGTTGGGTGCGCTGCCAGGATGTCAGGTTGTCCAGGACATCCTTGCGCATATGGTTGATCTTTCTCTTGAGCTTGCGGACTTCCCCGCGGTGCTCCCCGTTGCCTGTATAGGCCAAACGCTCGAGTTCCTTGAGCTGGATCTCCAGATCGATAATTGGTTTTTCAAACTCCAAAGTCTGTTGCATCATGGGGCTAGCCCGGCTCCAGCACGACGCTTCCTTCCCCGACAAGGCCTTCGATGGCCTCCAGGATTGGACCTTCGGGGAGGATCCGGAAAGAATTTCCGGCCAGCATATGGATTGTGCTTTGTTTCGGGAAATGAAAGTGGAGATACACTTTGCTCTCCCCCTGGCTGCCCTGCAGCAAATCGCGCAGCCCCAGGAGAGTGGAACGCTTCACCTGTTCAACCTGGAGATTAATGTGCACGGAAAACCCCTGCAGGAGGGGGGCCTGCTCCAAGGGCAACACGCGGCTGGCTCTGAGTTTCACCGCATCCCCGTCCACCTCCGCGGTCCCCTTGACCCAAACGGGTTCTTCTCCTGCCAGAAATTGCCCGGCATCTTTGTAAACATCCGGGAAGACCACGACTTCCACCGAACCGTAGAGGTCCTCCAGCTCGAAGATCCCCATGGGATCTCCCTTCTTGGTCACCAGAGAGCGCAGCTTGTTCACCATCCCTCCCAGGCTCACCTCCCGGTTCCCGTTCTTCTCCGCCAGGGTCTGCGTGGTGGAGTTGGTAAAGGCCTTCAGGAGCTGGGCGTATCGAGCCAGGGGGTGGCCGGTGATGTAGAAGCCCAGGGCTTCCTTCTCGTACTGCAGCCGCAGGCTCTCCGGCCATTCGGGAACCGGTTTGGTGCGGGGCTTTCGCTCCGGAACCTGATTCACCAGGGAGAAGAGGCTGGTTTGTCCCGTCTCTCTGTCTTTCTGGGATCGGTGCCCCACTTCGATGGTCTTGTCCAGATCCGCCATGAGCGCGGCGCGCGAGATCCCCCAGCCATCAAAGGCCCCGCCCTTGATCAGGCTCTCTATCACCCGCCGGTTCACCGCCCGCAGGTCAATGCTCTGGCAGAAAGCTTCCAGGGAAGGAAATGGGCCGCTGCGCTGCCGCACGGCCAGGATGTTCTCCACGGCCGCCACCCCGACATTCTTGACCGCCGCCAGCCCGAACCGCAGTGAGTTGCCGGCCACGGAGAAATCCTTGCTGCTCTCGTTCACGTCGGGGGGAGAAACCGGAATCCCCATTTCCCGGCATCCATCCAGGTACTTGATGACTTTGTCCGTGTTGTCCATGTCGCTGGTCAGCAGGGCCGCCATGAACTCCCGGGAAAAGTGGGCTTTCAGGTAGGCGGTCCAGTACGCCACCAGGGCGTAAGCGGCGCTGTGGGATTTATTGAACCCGTAGCCGGCAAAGTATTCCATCTGGTCAAAAATCTTGATCGCCACCCCTTCCGGTATTCCCCGGCTGCGCGCCCCTTCCTGGAATTTCTGGCGCTGCTGGGCCATGATCTCCGGCTGCTTTTTCCCCATGGCCCGGCGCAGGAGATCCGCCTCTCCGAGGGAAAAACCGGCCAGGACACTGGCGATCTGCATGACCTGTTCCTGATACAGGATGACCCCGTAGGTCTCCTTCAGGATCTCTTCCAGCAGCGGGTGATCGTAGTGGATCGGCACCTGCTTGTGCTTGCGCCGGATGAAGTCCTCGACCATCCCGCTGCCCAGAGGCCCCGGACGGTAGAGGGCCACCAGGGCGATCAGGTCCTCGAAGACTTCCGGCTTCAGCTTTCGCAAGATTTCCCTGAGGCCGCTTCCCTCCAGTTGAAAGACCCCCAGCGTGCGCGCTTCTCCCAGGAGGGCGTAAGTGTCCGGATCGTCCAGCGCAAGCTCCTCGGGCGTCAGGTCGACCCCGGAAGTCTCGCGGACCAGAACCAGCGTATGGCGGATCACCGTGAGCGTCCTCAAACCCAGGAAATCCATCTTCAGCAACCCCAGGCTCTCGATGTCCCCCATGGCGTACTGGGTGAGAATTTCGTTTTTGGAGCCCCGGTACAGGGGCACGAACTCGGCGAGAGGCCGCGGGGAGATCACCACCCCGGCCGCATGGGTCGAGGCATGCCGGGTCAGACCCTCGATTTTCTGCGCCGTCTTCAGCAGGAAATCGACCTTGGGGTCCGCGGCCTGCAACTCGGCCAGCCGGCTTTCGTCCTGAATGGCCTCGCTAAGAGTGATGTTCAGACGGTTGGGAATCAGCTTGGCGATCCGGTCCACTTCCCCATAGGGCATGTCCATGGCCCTGCCCACGTCCCGGACCGCGGCCTTGGCCATCATGGTTCCGAAGGTGATGATCTGGGCCACATTTTCCCGCCCGTACTTGCGCACCACGTAGTCGATCACCTCGTCCCGGCGCTCCATGCAAAAGTCGATGTCGATGTCCGGCATGCTGATCCGCTCCGGGTTCAGAAAGCGCTCGAAGAGGAGGCCGTAGCGGATCGGGTCCAGGTCCGTGATCCGTAGCGAGTAGGCCACCAGACTCCCCGCCGCGGAACCCCGGCCCGGACCCACGGGGATCCCCTGGCGGCGGGCGTAGTCGATGAAGTCCCAGACCACCAGGAAGTAACCGGCGTACCCCATGCGGTTGATGATCTGCAGTTCCTCGTCCAGGCGCTCCCGGTAGCGGCCTGCTTCTTCGCCGCCCCACAGGCCGGCCTGCCGCAGGCGCTCCTCCAGACCCTTGCGGGCCAGAGTCTCCAGGTAGCCGTCCAGGTTCGTTCCGGGCGGGGTCTCGTAGCGGGGGAGATGAATCTGGCCGAAGGGGAAATCGAGATGGCAACGCTCGGCAATCTCCCGGGTGACGCTCAGAGCCTCGGGAACCCCGTCGAAGAGCTCCTCCATCTCCCGGGGAGATTTCACGTAGAACTGGTTCGTGGCAAATTTGAGCCGCTTGGGGTCATTGACGGTTTTTCCCGTCTGTATGCAGAGCAGGACATCGTGGGCCACGGAATCATCCTGGTTCAAGTAGTGACAGTCATTGGTCACCACCAGGGGGATCTGGAGCTTGCGGGCCATGTCGATCAGCATGGGGCTCACATGGGCCTGCTCCTCCAGGCCGTGATCCTGGAGCTCCAGGAAAAAGCGGTCCGGACCGAAAACATCACGAAACCAGCAAGCCGTCTGGCGGGCCCGCTCCGTCTGGCCCTGCAAAAGGTAACTGGGGATCTCCCCCTTCAGGCAGCCGCTGAAAACAATCAGACCCTCGGAATGCTCCGCCAGAATTTCCCGATCGACCCGGGGACGGTAATAAAACCCCTCCAGGTAACCCGCCGTCACCAGATGGATCAGATTCCTGTACCCCGTCTCGTTTTCCGCCAGCAGAACCAGGTGGTTGCTGGAATCCCCGATGCCCTGGGCCGGGTTGCGCTCAAAGCGGCTGGACGGAGCCGTGTAGACCTCGCAGCCCAGGACGGGATGGATGCCGTACTCCCGGGCCTTCTTGTAGAACTGGATGGCACCGAAGAGGTTGCCGTGATCCGTCAACGCAATGGAGCCCATGCCGAAATCCCTGGCCTTCGCCATCAGTTGATCGAGGCGGTTGGCTCCGTCCAGAAGACTGTACTCGCTGTGCACGTGGAGATGAACAAAGTCAGCCGTGGTCATCCAAGTCTCCGTCTATTCCCACTCAATCGTGCTGGGCGGCTTCGAGCTGATGTCGTAAACCACCCGGTTGATTCCCCGTACTTCGTTAATGATCCGGTTGGAAACCCGGGACAGGAGATCGTAGGGGAGCCTGGCCCAGTCGGCCGTCATGCCGTCCTGGCTCTCCACGACCCTCAGGCAGGCCACCTGCTCGTATGTCCGCTCGTCCCCCATCACCCCCACGCTCCGCACCGGCAACAAAACGGCAAAGGACTGCCACAGGCGTTCGAGAAGTCCCGCCGCTTCGACTTCCTCTAAAAGGATGCGGTCCGCCTGCCGGACCAGGTCCAGGGTTTCGCGGCTCACCGGACCAAGGACCCGGATGGACAGACCGGGACCGGGAAAGGGCTGGCGCCAGAGAATGGACCCGTGGATTCCGAGCTCTTTTCCCAGGCGGCGCACCTCGTCCTTGAACAGATCCTTGAGGGGCTCGATGAGCTGAAAGTGGAGCCGCTCCGGGAGGCCGCCCACGTTGTGGTGGGATTTGATGGTCGCGGAAGGGCCGCGCACCGAGCGGCTCTCGATCACATCCGGGTAAAGAGTCCCCTGGGCCAGAAACTGAATCTCTCCCAGCCGCCCTGCCTCCTCTTCAAAGACGGCGATGAACTCCTCCCCCACGATCTTGCGCTTCTGCTCCGGATCTTCCACGCCGGCCAGCCGGGAGAGGAACCGCTGCCCGGCGTCGACCACCCGCAAGTTCATGTGGAAGTGGCGCCGGAAGGTGGCCTCCACCTCCTCCGCTTCCCCCGACCGCAGGAGCCCGTTGTCGACGAACACGCAGGTGAGCTGCTCACCGATCGCCCGGTGGACCAGGACAGCCGTCACGGAGGAGTCAACCCCCCCGCTCAATGCGCAAAGAACCCGAGCGCTTCCCACCCTGCGGCGGATCTCACCAACCGCTTCAGCAGCAAAGGAGGCCATGGACCAACTGGGGGTACAACTGCAAGCGCGAAACAGAAAGTTTGCAAATAAAACGCCCCCTTTCGGAGTATGGACAACCTCCGGATGGAACTGGACCCCGTAGAGCCTGCGGGCCGGCGAACCCATGACCGCCACGGGGGAGTTATCCGTGTGGGCCAGGGGGACAAATCCCGCCGGAAGCTTCTCGATGCGATCCCCGTGGCTCATCCACACGGGTGTCCCGTTCGGGGCTCCGTTGTCTTCCAGGCCGCTCAGGAGATCCACCTCCCGGTCGATCAGGAGCCGGGCCGGTCCGTACTCTCTCCTGGCGGAACTGCTGACCTTCCCCTCCAGGAGGTGAGCCATGACCTGCATGCCGTAGCAGATCCCCAGCACTGGAATCCCCAGCGAGAAGATCTCGGGATTACAGATCGGAGCATCGGCGGCGTACACGCTGGCGGGCCCCCCGGAAAGGACCAGACCCTTCGGGGCCTGCCGCCGGATTTCGGAAGCCGGCATGGAAAAGGGCACGATCTCCGAGAACACCTTCAGTTCCCGGATTCGGCGAGCAATGAGCTGGGTGTACTGGGAGCCGAAATCAAGGATGAGGATCTTGTCCCCGCGGATGTCCACGCCTAGTGTCTCTCCAACGGAGTCCTACTCCCTCTGCCAATTAAATCGGACGAAAACTCTCGGCATATTGCCGGGCCAAGAAACGAGCATAACGAGGCGCGAGCCCCGAGCCGACTGAGGCGTACATAGAAAGTACGCCGCAGGGAGCGCGAGGGGCGATAAACGAAGTTAGGCGAAGTTAATTGGCCCGGCACTACTCCCTCTGGTAATTCGGGGCTTCTCTGGTGATAATCACGTCATGGACGTGACTCTCTTTGAGCCCTGCGGAAGTGATGCGCACAAAACGGGAATGGCGCCTGAGCTCTTCAATGGTGGCGACCCCACAGTAGCCCATGCCCGCCCTGAGCCCGCCGATCAACTGGAAAACCACGGAGGAGACGGGGCCCTTGTAGGGGATTCTGCCTTCCACCCCTTCGGGGACGAGCTTGGCATCGGAAAGCTCTCCTTCCTGGAAGTAGCGGTCGCTGCTCCCCTCGCTCATGGCGCCGATGGATCCCATCCCGCGGTAGACCTTGTAGCTGCGGCCTTGGAAGAGAACCTTCTCTCCGGGGCTTTCTTCGGTGCCCGCAAAGAGGCCGCCGATCATCACGGAGTTGGCCCCCGCCGCCAGGGCCTTGGTCAGGTCCCCGGAGAACTTGATGCCCCCGTCGGCGATGATGGGAATGCCGGCCTCGGCCGCCGCCCGGGCGCACTCGGAGACGGCGCTCAGTTGGGGAACGCCCACTCCGGCGATGATCCGCGTGGTGCAGATGGAGCCGGGCCCGATGCCGACCTTGACGGCATCGGTGCCTGCCTGGATCAGATCGCGGGTCCCCTCCCCCGTCGCCACGTTTCCCGCAATGACCTGAAGCTGGGGGTAGTTTCCTTTAATCCACTCCACGGTTTTCAAGACCGCTTCCGAATGGCCGTGAGCGCTATCCACCGCCAGCACATCCACCCCTGCCTCGACCAGGGCTTGCACGCGCTCGGCCCGATCTTCACCAACCCCCACCGCGGCTCCAATCATCAGCCGGCCCAGGGAATCCTTGCAGGCGTTTGGATACTTTCGAGCCTTCTCAATGTCCTTGATCGTGATGAGCCCTTTCAGGTTAAACTCCCGATCCACGACCAGGAGCTTTTCGATGCGGTTCTCGTGGAGAATTCTCTTGGCCTGCTCCAGGGTGGTTCCCTCGGGCGCGGTGATCAAATTCTCCTTGGTCATGAGATCGCCGATTTTCTTCTCCAGGTTCGTCTCGAAGCGCAGATCCCGGTTGGTCAGGATCCCCACCAGCTTGGTCCCCCGGGTAATCGGGACCCCGGAGATCCGGTAACGCCTCATGAGTTCCAGGGCGTCGCTGACCTTGCGATCAGGCCCTATGGTGATCGGATCCACGATCATCCCGCTCTCCGACCGCTTCACCTTATCCACCTCGTGGGCCTGGGACGCGATGGACAGATTCTTGTGGATGATTCCGACTCCCCCCTCCTGAGCCAGGGCGATGGCCAGCGCCGATTCCGTGACCGTGTCCATGGCGGCGCTGACCAGGGGAGTATTCAGGCGAATCTT
The DNA here is from genome assembly GCA_016193065.1 of Candidatus Tectimicrobiota bacterium. GTDB lineage: Bacteria > JACPSX01 > JACPSX01 > JACPSX01 > JACPSX01 > JACPSX01. Next base: position 4,032 of record JACPSX010000164.1, on the reverse strand, counting down.
CCGGGTCAGCATGGTGGTTACATCCACATCACGTGGCAAGACCCGGGAGCGCCCGGGCACCAACAGCAGGTCATCAAACGTCAAGGCTTCCGGTATGTTTTCCGGCAGCATAATCGAACCCCCTGTCCTTTCCTCCTGGACAAATCCAAGGATGGCCAAAGTATAGAGGACGCCTGGGGCGGAATCAAGGACCTCCCGTAACTACTTGCGCAAGAACTCCTTCTGCAGGTCCTGCAGGCTCCAGAGGAGAATCGTGGGACGCCCGTGGGGACAGGTAAACGGGCTTTCGGCGGCCATCAGTTCGCGAAGCAGGGCCCGCATCTCTTCGGGGCCAAGGGGATCGTGGGCCCGAACCGCCTGATGGCAGGCCATCACCTGGACCACGGCATCGGCCAGGTTCGGCAGGGGAGACGGCCCCCCCCAGTGCTCCAGGAAATCGACCAACCCCAAGAAAAGATTGCGGACACCCGCAAGGCAGGTACCCGGGGCGAGCAGGCTGGCGGGGGCGGCACGGATTGCGAAGCTATGGCCGCCGAAGGGCTCCACCTCAAATCCCAGGGCCTCCAGTTCGGCCAGATGCTCGCTTAGCCAACAGGCCTGCTCGGGCTCCAGTTCCACAACCTCCGGGATCAGGAGCCCCTGCACCTCCACGGCCCCCCTTTCCCACTGGCGGCGGAAGCGCTCGTAGAGGACCCGCTCGTGGGCCGTGTGCTGATCCATCACGTACAAGCCCCGGGGACCTTCAAACAGAAGGAAGGTTTGATCGATCTGCCCCAGGGGGGAGAGATGGATGAGATCTGCAGACAGGGTCGGAGGTTGCACGAAGGGCTCCACCGGCACCGGACTCCAGATCATCGTCGAGGGGAAAGAGGATTGCAGAGGAGAAAGCCTGGAGGTGAAAAAGGGTGCGGCTTCCTCGCGGAGGAGGTTCGCGTCCCCGGCGCCGCTCTCGGAACCCGAACCGCCCGGAGCCGGCTCGGCAAGAACCGCGCCCTCGCCTCGCAAAGTCTGGATGAGCTGAATTCTCAGGCTTTCCACCAAAAAACGGTGCACCTCCTGGCTGCGGGCAAATCGCACCTCCGCTTTGGTGGGATGCACGTTCACGTCCACATCCCCGGGATCCAGAGACAAGAACAGATAAGCTACGGGAAAGGCATCGCCGGGAAACAGGGTCCGGGTCGCCTCCTGAAGGGCGTGGCCCATGAGGCGATCGCGCACCGGGCGGCCGTTGACGTAGAAATGCTGGGCGCCGCGGTCGCGCCTCCCCTCCCCGGGCTTGCTGATTAAAGCCTCTACGTCAAGGGAGCCCCGGCTCGAGCGCAGCATCACCAGGGTTCGCGCTGCTTCCGTACCGACAATGGAGGACAGGCGCTGCAATGGATCGGGGGTGGGCAGAGCATCGATGAGCAGGCGATCCCCGTGGCGCAGCCGGATATGGACGGAACAGTTGGCCATCGCCAGGTCGTGGACCACGCGGCTCACGTGGCCCAGCTCGGTGGCTTCACTCTTCAGGAACTTGCGCCGGGCGGGGAGGTTGAAGAACAGATCCCGCACTTCGAGGACCGTTCCCCGGGGAATCCCGATCTCGCGAACTTCCGGTTTCCCTCCGGGAATCAATTCGATTTCGGTTCCCGTCAAATCGCCTGCCGGTTGGGTTTGCAGGCGCAGCCGCGCCACGGCCGCGATGCTGGCCAGGGCTTCTCCCCGGAAGCCCAGGGTGTGGATGGCCGAGAGATCCTCCAGCATGCGGATCTTGCTGGTGGCGTGGCGCTCGCAGGCCAGGAGAGCGTCTTCCCGGCTCATCCCCTCACCGTCATCCCGAACCCGGATCAAAGACAGCCCCGCCTGTTCCAGCTCCACATCGATGCGGGAGGCTCCCGCATCCAGAGCGTTCTCGATGGTTTCCTTGACGACGGAAGCAGGGCGCTCGATGACCTCACCCGCTGCAATCTTATTGGAGAGATCTTCGGGAAGCCTGCGGATTTTGCCAGCCATGGGATTTACGGCGCGGCCTTCACGTATCGCATCCGCAGATCGGTCAGAAGGTTCTGCAAGACTCCATCTTCCTCCCGGGTCAGATTCCCCTGGGTTTTTTCTGCCAGGATTCCCAGCAGATCGATGGTCTGCTTGGCCGCCAGCAGATTCTTCTCCCGCTTCCGGCTCACAGGGTCTGGAATTTCCCCCAGGTGGATGAGCGTCTGGCTTCCCAGGCTCAGGAGGAAAGTCACGAAGTCGATCTCTGGGACCTCCTCGCGCCGCGGGGGGGCCTGCCGGGGTCGTGATTCCCGGGGAGGTGGCTTCTCGGTTTCCCGGCTGCGTTCCTGGTGGGTATCTTCTGACCCGGGACGGCGCTCTCCCGTTTCCGTAAAACTGCGGCGATCCTGAACGCGGAAGCCTTCTTTTTCCTCTTCCTGCTCGCTCACGATGTGTCTCCCCAAGAAAGCGTCGGCGATCAGCCCTTCGTTTTCTTGCAACTCGCTGGACAATTGGATACAGGATGACTTGGCAACACCAGCGGCGTCCTAAGGAAGCTTAGCCTAACAAAAGTCCCGCGGGGTTGCAATCAAAACCTCCACCTCGATTCTTGCTAATTCCCTGTCTATTCCTACGGTATCACGAATGAAGCTGCCCTCCCGCCCTTCGCTTCAAGCCTCCCGCAGTGACCCTTTCGGGGCGCCCACACCCAGGACGGGTACCCGGACCCCTCCGCTACCGCCACGTTAAGCATTTAGCTGTCTTAAAGCAAGTTTAGGCTGCGCGGTTTCCCATCCCTGGCCGCTCCCGATCGGGTACCCTCTGGGTGCCGCTGCTCCCGGCACTTCCGCTCAGGGCAGGAGAGCAGCTTCCTCAGTTGTCTCAGTCCGAGGGAGTTGCCACCGCAGGCAACCAAGAATTGTGGGAAGAGACCGGGTGTGCCCCGTAGGGCGACTTAAAGTTTTGCAGGCGCCGCCCTCCCGAAGATCTGAAACTCCACGCATGCGAAAGGCAACTGACCCTAAATCGTCCTCCCGCGCAAAAGTTTACCGGAGCCCCAAGGGGCACCCCGGTCCTTCCCTTTCTCTCCTTGCGCGCCGCCCCCCCTTCGCCCATAATAAGCGGGCATGCCCGGGGAAAATATTGTTTTTCCCGTATTCATTACTGTCGGTACTCCCACCGGCAATGGAGACCGTTGATATGGAGATGAAAGAGAAGCACCGCTTCGACCGTCTGGTGGAGATCATGACCGCGCTGCGCACCCAATGCCCGTGGGATCGCGAGCAAACCCGCGAGAGCCTCAAGGCCTACATTTTGGAAGAGACCTACGAGGTCATGGAAGCCATCGACCACGACAACCCGGCCGCCTTGCAAGAAGAGCTGGGCGATTTTCTCCTCCAGGCGATCTTTCAAGCCGAGATCGGCCGCGAACGAGGTGAATTCGACATCTACCAGGTGCTCGACCACCTGATCGACAAGTTAATCCGCCGCCACCCCCACGTCTTCGGCCAGATCCAGGTCAACAGCGCCCAGGAAGCTTTGAAGAACTGGGAGCAGATCAAGATCGCCGAAAAGGGGGAGCGCCGCAAAACCTCGGCGCTCAACGGTGTGCCTGAAGAACTGCCGGCCCTGCTGCGGGCTCGCCGCCTGCAGGAAAAGGCCAGCCGCGTGGGCTTCGACTGGGGCGCCATCGAACCCGTCTTGGCCAAGGTGAAGGAAGAACTGGGTGAACTCGAGCACGTCCTGAACGGGCACAACCAGAACCGCCGCGAGGAGGAGATGGGCGATCTCTTTTTCGCTCTGGTCAATCTGGCCCGATTTCTCGACATCAATCCGGAAGAGGCTCTGCGCAAGACCAATCAAAAATTCATCTCCCGCTTCCAGTTCATCGAAAAGGAAGCTGCCCGCCAGGGTAAGGATCTGGAGAAGCTCACTCTGGAAGAGATGGACCGCTACTGGGAAGAAGCCAAGGAGAAGTAGCCGTGCGCGGGACCGCGGAGCGCTTCATTTCCCTGCTGCTGATTCTGTTCTCCACGGCCACCCCGGCAATCGGATCCG
>JACPSX010000163.1 GCA_016193065.1 Candidatus Tectimicrobiota bacterium | reverse complement strand
TGATGACCGATTTGATCTCGGGGTCCACAGCGAACCAACCTGGCCCATGAACTCCCGCACGAGTGGCCTCAATGATCATTCGCTCGGACCAACCGAGGCTCTCGTTCGGCAGGACCGTTTGCCAGCGGGTCGTCACCGGCGAGAAAGTTCTCAATTGCACATTTTGACCTCCTCTCCTTCCCCGTAACTCCCCTAGTTTTCCGGGGAGAAAACTTGCCCACCCCCAGTTCTTGCCGCCCCACTGGGAAAGGGGCCGCATCCCGCCCGTCGCTCCACGCCTTCCGCAGCGGACCCTTACGGGGCGCCCAGGGTGGGAACCCTCCGCTACCGCCACGTGCAGTGTTCAGCTATCCGCAAGCAAATTGAGGCTGCGCGGTTTCCCATCCCTGGCCGCTCCCGGTGCGGGTACCCGCTTTGCGGGTGTTGCGCTGCTCCCGGCACTTGCGCTCAGGACGGGACTGGCGGCCCCTCTCGGTGCTCTTTCCCCGAGGGGTTGCCCCCGCAGGCGATCTAAGCGGTTGCGAGGAAGGGAACTCTCAATCCGGCTCACAGAATTCACGTCGCAAGCGCTTCGTGAGCCGGGTACCCATCCTGGGTGTGGGCACCCCGAGGGGGCAAAGAAGGTTATGAGAGTTACGGGGAAGGAGGGGAAACCAAAATCTGCTCGGCCAGCTCCTGAGCCAGCCTGTATGGATCGCAATCGCGTCTGCCGAGCCGGGCCAGAGCTTCCTCCCATTTTCCCGACCGTCTCAGGGATTCCAATGCCTGCTCCATCAATTCCCCTGCCAGGAGCTGCTCCAGATGCGTCTCGAGGCGTCGCCGTTTTCTTACTTCCCCCTCCACAGAACGGGCCATGTACTCCCGGTGCTCCCCGATGACGCGCAGCAATTCGGGGACTCCCGACCCACTCAGCCCCTCCACCTTGATCACGGGCGGCATCCAACCCTGTCGGCCTCCTCCCTCGATTTCCTGCAATGCCGCCAGATCCCGCCCAACCTGATCCGCCCCCTCCAGGTCAGCCTTTCCGACCACGAAGATGTCGGCAATCTCCATGATCCCCGCCTTCAGAACCTGGACCGAATCGCCCAGACCGGGAACCGCCAAGACGAGGACAGTATCGGCCGTCCGCACAATGTCCACCTCATCCTGACCCACCCCCACCGTCTCCAGCAAGATCATCTCACAGCCAAAGGCATCCAGCACCTGAACCGCATCATAGCTCGCGCGAGCCAGTCCACCCATCTGACCCCGGCTTGCCATGCTGCGTATGAAAACTCCCTCATCGGTCCCGTGACGCTGCATCCGGATCCGGTCTGCAAGAATCGCCCCGCCGGTAAACGGGCTGGAAGGGTCCACGGCGACAATTCCGATTTTCTTCCCCTCCTGGCGCCAGCGCTCCGTAAGCTGGTCAACGAGCGTGCTTTTTCCGGAACCCGGCGGTCCCGTGACTCCCACGATGTAGGCACGCCCCGTGTGTGGGTATAAGGTTTCCATCTCGCCACGAGCAGCCGGGTCTCCGTCTTCCGCCATAGAGATCAGCCGGGCGGCAGCCCTCGGATCTCCCCGCAGCACGCGTTCGGCCAGGCTCACGGTCTCTCCCCGCTGCGATCAGCGACCGTGCGCCGCACAAAGTCGACGATCTCTCCGGTGCTTGCCCCGGGTGTGAAGACGGCCTTCACTCCAATCTCCTGCAAAAAGACCATGTCTTCCCTGGGGATGATCCCCCCGCCAAAGAGGAGAACATCCTCCATCCCCCGATCTTTGAGAAGCTCGCTGATCCTGGAAAACAGATATCGATGAGCTCCCGAGAGGACGCTCAGGCCGATGGCATCGGCATCCTCCTGGGCCGCCGCGGCCACCACCTGCTCAGGAGTCTGGTGGAGGCCCGTGTAGATCACTTCCATGCCGGCGTCACGCAGGGCCCGAGCCACTACCTTGGCGCCCCGATCATGGCCGTCAAGTCCCGCCTTGGCGATCACAACCCGAATTTTTCGTGCCGGCATGGCCCGCTCGTCCAAACATCGCTCCGCAAGCGAGAGAGAATCCCTAGCTACTGGACAGGAGTTTTCGGAATTCCTCGGTCAGCAGCGGCACCACTGCGAACAAATCACCCACAATCCCGTAATCAGCCACCTTGAGGATCGGAGCCTCGGGATCCTTGTTAATCGCCACAATGCACTTCGAAGAGGACATTCCTGCCAGGTGCTGAATCGCCCCCGAAATACCGCAGGCAACGTAGAGATCCGGGGAGACGGTCTTGCCCGTCTGGCCCACCTGCCATTTGTGTTCTCTCCAGCCCGCATCCACGGCAGCCCGGGAAGCCCCCACTGCGGCCCCCAGAGGCTTGGCCAGATCCTCCAGCAGGCTGAAATTTTCCGGGCCCTTCATCCCCCGGCCACCGGAGACGATAATTTTTGCTTCGCTCAATTCAACGAGACCGCTGCTGGCCTTGACCACTTCTTTCACCCGAGTGCGGACCCTCGTCTCGTCCAGTGCGCAGGAAACCCGGTGGACTTGCGGTTTCGAATCCGGGGACGGATTCCCTGCGGGCATCACGTTGGGCCGGATAGTCGCCATCTGGGGGCGGGCCTTGGGAATTGCGACTTCGGCGTAGGCTTTTCCCGCGAAGACCGGCCTTTTCAGAACCAGGATGCCATCCTCTCCCAGCGCGGCGTGAACGCAATCGGCTGCCAGCCCCGTTCCCAGGCTGGTGGCGACCCGAGGCGCCAGATCCCGGCCCAGGGTGGTTCCGGCCAGCAGGAAAATCTCCGGATCCACTTCCTTCACCAGCGGGCTCAAAGCCATCGCATAGGCTCTGGCCGTGTATCGGGCCAGAAGCGGGTGCTCGAGCGCGTGAACCTGTTGAGCTCCATACTGGCCCAGGAGGCTAGTAACCTCCTCGGAGATCTTCTCCCCCAGGATAACGGCTTCCAGCGTACCCCCAAGATCCCCGGCCAGTTTTCGCCCCAGTGCAGCCACCTCCAGAGAGGCCCGGCGCAAGCCTCCG
>JACPSX010000162.1 GCA_016193065.1 Candidatus Tectimicrobiota bacterium | reverse complement strand
GCCGCCATCGCGCTGGCCATCGGCATCGGCCTGCAAAACTTCCCGGAAGGAATGGCGGTGGCCATGCCCCTGCGCCGGGAGGGCGTGTCCCGCTGAAAAGCTTCTGGTACGGGCAGTTGTCGGCCGTCGTGGAGCCTCTGGCGGGCATTTTCGGGGCCGCCGCCGTGCTCCTGGCCAAGCCGATCCTCCCCTATGCCCTGGCTTTTGCCGCCGGGGCCATGATCTTCGTGGTGGTGGAGGAGGTTGTGCCCGAATCCCAGCGCAGCGGATACGGCGATCTGGCCACCATGGGCCTGATGTCCGGATTTACGGTGATGATGGTTCTGGACGTGGCCTTCGGTTAGTGTAGTGTCCCCAACGCTTCTTTACAATTCCGTTCGCCCTGAGCTCGTCGAAGGGCCAAGCGTTTTTAAGGAGATGGGTACGGTCAGGCTTGCATAATTGCCTTTTCATGTTTGAACAATGGTTTCGCCTCCGGCCAGCCTGTGCGCCTGCCCGCGCGGACACGCAGACAGGTGAAAGTCCGTTCGTGGTGCGCCCAAACTTCCGTTCGTGCTGAGCATGTCGAAGCACGAACGCCGGCCATCGGCCAAACGCGGGTGTTCTACAGGTCGAAAAACTCCTTGTACCGCAAACGCGACAGGTTTAGAATTGGCCTACCGATGACCACCAACATTCTCCCGGTTCCAGATCAAACCTCCATCTCACGCCCCGGCATTTTTGCGAAAGACACGATGATTCGCCGGCAACACATGATTTACAGGCCGAAACTCAGGGGGCGCAATTGCAATTCCGCGGTCTGGAGCTATGAAGAAATCTTTTAACCACATTCGGCATGAAAAAGATGCGGCGCAATGCCTATAATCTCAGTCTTCTTTGGGATCGTCGTTAGAATGTTTTATGATGATCACAATCCACCGCATATTCATGTAGAATATCAGGGCAGCAAGGCTCTTTTGGACTTTCGGGGCAATATCCTGAAGGGTGACTTGCAATCTCGGACGGCCTTGAAGCTTGTTCGGGAATGGATTGACCTTCGGCAAGAGGAACTGCTTGGAGACTGGGAATTGGCCCGGCAGGGCAGAGAGATGAAGAGGATCGATCCATTAGGATAATGAGGTGAACCATGTGGGATTTTAACGAAGTCAGGAACATCAAATACCGCGGTAAATACATCTACCATATTGAATTTGACGACGGCGTTGAGGGAGACCTTGACTTTTCCGAGTATCTGTCCAAGGGACCTGTCTTTGAGGCACTGAAGGACAGGCGCCTTTTTTCAAAAGCAACAGTGGAAGGTGGAACCATCGCCTGGCCGAATGGAGCTGACGTGGCCCCAGAGACTCTATATGAGAAGATAATTCATGCCAACAAGCCGCCCCAACAGACGCGCAAAAAAGCGGCGCGCCGCTGAACTTTCCGTTGGTGTGCCCTGAAAGGCGCTGACAACTTACCGGCCTGCCCGGGGGACACGCAGACTGGTGAAAATCCGGCCGTGGCGCGCCCAAAGTTCCGTTCGTGGTGAGCCTGTCGAACCACGAACGGCCCCTTCTCCTGGGCTCCATACGGCGGCCATCGGCCAAACGCGGGTGTTCCTCAGGTCGAAAAACTCCTTGTATCCTCCAGTGCGACAGATTTAGAATCTGCCTACCAATGACCACCAACATTTTCCCGGTTCCAGCTCAAACCTCCGTCTCAACCACCATCCTACTGGAGCTTGACCCCTTTTTCATGTCACCTGACCCTATCGCGGTGCCTCTAGTAGAATTCGATCCCACGACGACTTCCCCTCCACTTTCTAGTCCGTTCGATATTGACAGGCCAAAGACGTGTAGTTATACATTGGTATGAACATTTTCTGATCGGACGGAGGAAACGTGGCCATATCCAAAAGCGTAAAAGTCGCTATCAGCCTCCCCCGGGATACCTGGAAGAAGCTGGAAGCAGTCCGACGTGAGAGAGGCGAAACCCGGAGCGCGCTGTTTCTCGAAGCCGTACATCTTTGGCTGGAAAATCGCGACCGACAAGCCCAGATCCGCCGATACGAAGAAGGCTATCGGAGAATACCCGAGAGCCCGGAAGAAGTAGCCGCCTGTGAGCAAGCGGCGGCTGCCCTCCTCGCCACGGAAGAGTGGGCGTGAAGCGGCCTTCCCCGCTGCTGTGTCGTTAATCTGGATACAATCACGACGATCCCCAAGAAAGCTCTCCGGGAGCGCCTTTGCCTTCTCCGACCGGAGAAAATCGAGACCGTGGATGCCGCCCTCCGGTTTGCCCCTGGGCTGGACTGAGGACGTAGATCGTTCCCAAACGAAGCAATCCACCCTGACCAGAGCCTTCCGCGGCGAACTTGTCCTTCAACTCCGCCGCTCGTCCTGAGCATGTCGAAGCCTGTAGTGAGTTTATCGAACCGGAGAGCGGCAGGCTCAGGCGCGTCGAACCACGAACGGGACATCCTCCGCCAATGTTGTCTTGACAGGTTCGTCAAGGTAGCTACAATAGCTACTTGGGAGGATATCCCCATGAGCACGGTCGGAATCAAGGATCTCAAGAATCGACTCACCCACTACCTTCGCCGCACCAAACAAGGTGAAGAGGTCATCATCACGGAACGGGGAAAGCCCATCGCGATGATCCAGCCGATTCAAGCCGTAGCACAGGCCGTGAGTCTGGACGCACGACTTGCCCAGTTGGCGGCTCGGGGCCTTCTGACACTCCCGACACGGAAGCCCTTGAAAAGGGTGTCTCTCGCGAGGGTCTCCGGACCGCCGACCTCGAAAACCATCCTGGCGGATCGCCGATGAACTATCTCGACACCAGCGCGCTCATCAAACGCTTCGTGGTCGAAAAGGGATCACCCCTGGTCAGGACCCTTGTGATCCGCAGAGGACCTGTGGCCACTGCGAAGGTCGCCTATGCCGAAGTTTACGCGGGTCTTACGCGAAAACTTCGGGAAGGTCATCTTTCAGACAACGCATATGCCATGGCCTGCCGGCAGTTCGAAACCGATTGGCAGGCCTATGTTCGTGTGGACCTGCTGGATGAGGTTCTCCTTTTCGCTCGTGATCTGATCCGACGGCATCCCCTCAGGGGATTCGATGCAATTCACTTGGCTTCTGCTCTCAGTCTCCAACGTGCTCTGGGCGAGGAGATCACGTTTGCCGCAGCCGATGAGCGCCTGCTTCAGGCAGCCGCCGGCGAACATCTTCGGCCTCTCAATGTCGAAACAGCCAAGGCTCCCTAATTGCTCATCTCCCCTCTCCCCCGAGGGGGAGAGGGCCAGGGTGAAGGGGGATTTCCTTGTCCACTTTCCGTTCGTGGTGAGCCCTTCTCTCCCCGTTCGCCCTGAGCGCGTCGAAGGGCGAACAGTCGCTCAGGACATGCTTGTCGAACCATGAACGGCGCCTTCTCCTGGGCTCCATACGGCGGCTTTCGGCCAACTACTGGTGTTCCGCACGTCGAAAAACCTCCTTGTATCCTCCAGTGCAACAGGTTTAGAATTTGTTTACCAACGACCACCAATTATCTCCCGGTTCCAGCTCAAACTTCCAGGGGCGCGAGTATGGATCGCGGATGTCCTCTCCGTCACCACATAACACACTCAGAAGCCGAGCCGAAGAGGCGCTTGCCAGGGCTATTCTCCGCCGGTTGCCCGATGCTATAATTCTCTCGGGAGGACAACAGTATGGATGATGTCATGACCGTCACCCAAATCGAGGTCCAGTTCGAGTCCGAATGGGTCCTGCTGGAGAACCCTCAGAACAATGAAGCCCTGGAAGTGCAAAGTGGCAGGGTAATCTGGCACAGCAAGGACCGTGAGGAGGTCTGGGGCTAATCATTGTTGCGGCACGATTGTGGGGACCTTCATGAAAGCCAGACGGATCAACGCCGACAAGCCACAACTCTGGAAGGCCGACATTGCGGCCTCTGTTGACCAATTCAACCAGTGGTTCATGCGGTTTGCGCCCGAGGCATTTCGTTCCACGCGGGTGGAGACGACTGAACACGTGAAGGCGGCACTTTTAGCGACCAACGACCTGCGCACTCTAAGCGCAGCCATGCTGAAGGCCAACCCGGGCGCACTCTCTACGCTCCGCATGTGCACAGCCCCGCCGCTCGCGGTCGACCGCCTGATCGGCCTGGCCGACGCGAGCAAGAACCTCACACTGCCGCATTCTCTCGCGGCTCTTGGACCGGGACATTTTTCTATGGCTCGACAACCGGACGGCCCCGACCGACCACGATTGACGACCTCGCGAAACTGGGGCTATAGCGCCAATGATCGCGCGACATGAGAACCCGATTGAAGCCCGCCGACAGGCCATTCAGGCGGCGCTCGATGCAAGGAAGTCAGCCGCCGAGAGGAACCGCCTCGG
>JACPSX010000178.1:4249-9385 GCA_016193065.1 Candidatus Tectimicrobiota bacterium | reverse complement strand
CCCAGTCTACGTTTTTGGCCCCGGGAATCCGGCCCGCCCGCTTTACCTGCCGGCTGGCTACCTCCCCTGACCACTCCTTCGGTCCCCGGCAGTCCACCAGAGCCACTTGAGAGTTCTTCAGGTTTACCAGGACATAGGCGGCGTCCGCGAACTTGGTCCAGTCCGGCTTGGCCGTGTATTTGGCCGGCGCGATGGCCGTCTCCTCCTTGCTGACCGGGCGTCCCTCTTTCGCCCATTTGCTCATGCCGCCGTTCAAGACCCGAACCTTGTTGTGGCCCAGGACGTCAAAGGTCCAAAACAGCCGGGTGACCGGCTCACCTACAATATCGTCGTAGAGGACTAGGGTGTCGGTTGGCCGGATACCCAGCTCACCGAAAAGCCCCTCCAGCCTCTCCACAGGCGCCACGACACCCGGAACTCCTCGCTCCACGTATTGGGTCTTGCCATGCGGCAGGGGGATCGCTCCGGCTATGTGTCCGGCCTTGTAGTCCTCCGGGCCTCGCGCATCCAGGATCTTGATCTCGGGATGGGTGAGGATCCCCGCCAGCTCGTCGGTGGAGATGATGAGATCGGGCCGCGCATAGTCCGCGGCCCAGCCTGACCCCACCAGCCCCAGAATCGCCAGCACCAGCAGAGTCAGAATCGAGCCTCGCTTCATGGCTTTTCCTCCTCGCGCCTCTGCGCGCAACGGGATCACCGTTTCGGCGGTATCCGGGAGATCGCCGCCTTGGCGTTTGCCTTTGGATACCGCGGATCGAGCTTGTCTTGCAGCAGGAACAATTCCGCGCTTCCATGACAACTATTGCAGGTCCTGTTCTGCGGCGTCACCCGCTGGATGTTGTGCGGGAAGGCCGGCAGCCAGGTGGGGAAGTCATCGTAATTTGGCAGGGCGTCGGCTACTCGGGTCTCTAGCATCTCCCGCGTCGTGGGGGCGTGCCGCACCAGGTTGTAAACGTAAGGGCGGTCCTTGCGCAGGTTCAGCCCGATGCGAAAGTCCAGTTCGGAGCGGGCCCCCTTGCCCAGGTGACAGCCGTAACAGTTGACGTACTTGACCGAGTGACAGACGTGGCATTCCAGTTTCTCCCCATGCACGTTGTGAGCCTCCACGACGGACTTACCCGGCGCGGCCTGCGGGTGGCAGCTCAGGCAGCGGGGCTGTGAAGACCGATCCAACCGGTACCGATACGGCGTCCCGTCTCCGTGGAGATCCTTTACCTCGTGGCAGGCCGTGCAGCCCATCTTTGCCTTGTTCCAGTGGACGTCGGCCGGCTGGCTGGCGTTCCAGCCGAAGTACTCCGGGCTGACCCGGCCGCTGTGGCAGCCGTTGCAGGTGGACTCTACCGGTGGCTCTTTCACGAACAGGTGCCCTTTCAGCAAACCGCCCTCGGCGGCGGCAGGCCAGCGCACGTGGCAGTCCCCACAACTGGCATGGCACCTGTGACACGCCTGCTGCACGATGGGCTCCACCTGTTCCCATCTGGATCCGCTCTTGGCCTGCATGACCGTGTCGTAGCCCCGGGTGGTGAAGTGCAGGGACGTGCGGTACGTCTTCACCACATTGGCGTGGCAGATCCCGCACTGCTTCTCCATGGCGTCCGAGGGGGCGCGGACCCGCTGGTCGTGAGCTTTGTCCTTGTCGGTGGCACGCGGGTCACCGCCGTGGCAGCCGCTGCAGCCGGGTTGGGCATGGGTGGATTTCAGAAACTCCGGGTTCACCAGGACCCGTTCCCAGAGCTCCCCCGACCGGGGGATGGGCGCCGCTCAGCCCTCGCCTTCTTCCTGGGCAATCTCTGCCGGAGGCCGGATCAGCGCCTGGAGCTTGGCCGGATTCGTATGGCAGGTAATGCACTGCTCCGCGGCTTGTGGCACCGCGGCCAGCAGAAATAACGACGCGGGTAGGAAAAAGAGCCAAATCAGTCGGCGCATGGTATCTCCTCTCGTATGTTCAAGGATCAGCGGGTGCCCGTGGATCATTCCTCCGAGTCCGTCCGGAGCGCCGCGTTGAGAGGTTCCTTTTCCGGGAACCACTGCAGAATTTCCCGCAGCCTGACCACCTCTCCAACCACGATGAGGGCTGGTGGTTCCAGGCCGGCGGCCTCCACCTGCTCGGCAATCTCCGCCAGAGTCCCTACGACAGTGATCTGCCTTGCCGTGGTGCCGCATTGGATTACGGCCACGGGGCAGGCCGGACTGCGGCCATACTCCATTAATGCGTCCGTGATCTTCCGGAGGTTGTGGAGCCCCATGAAGATGACCAGCGTGCCGGATCCGCGAGCGTGCCTGTCCCACTGGATTGCCGACACTTCCCTTTGGGAACTCTCGTGCCCCGTAAGAAACGTCACCTCGGGGGTGAAGTCCCGGTGGGTGAGCGGGATACCCGCGTAGGCCGGCGCTGCAATTCCGGCGCTGACGCCCGGGACCACTTCAAAGGGGATCCCTGCTTCAGCGAGCGCCTGCGCTTCCTCTCCACCGCGACCGAAGATGAACGGATCGCCGCCCTTGAGCCGGACCACGGTACGACCGGCTCGGGCTTCGCGGATCAGGATCTCATTGATCTCCTCCTGAGGGCGGCTGTGGTATCCGTCCCGCTTGCCCGCATAGATACGGCGGGCGCCGGGGCGGCAGAAATCGAGAAGCCCTTTATCCACTAGAGCGTCGTAGACGACCACATCGGCGACTTCCAGGCAGCGTTTCCCCTTGAGTGTGAGAAGGTCTGGATCCCCTGGTCCCGCCCCCACCAGGAACACTTTCCCGGTACCGTTTGCCGCAGGGTGGTTTCCCTTCGATCCTTCTGGGACGGGAACTTGACTCATCTTCCACCTCCGGATCCGACTAACAGGTCGCGGAAAAGGTCCTTTTCGTGGTTCGACGAGCTCACCACGAACGGAAAATCATGAGCTGTTTCGGGACTCCCTTCCGTTCGCCCTGAGCCTGGTCGAAGGGTGAACGGAGGGTTTTTCAGCAATTTGCTACCGCCATTCCCATTCGATATAGCCCGGTTTCACATCCGCCATGGCGTTCACGATGAGTTCCGCCAAGCCTCCGTACAGGATCCGGTTCTTTTCCCACAGGTCATAGTAGGCCAGCAGGTCCCGGAACTGTCCCTTGCAGTTGCTGCACGGGGCGCACACGTACTTGGGCGTTTCGGGCTCCAGGCAATCTGCGAAGGCGCTGAGGATCTGCTGGAGCTTCTTGCGCCCGGAGACGTGGAAGCGCCAGTCGGGGACATTGTGGCCGCTTATGATGGCGAATCCGCTCCCCCCGCAGCAGCAGTAGTTGTCCACTCCGTGAGGCTCCATCTCCCGGAACCGGGGGCAGATCTTGCGGAGGATCTCCCTCTGGGGCTCCACGACCCCCATGAGCCGCACCATGTTGCAGGGGTCATGGAGCGTCACGGGGAAGTTGTTGCGGCCGGGGTCCAGCTTGAGACGGCCGTTCATGACGATGTCCCGCAGAAGCGTCATGGAGCTCTCCCGGGGGATGTTCAGGCCGCCTGTGAGAAGGCGGTCCGCGACCACGGACAGGGCCTTGTGGGCGTGCCCGCACTCTCCCAGGATGATCTTCTTGACCTTGAGTTTCCTGACGATCTCGGCGTGACTTAGGGCCACCCGGGCGAACTGGGCGTCGTCATACCAGAGCCCATAGTTGATGGCGTCGTAGCCCGCGAGCTCGGAGGACAGGGTCCAGCGGATCCCGGCCGCGTTGAGGATCAGGGCGAAGGCGCCGGGGTTCTCCGGCCAGGCCATGATCTCGCCGGCATTGTGGATCAGGAGCACGTCGGCGCCCTCCACGTCCCAGGGAGTCTCCACCGGGATGCCGGTCCGCTCGCTCATGTCCTCGTCGATGAATGCTATGTTGTCCTTGACCACCGTGGGGTTCATCCCCGTGGAGGAACCGACCCGGATTTGGAGCATGGAGCCGTTGTCGTGGATCTCCCGGGGGGCTATTCCCATCTCCATGCTGAACAGCTTGCGGAGCTCGTGGGCCACGAGGCCGTTGTCCGCGCCGATGGGGCAGGTCTGGGCGCAGCGGCGGCAGAGGTTGCAGCGGTAGGAGAGCTCGATGAGGCGGGCTACCAGAGGCCAGTTCAGGTGGATGTCACCGTGCTGCCAGGCGGAGAGCAGGCCGCCGTGCTTGACGTACTTGAAGTAGAGGCGGCGCATGACCTCGGAACGGTAGGTGGGACGGTAGAGTTCGTTGTTCCCGCTGGCTTCGAAGATATGGCAGGCCTTGGAGCAGGTCTGGCACTTGGCGCAGTGCTCCATGGTGAGGAGAAGGGGTTGGAGAAAGGTCCAGTTGTTTTCCCGGGTGAAGAGCTTTTGCAGTCCCGAGAGAAACTTGAGGACCAGCTCCCACTCTTCTTCCGGGCTCTTCGGCTGCGGCACGTTCACGGCGCAGGTGTCGTCCAGGGAGCACTCGTACTTTTCCCGGGCCCGGTCCGCAAGGGGGGCCCATGGCGGGTCCACGGCGGGGTCGTCCAAGGGGGGCGGGAGAGGCATCAGGTCGCGGTTCTCCAGATGGACCAGGGGACGGCGATCCCTCCGGGACAGATCCTTGAGCCTGATCTTCCCCTTCATGGCTTCGTCTCCCGCCTGGGGTTGACCGTGGCCACCTCTGCCCAGGTTTTCGAGCCGTCGGCGCCGACGTGTGCTGCACTCCAGGTGGGCCGGTAGGTCAGGTACTCGGCCAGCTTCCTCTCCAGCTTTCCCCCCGGCAGGACGGGGCGGTCGTCCCAACGGACTGAGTGGTAGGTGAAATACTTCCCGATGAAGTGGGACATGTGGGTGAAGGGGATGTACGCGATCAGGAGGGCCGAAAGGATCAAGCCCACGGCGAGCAGTCCGGGGATCTTTACGCCGGTGTCGAAGGTCAGGACGGCCTGGGCAAAGGCTACGGTGCTCGGGGAATCCGGGCCCTTCAGGAGAAAGCCCGCGAAGAGACACCCGAGAGAGATGATGAAAAAGCAGAGGTTGAAAAGATCGCCGGGCGTCGTGTAGGTCCTGATCTCCTGGTCGGTGAGGCGGCGGACGAGCAGCGCCACGGCCCCCAGGATCGCCATGACGGCACCGGAGAATCCGGTCGCGATGTAGATCCAGTGCAGGGCCGCTCCCAGGGGGCTCGCCATGAGGCCCGGAA
>JACPSX010000178.1:0-4236 GCA_016193065.1 Candidatus Tectimicrobiota bacterium | reverse complement strand
GAAGACCACGAGACCGATGGTCGTCGCCAGAAGGTAAAGACCCATGTGGAAGGGGAAGGAGCGACGCCACAGCGCAGGGTTGAACTCCCGAAGCCCCTTCAGGAAGAGAATCTCCCGAACTATGTACTCCAGTTCTCCCCGCAGGTTGAACTTCCGGGTCGTTTTCCACCAGTCCGCCTCTTCGAAGTAAGACCCGCCGTACTTCACCCGATGGGGCTCCTCATGGGGGATGGGGTACAGCTCCCACCTCAAGTGCAGGGGGAGCCGGGCGTAGCGCACGACCCGGACCGCGCAGCCCACGGCAAACACCAGAAAGGCTGCAAGGATGATCCCGAACAGGAGAACCGTCATCGCGTCGCTCCACAACTCCGAACCCGGCCGCCGGCCCGGTCAACTCCACCGGGCCCCCAGGGCCTCCATGCTTTCCCTCACCGCCAGAGTGATCTTGTAAAACACCGTGACCATCAGGAACCCGACGCCCCAGATCGCCAACGTGATGAACATTTCCGGAAGGGTGGGGACGTAGCGGGTGATCGCGCCGAGAGGGGAAGGCACGAAGCCGCCGACGATCAGGCCCAGACCCTTGTCGATCCAGATGGACAGGAAGACCATGCCGCAGGTGACCGCCAGGATCTTCTCGTTCTTACGGTACCGGGGAACAATGAGCAGGACCAGGGAGGCGGCGGCCAGCAGGACGGAAGCCCACATCCAGGGGACCAGCATGGTCTGCCCACCGGATCCCGCGAACAGGAAATCGAAGTGTTCCATGTGCTCGGGGATCCGGCTGTAGAACACTGTGAAGAGTTCCATGAGGAGGAAGAACACGTTGATGATCATGGCATAGGTGACGATCAGGGACACCTTCTGGATGGCCTGCGGGCCGGGATCGAACTTCCCGAGCCGGCGCATCGCCAGGGTCAGCAAGATCAATAGGGCGGGGCCCGAGGAAAACGCCGAGGCCAGGAACCGGGGAGCCAGGAGCGCCGACAGCCAGAAGGAGCGGCCCGGCAGCCCACTGTACAGGAACGCCGTGACCGTGTGGATGCTGACGGCCCAGGGGATGGAAACGACGATGACGGGCTTGATCCACTCGGGCGGGGGCATGTCCTTGAGCTCGGCGCGCAGCGTGACCAGTGCGATAATGGCGTTCAGAAGCAAGTAGCCCGCCAGGGAGACCATGTCCCAAAACATGATGGAGTTCAGCGTGGGGTAGATGAGCACGTTGAGAACCCGCATGGGCTGCCCCATGTCCACCAGCACGAACAGCATGCACATGGTCACCGCGCAGATGGCCAGAAACTCGCCCAGGATCGTGATCTTGCCGAAGGCCTTGTGGTCGTGGAGGTAGTAGGGGAGGACCACCATGACCGCCGAGGCCGCCACTCCCACCAGGAAGGTGAACTGGGCGATGTAAAGGCCCCAGGTCACGTCCCGGGAGAGCCCCGTGATCCCCAGGCCGTAGTGGAGCTGCCGGAGGTAGAAGAGAAAACCCGCCAGGATGAGGGCCAGAAGGATCCCGATCCAGCTCCAGTACCTGCGGCTGCCGACGACGGCTTTCTCGAACAGGAACATCGCAAGCTCCTCACACCAGGTAGTAGATTTCGGGCTCCGTACCCAACTCCGGTTTGCGCCGGATCGCGTACCGGCTGCGGAGCAGCTCCCGGACCCGGGAGGCGGGGTCCTCCAGGTCGCCGAAGACCAGGGCTCTCTCCGGGCAGGCCTCCACACAGGCCGGCGGCTTCCCCGCGGCCAGGCGCTCCTCGCAGAAGTTGCACTTCTCCACCACGCCTTTGCTCCGGGTGGGGAAGTCCGCCTTCAGGTCCCGGATCTGCGGCCTGGGGTCCAGCCAGTTGAAGCTGCGGGACCCGTACGGGCAAGCCGCGATGCAATACCGGCAACCGATGCAGCGGTGCCAGTCCATCATCACGATCCCGTCCGCCCTCTTCCAGGTCGCCTTCGTGGGGCAGACCCGCACGCAGGGGGGCTTGTCGCAGTGGTTGCAGAGCACGAGGACGGGCCCTCCTTGCAGGGCCTGTCCTGCGTAGCGGCTCTTCTGGCCTGGGAAGGCCCTCTCGAAGGGCTCCTTCCATGTCCACTTGACCTCGTGAGCCGCGTTGCGGAAATCGGGAACGTTGTGGACTTTGTGGCACGCCGCGATGCAGTCCGTACAGCCTTCCTTCTCGAGGCAGGCCCGCAGGTCGATCACCATGGCCCAGCGCGCGGTTTGAGAGCCGGTGGCCCGGGGGGAAGCTTCATTCCGTCCCTGGCCGGCGACCCTGCCCAGGATCTTCTGCTCGGCGACGGCCAGGGCCGAGAGTCCCGCGATTCCCAGGAATGTCCGGCGCCGGATCTTCATCCTTTCGTCCTCTCGAGCAGCTTGGGATCGATGTGGCAGTCCCAGCAGTAGGGCTTGACGCCGGCGTAATTGTGGCAGCGGTCGCAGAACTCCTCCTTGCTGGTGTGGCACTTCATGCAGGTCTGGGTCAGGTTCATGGAGTAGGTGCGGCCGTCGAAGGCCGTGAACTCCCGCTCGGACCGCCGGACGACCTGGTCCCGCCAGTCGACCAGGAGATCCATGTGGGAGGCCCTCATGACGGCTACCGGCTCCACGCAGTTTTTCTCCTGGACGGGGCGCTTGGGGTCCGGCCCCTTCGCCGTCGTTCCCGCCGCCAGGTTGTACCAGAGGGGAAAGGTAATCAGGCCCAGGAATAGAGCGAGCCCGCCGAGGATCAGCCCTCTGTCACGCATGAGTCTCGACCTCCTTCTTCAGGGGCTCCCCCCGCAGGTCGGTGTCCCTCTCCTTTTCCCCCTTCATGACCAGCGCGTTGCCGACCAGCTCGTGCACGCCGGCCACCTCCACCCCGGGGGTCCAGTAGGCCAGCAAGGGGGGGAGGGTGGCCTTGTCGATGGCGCAGATGCAGGCCAGGAGGTTCACACCAAACCGGTCCCGCACGTAGCGGACGGCATTGGCCCGGGGCAGCCCGCCCCTCATCCGCATCTCGAAGTTCTCGTCCGTCCCCAGCCCCGAGCCGCTGCCGCAGCAGAAGGTCTGCTCCCGGATGGTGTTCTCGGGCATCTCGTGAAACCGGTTGCACACGTTCCTGAGGATGTAGCGAGGCTCCTCCAGGAGACCCATGGCCCGCGAGGTGTTGCAGGAGTCGTGGTAGGTGACAATCCAGTGGTCGTTGCGGCTCGGGTTCAGCCTGAGTTTGCGGTTGTGAATCAAGTCGGCGGTGAATTCGCAAATATGAACCATCTTGGTGGAACGGGCGTTCTCGAAGCGGGTCCCCGTAACCGGCGAGACCGGTGGTTCGAGAAAATCGTCGGGGCCGTTCATGGTGTCCATGTACTGGTGGATCACCCTCCACATGTGGCCGCACTCTCCCCCCAGGATCCACTTCACCTTCAGCCGCCGGGCTTCCTCATAGATCTTGGCGTTGAGCCGCTTGCTCATCTCGTGGGAGGTGAACAGGCCGAAGTTTCCCCCGTCGGACGCGAAGGCGCTGAACGTGTAGTCGAGCCCCACCTCGTGGAGGATCATGAGGTAGCCCAGAAGAGTGTAGTAGTGGGGGGTTCCAAAGTAGTCCGCGGAG
The DNA here is from genome assembly GCA_016193065.1 of Candidatus Tectimicrobiota bacterium. Lineage (GTDB taxonomy): Bacteria > JACPSX01 > JACPSX01 > JACPSX01 > JACPSX01 > JACPSX01. Next base: position 643 of record JACPSX010000178.1, on the reverse strand, counting down.
GGGATCACGAACAGAACCTCGGCGCCCTTGCGGTTGATGGGGGCCTCCACCCGGACGCCCGTGATCTCCTCGAGTTCGTCCACGGCGAAGTCCATGCTGTCCTTGAACCCGTGGGGCTGGATGCCCAGGTGGTTTCCCGTGCGAAAGGAGTTCGCCACCGGCTCCATGATCCAGTTGATGTTGCACCCGACCAGGGTCAGGAGCTCCCGGACGATCATGGTCACTTCCGCCGTGTCGATGCCGAAGGGGCAGAAGACCGAGCAGCGCCGGCATTCGGTGCACTGGTAGAAGTAGTAGAACCACTCCTTGAGGACTCCTTCGGTGAGATCGCGCGCTCCGGCCAGGCCGCGCAGGATCCGGCCGGCGAGCGTGAAATACCTCCGGTAGACCGAGCGCACGAGCTCGGCGCGCAGGACTGGCATGTTCTTGGGATCCCCGGAGCCCAGGTAGAAATGGCACTTGTCCGCGCAGGCCCCGCAGCGCACGCAGATGTCCATGAACAGGCGGAAGGAGCGGTACTTCTCCAGCCTCTCTTTCATCCCCATCAGGATGATCTCTTTCCAGTTCGGGGGGAGCTTCCAGTCCTCGTCATAGGGCTGCCACTTGCGCGGGTTGGACAGTCCCAGGTATTCCAGGTGCTTGG
>JACPSX010000158.1 GCA_016193065.1 Candidatus Tectimicrobiota bacterium | reverse complement strand
TTCCCCTGGCCTCCTCAGAGCTCTACCCATATCAAGCTTTCCGGATCGGGTCTCGGGCCTACGGCCTCCTTTTTCACCTGGAAATCACCGAGGCGATGGTCAATCAGTTTTGTTCCCTCTTCTCTGGAGAACTGCGGGAGGTCAAGGATTACATTCAGGAAGCTTCCCTTCGCGAAGATCTCCCGAACCGGGTTTCCCGACTGCGGGTTCTGGCCCGGGAAACTTTCGGGAGTTTCTGTCAGCTTCTGGCGGATCAGAAGTAGTACTGCCATGACGGTCATTGCGCTGAATCGCGAATGAACCCGACATGAACCCCGCGGAATCACGGAAACCGGGATAAGGAAGCGGCTCGCCCTACCGGCTCTGAAAACCGGATAGAACCTGCTCATACATGTCAGGAAGGTACCCGCGGATCAGGGTGTCTCCCAAGATCAAGACGGGAACCCGCATCATGCCGTCCTCATGGATCAGGTAGCGACGTAAGTCCCCCGGAGAAATCGGTTCACTCTCCAGGTTCTTATGGATGATCGCCTTCCCCCATTTGACCCAGATCCACTTAACGCCCTTGGCAAGGTCCAGTGCACCCGCTTTGCGGGTACCCGGCTCCCCCAAAGGGGTCCGGTCGACGTTGTGTTCGGTAAAGGAAATGCCCCGTGCCACGAGAAACTCTCGGGCCTCTTCCGAACTCTCTCAGTTCCCTTTCAGGTAAAGCTCCACGCTCGTCATGAACGCCCTCTCCTCTCCCTGGCCCCCACTTGCGCTGCCGTCTCTCTTCATCATACCTACCGCCGCCTGCCCTGTCCATGGCCTGCCGGCTGCGATAGAGGGCACCCACCTGTCTGCGTGCGGACCTGCCTGTGCGGACACGCAGACAGGCACGCACAGGCAGGCGCAGGGGTGCTCCTACAGAGTCTTGCAGGCGCCGCTCCTCAAAACCACGTCAACCCGAGCGGTTGCCCCCGCAGGCGATCTAAGCGGTTGCGAGGCGGACATCATTCGATCCGGCCAGCACATCTTCGTCGCAAGCGCTTCGTGAGCCCAAGGGGGCACCCCGAGGGTTCCCTGCCGCGCAAAAGTTTACTGGAGCCCCAAGGGGCACCCCGGTCTCTCATCACAGTATTCCTCTTGGTATTCCTCTTGCGGCAAACTCTTCGGGAGCCCAAGGGGGCTCCCCCGAGGACCTTGCCCATGTGCCAACGCCGCGATGAGAAACCGGTGTGGGTAAGAGCCGCCGCGCTTTCCACCCCCCTCGTTCTGTGTTAAACTCAATTTGAGATTGGATCGGAGATGCAAGGAAGAACCGATCCTCCGCTGCCATCCGCAAGTGTGACAGGTCAAGAAGGGGGAATTTAGCTTATGATTCTCTACATGATGCAGTGGGATTTACCCACCCAGAAGGCCAATCTCGAGATCTACGCCAACAAGGCCCGCAACGACTGGATCCCCTTGACCCTTAGCCATCAGGGGGTCCAGCAATTTCGCACCTTCCGAAACCCCCTGGAAACCACTCCCCAGGTCGCTGTGGCCATCGAGTTCGATTCTCTGGATTCCTGGCGCGCCTACATCGAATCCAGGGACTACATGAGAATCATGCGGGAACAGAGAATATTGGGCTGTCACAATTTTTCCAATCAGGTGTGGTGTACCTGGGAAATGAGGGCGGGCTAAGTCAACCTCTGGCGCCGCTTTTCCTCATCCATGCTGACCACCGGCTCCAGGCGCTGGCCAAGCACACGATCAATATCGCTCAGGACCTGGGAAACCCCAAAGGGCTTAGCGATGAGGAAATCGACGCCATGAAGGCTGGCCTTCTCGCGATCGATGTGATCCCCCCATCCGGTCACCAAGACCACCGGGAGGGAGGGTTTCAAGTCTTTGATGCGCCGGCATAGCTCCCAGCCGTTCATTTCCGGCATCCCCAGATCGGTAATCACCAGGTCATACGTCTTGCGGGAGAAGAGATCCAGCGCCTCTTTCCCTCCTCCCACCGCATCTACCTGGTGATTGCCCGAAATCAGAATTTCCTTGAGGGTTTCCAGCACGGTGGGATCGTCGTCTACAGCCAGTATAAGGGCGCCGCGCTTCTTCTCCTTATCCCGACGGGTCTCTCCTTCAAGCGCGCCGGTGCTTTCCGGCGCCGGCGGCAGAGAAATGGTAAACGTGGTCCCTCCCCCGGGCTGGCTCTGGACGCGGATCGAGCCCCCATGCCGCTGGACAATCCCCATGGCGATGCTAAGTCCCAACCCGCTGCCGGCAGACCCGCGGGTCGTGTAAAAGGGTTCGAAGATTCTTTTCAGGGTTCCAGGCCCCATGCCCAGTCCGTTGTCCCGCACCTCGATGAGAACCTCACCCTGGGCACAGGCGGTCCGCAAGGTAATCTCTCCCCTCTGGGACATGGCCTGAACGCTGTTCAAGATCATGTTGGCGAGAACCTGACGCAGATCGGATTCCCTCCCCAGAACCCGCGGGACTTCGCCGAGCTCGCAAGAGACCTTGATTTCTCTTCCTTCCTTCCGAGCCTCGGTAGACCAGCGAGGCCGGGTCTGGTTGACCGCATCCTGGACCACTTCACGGACATCCACCAGACGGAAATCCTTCGCCTGGCGCTGGCCCGTGTACTCCTGCAGGCGACGCACCGCATCCCGGCCGTCCAGAGCCGCTTTCTCAATCACCTTGAGACCTTTCTCGACCTGGGCCGGATTCTGGAGGCGGCTCTGCAGGAGTTCTGCGTAGGCAAGAATGCTCACCAGGATATTGTTGAAATCGTGGGCCACCCCTGAGGCAATCTCGCCCACGACCCGCAGGCGCTCCGCTTGCAGCATCTGATCCTGGGTCCTCTGGATCTCTTCGTAAGCCTCTTTCAGCTCCTGGTACAGATTGGCATTCTCAATTGCCATGGCCACTTGCTGCGCAATGGAAGTCAGAAACGGCATCCTGGCTTCGGAAAAGAGGGTCAGCTTTTTATAGGACGTGTCATGGGCAATGTCCTCGACTATGACCGGGGAGTTTTCTTGAAACACCCTGCCAATGACCCCTTCTCCGACCCTGAAGCGGCGGATCTGTTCTATCTTCTCCCCGGGGAATCCACGGTGGACCCTGACCACGATCTCCTGGGTGGCTTTCTCCAACAGGAAAATGGTCCCGTCTTGGACCTCGCAGATCTCACAAACTTTTCCCAGAGCCAGAGCGAGGACCTGGTCCAGATTGAGGGATTGACTGACCGTGTTGGCCAGATCGTTGAGAGCAGACAGCTCCGCCGTGCGGGCGGCAACTTCTCGGGCAAGTTGATCTTGCCACTCTTCCTTCTCCAGCTTTGCCTGGTGAAGTTTCTCCCGCATCTCCTCGAATCGGTCCCCCAGGCGGCCAATCTCGTCCCTCAATGGGATTGAGACCCGGGCCCCCTCGTAGTCCTCTCGGGCCAGTTTATCCGCAGCATCCACAAGCTGGCCCACGGGACCCACGATCCTTCTCCCGAGCCGGACGGCCACGAGCAGTGCGACAAGCATCGCAGCAAGCATCAAAACCCCTTCGAGAATTGCCTGCTTCCACACCGGGCCAAAGAACGCAGAGACCGGGATTCCCACGACCACGTACCAGGGAGTCCCATCTACCGGAGCAAATCCCGCAATGCGCGTGAATTTGTCGGTGCGATAAGTAGCCCGGCTAACCCCGCGCCCTTCCCGCAGGACCTGCCGCACCAGGGGAGCATCCGCGGGAATGTACGTTCCAACAAAGACCTCGGGCCGCAGGCTGCGAGCCAGGATGAGACGCTCTTGATTAATCAGCGTGATCACCGAATTGGCCGGCAGGGAAATATCGGCCCAGGCTTCCTGGAGCCTCAGAGGATCGAGAAACGCCACCGCGATCCCTATGGGGTTACCAACCCGATCCCGGAAGGCAAACGACATGGGAACCATAATCCGGCGGGAAGACCGCTCCAGTATGGGCTCTCCCAAAACCGGCTCTTTGCTGGCCAGTGCCTGAGAAAAATAGGAGCGATCCCCTACAGTCTTGGGCACAGGGACACTGGGATTGAGTCCGCTCCCGCGAACATTTCCGGCGCGATCCGCAACAAGGATGTTGTAGATGGCCGGAAAGGTGCCGTTAATCCGGATCAGGAAAACATCTCTCGCGGCGCGATCCCCATCTCTGACAACCGGCACCTCCGAGAGGAGGTGGAGGAGGTTTTCGGTGGCTTCCACCAGGTTGTGGACTTGACTGGAACTGGATTCGGCAATCGCCACGACCCTGGCGTTTGCTCTCTCGGTTGCATCCCGGATACGGCTCTGAAATCCGAAGGCCCACAGGAGGAAAAACGGGAGAGAGACTCCGAGAATGAGAAGGATGAGTTTCCGTTTGAGGCTGAAATACGACAATAGACCTCTCCCTGTCAACCTCTGTGAAAAGTGTCAGTATCCTGCCCGCCGATACGGTTCATTATATCGACATTTGCCGCCCGGATAATTACATCCGGCCCGTTTCTTTTAAAAGATCCCCGGGCCCAACCTTCCCCTTCACATCTTAGGGGGCCAGCGCGCCTTTCACCCATGCCATGGCAAAGTAGACCAGGAAGGCAAGCGACACCAGATACATCATCCAGTGAACCTCCCTCCCTTTGCCTCGCACCAGCTTGATAAACGAATAGGTAACAAACCCCGCCCCAATCCCGTTCGTGATGCT
>JACPSX010000157.1 GCA_016193065.1 Candidatus Tectimicrobiota bacterium | reverse complement strand
GTTGGATGGCCTGGCCTTGCAGGAAGAGGATTTCTTCTGCGGGTTCCAATTGGACCAGGCTCTTGCTGATCCAGGGGGCCAGGAACTGGAGGGCGGCGCGGGTCGGCCCTTTACTCCACGAAAAGCTGGCCCTTCGACCTGCCATCTAAGGGTAAAATTGCCATCAAGGTCATCAATCACTATGGCGACAAGGCTCTGATGGTGTACGAGGTGTAATAATCAAATTAGGAGACTACGGGCTTTTTATGGTGCCCTGCGCTCCCCGGTGGTCAACGTCATGTTGCTTTTTTGCGCGAGCGAGGCGATGATATATTGGTAAGAAAGAAGGGGTAGCGGGGGAGGGCAATGCTTTTAACTCGGTCTTATCCAATCCCAAGAGAAGGAGGAGAAAGATGGGGCAATCCCTGAAGGAGAACATCCTGGAAAGATTGGAGCAGCTGCCGGAGCCCGCACTTCGTGAGGTGCTCGACTTTATTGAATTCATCTCGCGGAAGGTTGTAGAGCAAGAAGAACCCTTGCTGGCAGTGGCCGGAATTCTGTCTGGGAGCTCCCTATCGGCGGAGGAGATTGAGCGTGAACTCTACGGTGATCGGGAAGCGACCCCATGAGTCTTGATCCTGTCTTTGTAGATAGCTGGGGGTGGATGGCGCTGGGACACCGCCGGGATCCTCGTCATACGGTGGTAAAGAGATTCTATCAGGAACTCCGGGATCAGCGAGTCGCCATATATACAAGCGATTATGTTCTCGATGAGGTCATTACTTTGTTATTTCGGCGAGAACCCTTTTCAGAAGCCGTTAAGTTTGCAGAAGGGCTCTTCGCTGCTGCCACCTTGGGCCATCTGATAGTGGAGCGGATAACATCGGATCGCTTTGTTGCTGCATGGGAACTTCGGAAGCGGTTTCAGGATAAGCTCGACATCTCGTTTACTGATCTGACATCAATGGTAATTATGCAAGAGCGCGGTCTTTCTCGGGTACTCGCAGAAGACGAACACTTCTTCCAAGTGGGGATGAGTTTTTCCAAGGCCCTCGCCGTGAGTTAATGAGTGACCTTGTCAGTTGCTTACTCGCTTGCTTCGCTGAAAAAGAACGGAGCGCGGCTGGAGGCGGGGATTTGGGAGAGGAGAAACGGCGGCCGGTACAAGCCGCAGCCCAAGATGCCGGTGCGCCCCTGCACGGCGACGTATCCCGGCTCCACTTCAAAGGCGCGCTGGATTGCCTGGCCTTGCAGGAATGGAATTTCTTCGGCGGGTTCCAAGTGGACGAGACTCTTAGTAATCCACGGCGCCAGGAACTGGAGAGCGGCGCTGGTCGGCTTCCAACCCTTGTTTGTCTTACGAACCAGCCGCAGTCCCACTACCTCCACCTTGATTGCGGACAGGGAATCCAGGTGGGGGCTTGCGGACACAAGGCGTAAATTGCTCCCGGCGTCCAGAATCCCGTAGGCTGCAAAGATTTCCTCGGGAATTCCGAAGCGTGCGGCCAAATAAGAGAGAACCGCGCTATAAGTCTCCGGTCTTGCGAAATTGAGCAATGAAAAACCCCGTTGAGTTGACCTCCGAGGGGTAAAACCGCAGGCATTTGGTCACCTCGGAGGAATAGGTTTTGTCGTTCCAGGTTGTGATCCCCGGGTGATGGGGCAGGGGACAGGAAACTTCCTCAATCTGAACTCCTCCTTGCCGGAGGAATCCGTCCACCACCTCTTCATTTTCTTCGGGGGCATACGTGCACGTCGAATAAATCAAGGTCCCTCCCGGACGCAGCAGCTTCAAGGCCCGCACGAGTAACCGACCTTGTACGTTGGCCAGGCGCTCGTGGAGCCGTGGCGCGGAATCGTAGCGCCGGGCTTCCCGTGCCCGCAGTGTTCCCTCACCGGAACAGGGGGCGTCCACAAGGATCCGGTCGAACTGGATGCGCAGGGGGAAGTCCTGGCCCGCATAGCGGGTGATCGCCGCATTGGTTACACCCAATCGCTCCAGGTTCGCTACCAGACTCTTCAGGCGGTGGGTCTGGATCTCGTTGGCGATGATGAGTCCCTGGTTTTCCATGAGCTGGGCCAGGTGGCTGGTCTTGCTGCCCGGCGCGGCGCACAGATCCAGGACCATTTCCCCGGCGGCAGGGTTCAAGAACCAGGAAGGCACGGCAGAGGTGAGATCCTGGGAGTGGAAGAGACCTTGAAAGTACATGGGCAGATGGCCCGGGTGGTCGCAATCGCGCAGTTCGTAGCAGGTGGGAACCAGGGTCGGGACCAGGTGCAGCCCGCTACGGGACATGAGGTCGCAAATTTCCGATTCGCTTCCTTTCAGTGTATTCAGGCGAGCGTAGGTCGGAGCAGGGTTCTCCAGCGCCGCGAGCCACCCTTCCCAATCCTCAATGAGAGGGCGGTAGCGTCCCAGGATCTCCAGGAGCTTCGTGGGCATGGAGTTCAACCCCGAACCAGGAGACTTCGAATGAACCGCGGGTCGATGGATTCATGGGGGTTGATCGCGAGAAATTCCTCTTCAAAAATCCGCCAGCATCTGCGCACATAGTCTATGGCGCCTGCAAGCCGCGCGGAGTCGCTTCCAAAGCACCGGCCCAGATCGGTCTCGAACCGTTTCTTGATCTCTTTTTTTAAGACCGCAGCTTCGTGCTCCCGGCAGCCGTGATGGAGATGTCTTAAATCCCTGGCGTGGATCGGGAGCAGGTGAAATCCATGGCCCAGTTGTTCGTTCGCAAAGCCCGTGAGGAAGAGGGTGCTCAACTGCATCTCCTGCCACGAATCGGGGAGACATCCGGACAGATCCAGCCTGAAAATCTGCGGCCAGGAAGAGTTGAGGAGGACGGGAAGGACTTCGCCGATGCTCTCGATGATCGTCAGTTCTCTCTCCAACCGGGTGATGTCTTCCAGCGTCTTTACGTCCCGGAAACCCGGTTTTCCCCCGGGGTCCAAAACCAGAGGGAATCGGGGATGGCGGTGGTCTAGTCCTCTCAGGACCTCCTCGCTCGGGGAATCCAGAAAGGAGAGCCCCGGGGCCCGGGCGAGCCACCCCTGCCGGGCCAAAGCGAGGGCACGGTGCCGCAGACTCTGGGTCAGGTTGTATCCGGCCCGGAAAATCGCTTCGGCAAAATGCTCCTGAAGCAGGAAGCGGGACTGTTCCAAGCGGCCGGCGCTCAAGTTCTCGAGGGACAGGCTGAGCAGGTCGTGGGTACGGGCGAGGGCCTGGGTGATCTCCTCCCGGTCTCCCAGGTCCACCTGATCCGCAATGAAAACCTTGTGGCAGAGGTAGGTGAGCTCCCACCAGAGATGCTCCATGCGCTCGGACGGAATGCCTTGTTCCAGGGTTCTTTTGAGGAACGAGGGACCTGAATCCGCAAACACCAGGGCGTACTGGGGTGGAAACTCGTCCGGCGCTTTACTGTCCTTCTCGGGGAAGTCAGCCGGCTTCGGCGGTTCCTCTTTCAGATCGGGACTGCGGTTCTGGATCTGGTAGATCCGCAAGGCCTCGAAGTAATCCGGGAAGCCGCTTTCTTCCATGCGCCCCTGGCGCAGGCGGTACGCTTCCTCCTGCAGGGGAGCGTCCATTTCCCACAGTGCTCCTTCCAGAACTGGGGCGGTGCGGGCCGGCCCCAAACGGTAGATCTCCTCGAGGCACTGGAAGACGAGGGGCTGGATGTCTTCGGAGCACCTGTAGCGGAAAAAATAGAGGTCATCGAAGCTGAGATCGTAGGAGCGTTCTTCCTCCATTAGTTCCCGGTCGTCTCCCGTCTTGCCGATCTCCAGGTGATGGCGCAGGAAAAGGACCCATAACTCCGTGTCGAGATTCTCCAGGGCCTCGGTAAGTTTGGCGGGGCTGCAATCCCGCAGGGTTTGGATCCACTGGCTCAAGGAGTCGATGTCGAGGGTGTCTTTTTTCCAGCAGGAAAAGTCCATCATGCGCTGGATCTGGTCCATGGAAGCCATCTCCACCAGAGGGATCCGGTCCTCGGGGTCCACCTCGCGGGTGAACAGGTGGAGTTCCACGGGAGGCAGGGAGCGGATGAGAATTTCTCCCTCCGGATCGGACAGGACAGTTTCCAGGCGCTCCCGGGGAGTCCGGCGGGAGTAAAACTTCGCCCTCTTCTCTTCGAGTTTGCGACGGAGGGAAGAAGAATTTTCCCTTTCTTCACCGGTGCTCATGAGACGTGCTCTCCTGGGATTGCTCGGGACTTTGCAAAACTTATTATACTCCTTGTTGGTTCCCCTGGCATTTCTCCGGACGCCTTCTCCCGTCTCGTGTGGTGAGTTAGAAATCCGATGACTATTTCCACCACGATCTGGACTGTCTTTGCACTCCTCCCTTCTAAGGGAGAGGAGGGGGATGAGGGTGTATACAGCGGGAGCCCCCCTCACCCTAGCCCTCTCCGCACGCCCAAAGGGCACCCGGGGTACCCGGGGAGAGGGGATTTTAGTGCGCGGATTTCTGACTCAGGACACTGTCCCGGCTGAGCCGCCTCTCGCGTCCATGGTTCACTTCATTCGGGTTTGAAAATGACTGCGGCCAAGGGAGGAACCGTCACGTCGAGTGAATAGGGCCGCCCGTGGGTTGAAACCGGAGAGGCGCTCACTCCCCCGAGGTTTCCCAGACCGCTGCCCCCGTAAAGGGAGGCATCGCTGTTGAGCACTTCCTGCCAGTATCCGCCTAGTGGAACTCCCACGCGGCAGTGGTGACGCGGTACGGGGGTGAAGTTACAGACGATGGCCAAGAGATTGTTCGGATCCTGGCCGCGGCGCAGGAAACTCAGGATGCTGTTCGTGTGATCGTTGCAATCGATCCATTCAAATCCTTTGTTGTCGAAGTCCACCTGATAAAGGGCGGGCTCGCTGCGGTAAAAGATGTTTAAATCTTTTACCCAGCGTTTCACCCCTTGATGGGGAGGAAATTGCAGCAGGTGCCATTCCAGGCCGGCGTCGTGGTTCCATTCGCTCCACTGTCCAAATTCCCCTCCCATGAACATCAACTTCTTGCCTGGATGTGCGTACAGGAAGCCGTACAGGAGCCGCAGGTTGGCAAAGCGCTGCCAGTCGTTCCCCGGCATTGCTCCCAGCAAGGAGCCTTTCCCGTGCACCACCTCATCGTGGGACAGGGGCAGCACGAAGTTCTCCGAAAAGGCATACAAGATGCTGAAGGTGATCCGGTTGTGATGATATTGGCGATGGACGGGGTCTTTGCAGAAGTACTCCAGGGTATCGTGCATCCATCCCATGTTCCATTTCATGCCGAAGCCCAGGCCGCCCACATAAACCGGCCGGGAAACCATGGGCCAGGCGGTGGACTCCTCGGCGATGGTCTGCACGTCGGGAAACGCCCCGTACACCGCTTCGTTCATGCGCTTGAGGAAGGAAATGGCCTCCAGGTTTTCGCGCCCGCCGTAGATGTTCGGCATCCACTCGCCTTCCTTCCGGGAGTAATCCAGGTAGAGCATGGAGGCGACGGCGTCGACCCGCAGGCCGTCGGCGTGGTATTTATCCAGCCAGAAGAGAGCGTTGCTGATCAGAAAAGCCCGCACCTCGTTGCGGCCGTGGTTGAAGATGTAGCTTTTCCAGTCCGGATGAAACCCCTTCTGCGGATAGGCATGCTCGTAGAGGCAGGTCCCGTCGAAATAGACCAGCCCGTGTTCATCGGCCGGGAAGTGGGAGGGGACCCAATCCAGGATCACGCCGATGCCGTGCTGGTGAAGCGTGTCGATGAGAACCATGAGGTCCTGCGGGGTCCCATACCGGCTGTCCGGGGCGAAGTAACCCGCTGTCTGATATCCCCAGGAGCCGAAAAACGGGTGCTCCATGACCGGCAGCAGCTCTACGTGAGTGTAGCCCATCTCGACGACGTACTCGGTCAGGGAAAGGGCGAGCTCCCGGTAGGAGAGAGAGCGGTTCCCGTCTTCGAGAACGCGCCTCCACGAACCCAGGTGGACCTCGTAAATGGCTACGGGAGCATCGAGGGCGTTCCGCTTGTGACGGCCGGCCATCCATTCCTGGTCGGCCCAGTCATACTGCAGGTCCCAGACGATGGAGGCCGTCCG
>JACPSX010000156.1 GCA_016193065.1 Candidatus Tectimicrobiota bacterium | reverse complement strand
GCGCCCACGGTCCGTCCCCCTTCCCGGATCGCAAAGCGCAATTCCTTCTCCATCGCAATGGGCGTGATCAGCTCCACCTGAAAGGACACATTGTCCCCCGGCATCACCATCTCCACCCCCTCGGGCAGCGTCACCACCCCCGTCACGTCCGTCGTCCGAAAATAAAACTGCGGCCGATACCCATTGAAAAACGGCGTGTGCCGACCCCCCTCCTCCTTCGTCAATACGTAGGTCTCCGCCTTGAACTTGCGGTGCGGCGTAATACTGCCCGGCTTGGCCAACACCTGCCCCCGCTCCACCTCGTCCTTCTTCGTCCCCCTCAACAACACCCCAATGTTATCCCCCGCCTGCCCACTATCCAAAATCTTGCGAAACATCTCCACCCCGGTGGCCACCGTCTTCACCGTGGGACGAAACCCCACAATCTCCACCTCTTCCCCCACCTTGATCTGGCCCCGCTCCACGCGCCCCGTCACCACCGTCCCCCGACCACTGATCGAAAACACATCCTCCACCGGCATCAAAAACGGCTTGTCCACTTCCCGCACCGGCAGCGGCACATACCCGTCCACCGCCTCCATCAGCTCATAGACCACCTGGCAATTCTCACAATCCGGCTTCCCACACCCACAGTTGAGCGCCTGCAAGGCACTCCCCTTGATCACCGGCACCTCTTCCCCCGGAAACTCATACTGCGAGAGCAACTCCCGCACCTCCAACTCCACCAACTCCAATAACTCCGGATCATCCACCATATCCACCTTGTTCAAAAAGACCACGATGCAGGGCACCCCCACCTGCCGCGCCAACAAAATATGCTCCCGCGTCTGCGGCATCGGCCCATCGGCCGCACTGACCACCAAAATCGCCCCGTCCATCTGCGCCGCACCCGTGATCATGTTCTTCACATAATCCGCATGCCCCGGACAGTCCACGTGCGCATAGTGCCTCTTCTCCGTCTGATACTCCACGTGCGCCGTCGCGATCGTGATCCCCCGCTCCTTCTCCTCGGGCGCCTTGTCAATCTGATCAAACGGAATGTAGGTCGCAAACTTCTTGTTCGCCAACACCCGCGTGATCGCGCTGGTCAGCGTCGTCTTCCCATGATCCACGTGCCCAATCGTCCCCACGTTCACGTGCGGCTTGGTCCTCTCAAACTTCTCCTTCCCCATTCCCCTTTCCCTCCACGAAAACGGCCAGGACTATCCCCTCAGACCGACACCCGTTAAACAGCTGTCCGCTTCTCAAGGAAAAAACCCTGCCCCCGAGAGATCACTTCTTCAGCAAGAGAAGCGGGCACCTCCTCGTACCTGAAAAATTCCATCGTGAACGTACCGCGCCCTTGGGTGTATGATCGCAGGTCGGTGGCATATCCGAACATCTCCCCCAGGGGCACCTTGGCCGTGATGACTTCGGCTCCTGCCCGGGACCGTATCTCTTCGATCTTGCCCCGGCGAGAACTCAGGTCCCCGAGAACATCCCCCAGGTACTCATTGGGAGCTACCACTTCCACGCGCATGACAGGCTCCAGCAAGACGATCCCCGCCTTTCTCACCGCCGCCTTGAAGGCCAGAGAGCCGGCGATCTTGAAGGCCAGCTCCGAAGAGTCCACATCATGATAGGATCCATCGAATAGAGTCGCCTTGAGGTCAATCAGGGGATAATTGGCCAGAACTCCGCCTTCCATGGCCTCCCGGACTCCCTGCTCCACGGCGGAGAAAAACTCCCTCGGAATTGCCCCTCCCACGATGGCCACCACAAACTCAAAACCGGCGCCGCGCCTCAGGGGCTCCACCCGCAGCTCTACATCCCCGTACTGACCACGCCCTCCGGTCTGGCGCACGAACCGCCCTCGGGCCTCGGCCGAACCCCGGATGGTCTCCTTGTAAGCCACCTGGGGCCTGGAAACATTGGCCTCAACCCGAAATTCCCGCAGCAGGCGATCGATGAGAATCTCCAGATGAAGCTCCCCCATGCCGGAGATGATGGTCTGGCCGGTGTCGCTGTCGCTCGTGACGAGGAAGGTGGGATCTTCCTGGCTGAGCTTGGCCAGAGAGGCGCCCATCCTTTCCTGGTCGGCTTTGGTCTTGGGCTCGATGGCCACGGAAATCACCGGCTCGGGAAACTGCATGGATTCCAGGACGATGGGTTGATCCTCCGGACAGAGAGTATCCCCCGTGCCGGTCTTCTTTAAACCCAGGGCGGCGACGATGTCTCCGGCGCGAGCCTCCTCGATCTCCTCCCGCTTGTTGGCGTGCATGAGCAAGAGCCGGGAGACCCTTTCCTGAAGATCCTTGCTGGAGTTGTAGACATAGGAACCCGCCCGCAAGACCCCCGAATAAACCCGCAAGAAGGCCAGCTGCCCCACATAGGGGTCCGTCATGATCTTGAAAGCCAGGGCCGCCAGAGGAGCCTCGTCGCTGGCGGGGCGCGCCTCGATCTGCTCGGATCCCAGCTCGCGGGGGCCCTGCACAGGGGGAACATCCAGGGGCGAGGGGAGAAACTTGACGATGGCATCCAGGAGCAACTGCACTCCCTTGTTCTTGAAAGCGGCGCCGCACAGGACGGGGACAAACTTCTGACCGAGAGTCCCCTTGCGAATGGCGGCCTCGATCTCGGCCACGGAAAGATCCCCCTCGTTTAGATATTTTTCCATAATCGCTTCATCGAGATCGGCCAGCGCCTCCAGCATCCTCTCCCGCGCCTTTGCCACCTGCGGGCGGATTGCTTCCGGGATCTCTTCCACCCGGAATTGGGCCCCCAAGGTGTCCCGGTCGTAGAAGATGGCCTGTTGCCCGATCAGGTCCACCATCCCCTGAAATACTTCCTCACTTCCCAGGGGGACCTGGATGGGCAAAGGAACCGTCCCGAGCCGTTCCCGGATGAGCTCGACGCAGCGCTCAAAATCGGCCCCAGGGCGATCCATCTTGTTGATAAAAGCAAGCCGCGGAACCCCGTATTTATCCGCCTGGCGCCAGACCGTCTCCGACTGCGGCTCAACCCCCCCCACGGCGCAGAAGATCCCCACGGCCCCGTCCAGGACGCGCAGAGAGCGCTCCACTTCCACGGTGAAATCCACGTGGCCCGGCGTATCGATGATATTGATCCTGTGCTCTTTCCAGAAACAGGTCGTGGCCGCGGAGGTGATGGTGATCCCGCGCTCTTGTTCCTGGGCCATCCAGTCCATGGTCGCGGAACCCTCGTGCACTTCCCCCATCTTATGGGATTTCCCCGTATAGTAGAGAACGCGCTCGGTGGTCGTGGTCTTGCCCGCGTCAATGTGGGCAATGATCCCTATGTTGCGAACCTTTTCAAGCGACACCCGATTCGGCACTGGACTCAGAAACCTCCAACCACACCTTACCAACGATAGTGAGCAAACGCCTTGTTCGCTTCGGCCATCTTGTGGGTATCTTCTCTTTTCTTGATGGCGGCCCCGGTGTTGTTGGCCGCATCCAGAAGCTCCCCGGCCAGCTTCTTCTCCATGGACTTCTCGCCGCGCGCCCTGGCGCACTGGCTGATCCAGCGAATGCTCAAGGAGGTCCGCCGATCCGGCCGCACCTCCACGGGGATCTGGTAGGTAGCCCCTCCCACGCGCCGGGAGCGCACCTCCAACACCGGCTTCACGTTGTCCACGGCCTTCTTAAAGAAGCGCAGGGGATCTTCCTTGGTTTTGTCCCGGATGATCTCCATGGCGCGATAGAGGATCCCTTCCGCAACCCCCTTCTCCCCGTCCCGCATCAGGCAGTTGATGAACTTGGTCACCAGGCGGTCGTGGTATTTGGGGTCCGGCAGAACTTCTCGTTTGGAGATAATCCCCCGTCTCGGCATGTCCTCGCTGCTCCCCGGCTATTTGGGCTTCTTGGCTCCGTACTTGGAGCGACTTTGCTTGCGGTTCTGCACGCCCATGGTATCCAGCGTGCCCCGGATGATGTGGTAACGCACGCCGGGCAGGTCCTTGACCCGCCCCCCGCGGATGAGAACGATGGCGTGCTCCTGCAGGTTATGACCAATCCCCGGGATGTACGTTGTGACCTCGATGCCGTTGGTCAAACGGACGCGGGCCACCTTGCGCAGCGCCGAATTGGGTTTCTTGGGCGTCGAAGTGTACACCCGGATGCAAACCCCCCGCTTCTGGGGACAGCTACGCAGGGCGGGGCTGTTCGTTTTGTACTTGCTCTGGGTTCGCCCCGTTCGCACTAACTGGCTGATAGTCGGCACCCGACAACCCTCCGCTCCGAATTGCGCGCCCGGCTTAAATCCTTGCACCTCCGGAAAGCGCGTGCCCCGCCGGCAGCAATTTCTAGAAGGCAGGAAAACCTTTCTATGATGACAAAACTACCTATTCATGTCAAGAATTTTGTTTCCCTCAGCGGCTCTCCTCGCTGACCGGGACCTCGACTCCGGCGCTCTTTTCTCTTTCGACCCTCTCCAGATCCAGAACCAGGTTCTGGTAGGGGCGGGCTCCCGTGCCGGCAGGGATGAGGCGCCCCATGATCACGTTCTCCTTGAGCCCGCGCAGGCGGTCGACCATGCCGCTGATGCTCGCCTGGGTCAGAACCCGGGTCGTCTCCTGGAAGGAGGCCGCCGAGATGAAGCTGTCCGTGCTCAGGGAAGCCTTGGTGATCCCCAGCAGGATCGGCTTGGCGCGGCTGGGAATCCCGCCGCGGGCTATGACCTCCTCGTTCTTGCGGCGGAAGGTCGCCCGATCTACCTGCTCACCCACCAGGAAGTCCGTATCACCGGGGTCCTCAATGACCAGACGCCGCAGCATCTGGCGCACGATGATCTCGATGTGCTTGTCGTTGATGCTCACGCCTTGCAGCCGGTAGACTTCCTGAACTTCATTGACCAGGTAG
>JACPSX010000155.1:6395-7307 GCA_016193065.1 Candidatus Tectimicrobiota bacterium | reverse complement strand
CTGCTCTTTTGACGGCGGCCGAACGCCTGATTTTTCCCAAGCGGGTGACCCCGGAAGATCTCAAGGCAGCCCGGGAGAAACCCATTTCCCGCCTGACGGCGGCGGAGCTCTCCTCGGATCTCTCGGTCTTTGGAGCGGCCGGTTCTCCAACCCGGGTCGAGCGGATCTACAGCGTGGAGAGCAAGCGCGCCGCCGTGATGATCCCGGCGGAGGATCCCGACGCGGCCGCCGCGGAACTCGTCCGCCGCCTTTCGGAAAAGGGGCTTTTTGGCCGCTGGCAAGGGGAAGCCGACCAGACCAGGAAAGAAGTTATCCGACACCGGGAGATCCACGATCCCGAAAAGGCCGTGTGGGTCGTGGCGGAATCTTACGGAGGGAACCTAAGGCCGGTAACTTTCGAGCTTCTGGGAAAGGGACTTGAGCTGGCTTCCCAGCTCCGCAGTGAGCTCGTTGCCGTCCTGATCGGCAACAGTGTGCCGGCTCCGGGCCGGATTCTGGGCAGCTCTGGTGCGGACCGGGTCCTGCTGCTGGATCATCCCGCACTGCGGGAGTATTCCAGTGAGGGCTATTCCCAGGCTCTAGTGGCGGCCATCGAGAAAGAGAGGCCCTTCGTGATTCTGGTGCCGGCCACAGCGGATGGAAGAGACTTCGCCCCCCGGGTTGCCGCCCGGCTGGGGTTGGGACTTACGGGGGACTGCGTGGGTCTGGAACTCAATTCGGAAGGCAGGCTCGTGCAGCTCAAGCCCGCCTTCGGGGGAAACATCGTGGCGCCCATTGTTTCCCGCACGGATCCCCAGATGGCCACGATGCGCCCGGGGATCCTGAAGGCTCCGGCGTCGGTCGAAGGGAGGGAAGCGCCGGTCGAGAAATTCACTCCGGATCTAAAACCCGTTTCCACCCGTCTCGTGCGGG
>JACPSX010000155.1:0-6325 GCA_016193065.1 Candidatus Tectimicrobiota bacterium | reverse complement strand
CCATGGCCCTGGATACCGCCGAGGTTGTGGTCGCCGTGGGCATGGGAATCGGCGGGCCCGAGAACCTCCCCGTGATTGCCGAGCTGGCGCGCGTGCTGGATGCCCCGATCGGCGGCAGCCGCAAAGTTGTGGACAAGGAGTGGATCCTCCGCCAGCAGCAGGTCGGGCTCACCGGGAAGACCATCTCTCCGAAGCTCTACCTGGCCATCGGGATTAGCGGCGCATTTAACCATGCGATCGGGATTCGGCGTGCGGACAACGTGGTGGCCATTAACACCAATCCAAAAGCGCCGATCTTTCAGCACGCCACCTTGGGACTGGTGGGGGACTGGAAGGTTCTGGTTCCCGCCCTCACCCGTCACTTCCAGAGGGCCCGGGAGCAGATGAGGAAATAAGCGATGAGCAAAACGTGGCCTGGAGTCATCGTGTTCACGGTCGTTCTTCTGGGGGCTTTGGCGGTCCTTCCCCTTCCGGCGGGAGGACAGCAGACCCTCTACAAATGGGTGGATGACAAGGGGACGGTTCACTTCAGCGACAACTACTATGCCATCCCTCCTCAGTATCGCTCCCAGGTGGAACAGCGCCCGCTCGGAGCGCCGGAAGGGAGCGCTCCTGCCAAGGGGGCGGAAGGAACGAAGCCCTCCGAAGCGGGGCCAGCCGGGAAAGAAGCTCCGGGAGCGAAGGAAGCGCCGGAAAAGGAGGCAACCACTTACGGGGGACAGACCGAGGAGCAATGGAAGAAGGCATTTTCGGATTTAAGTAAAAAGGTTCAGCAGCTCCAAAGCGAGGTGACTCAGAAAAAGACCTACCTCCAGGCCTTCGAGCGGGGTCGCCGCATGGGGTCTTCCTACAGCAAGGTCGAGATTGAGCAGTATGATCAGTACAAGAAAGAAATCGCGGGAGAGGAGGCCAGGCTCAAGGAACTCCAATCCCAGCAGGAAGAGCTCAACCGCAAGGCCACGTACTTGGGGGTGCCCCGCCGAATCCGGGGGCAGTAGCGCCGAGCCTCTTTACCCGACGATGTCCTCTCCTCCGTCGACCCCGATGACGTTCCCCGTCATCCATTGAGTTGCCGGCAAGCTCAGGGCGGCGATGGCCGTCGCCACGTCCTGAGGCGTGGTTAATCGTCCGCTGGGATTGCGGCGCTGCGCCATCTCGACCATCTGCTCGTGTCCGGGAATCTTGCGGAGGGCAGGGGTATCTGTAACTCCCGCCCGGATCGAGTTGGCGGTGATTCCCAGAGGGGCCAGTTCCAGGGCAAGCTGGCGTATGTGAGATTCCAGGGCCGCCTTGGCTGCCGAGACGGCGCCGTAGGTTCGGAACACGTGCTGTCCTCCCGAGCTGGTCATGGCAAAGATCCGGCTGCCGCGGCCGATCATCTTGCGGGCTACCAGGTCTTGCACCCAGTAAACCAGGCTGTGAGCCATGACGTCCAGGGTCATGTTCATTTGAGCGGCGGTGAGCGCCTGGGCGGGGTCCGCATCGTAATACGGCTTGAGAGTACCGAAGGCCAGAGAATGCAGGAAGACCCGGATGCTTCCGTGATTCCCCTGTTCTTGGAGCTTTTCCTGCATCTGGTCCAGAGCTTTTTGGCGCTGCTCGGGATCGGCGGCGTTGATGTTGAAGAAAACGGCCTTGCCACCCGCCTCCTGGATTTGTCCCTTGATCCGCTCCACATTGGGGAGAGTCGCCTTGCGATCCAGGTGAACGCCGAAGATGTTCATGCCATGGCGGGCCAGCTCCAGGCTGGTGGCCTCTCCGAAGCCGCTTGAAGCGCCCAAGATAACCCCCCAGTTCCCCTGCAGGGGCTCAGTGCTTTCACGATTCATGGTTTTCTCCTTTCCAAGCTGCTCCTTTTCTTCTAGGGCCCGACAAAACTGCTTCCAGTCCACGATGCAGCGCTCGTGGATCCCTTCTCCGATGACTTCCACCGGGTCCCGTGCTTGACAGCGGAAGACTAAGCGGCGGCCATCCACCTCCACGAGTTCAGCCTCTGCCGTCACCTTGATGCCGATGGGGGTTGCCGCCAGGTGCCTGGCCTCCGTGCGGGTGCCAACATGTTTGAGACCTGGCGGCAGCAGTCCTTCGACGGCAGCCGCGCAGGCCAGTTCCATCCACAAGAAAAGGGAAGGGGTGGAGAGCACGGGAACGCCCTTGTACCCCTGAAAGTCAGCCGTGTCTTCCGGCCTGACCGTCTTTTCCACCGTTCCTCTTTTTCCCAAAGGCAATGGAGGGATCCGCAAAGTCATGGAGACCCTTTCATCCTTCCAGTGAATCCCGGTACCAGGAAATGAGAGGTTCCGCGTCCCAGGGAGCGAAGCCCAGGGAACCCAGCAGATCTTCGACCTCCTCCTGGTCCCCCCGGGACCAGAGTGCCTTGAGCACGGAACCCGTCTGGGCCCGGCAGGGCCAGTTTTCGCCCAGTTCCCGGCGCAGGTGTTGGGCGAGTTGGCGCTCGCCGATCCAGGCCCGCAAATAATCCGCCGAATAGAGTTCCTCGTCCACATCGTTGAGATAATCCGCCGGGCTGAAGAGAAACCCGGTGCGGTTGGTGAGGGTTTCCTGGTAGAGGTTGCGGGCCGCCGCCAGACTGCCGCTAGCCTGTCCGAAGAGGCCGGTCTCGTAAGAGAACTTGGCCGTGTAGCGCATAAACAGGTAGAGGTCGCTCAGGATCGTGTAGTAGCTGATCGTGCGGGTGTCGCGCCGGTCGACCCCTAGAAAAGCTTCCAGCCAAGCCGGCTCGCAGGACAGCTTCTGCAGCAGAAACGCGTACGTCTCTGTGAGGGCGTAAGAAGGGGCAAGTTTCTTGAACTCGAAGTCCAGATCGGCTCCGGTGCAGGCGTAGTGAAAGGCGTGGCCGGACTCGTGGAGGAACGTGTTGAAATCCACCAGACTCCCGGTCGGTTTGGTGATGAGATGAATTTCATCAGGGACTGAGAGGCTGTAACAGCAGGCCCGGGGGTTTTTCTGGGGTCTTTCCTGGGGGTCGAGATGGATGTTTGGAAAGGAGGATAGGGGGAGACCAATGGCTTGCAGTGCGCCCCCCACGATCCTCTCCAGGGGAAGGGTCCCGCCTTTGTCGAGCGGGCGCAGGGCCAGAAGATAGTGGACGTGGCACTCGGGGATCCGGCCGAGCTCCCCCAAGTCGTGGCGCGCCAGCCAGTTGCCCATATGCTTCCGATAGAGTCCTTCGAGTTTGGAGATAGCCGGCTCCAGAGCAGCGGCCAGCTTGCCGTAGTCCACCTTTTTTTTGGCCCGGCAGTATTCCAGGTAGCTGCTGTGGTGAAGGTGCTCTTGCAGGCAGGCGAGAACCTCCCGGAGCATCTGAAGCCGGACGTCGTTGGTGTCCTCGACGACTTGCAGGCGCTGCCTGTCGAGATCTTCGCGGACAATCGCGCTCTCCTCCCGTTCGATCAGAATCGGAAGATCAAAATAGTTGACCGGGTTCCCATCCATCAGGACTTCGGTTTGCGCGAGCCGGGTGTCTAGTGAGTCGCTCAAGGGGGCCACGTGACCGTACAGGTGAAGAGAGAGGCAGGTATAGTAAAGGCGGCGGCTGCGCTCCCTCTCCCGGGGGATTTGCGTCTGTTCCTGGACTTGGAGCAAGAAATCCAAAGTCCGCAGGGATTGCAGATCGCGGTAGCGCTCCAGGATGGCGGCGGATTGTGCTTCTGTTTTGAGGCCGGCTCGAACCAGGCGGGAATCGGTCTCGAGCTCATACAAGCACTTTCTCACCTGATCCCGGATCAGGTCAACGGTCACGCGAGCCTCCTGTTTTGCATGGTCAAGTACGGCCGTTCATTCTATCCGGCAGCAGCCTGGATGAAAAGGGGATTGTAGGAAAATAAAGTACGTGCATCATTGACCCGGTTCCCAGTGGCTTCTAGAGTGGCTTCAGAGAGTCGTAAGGGGGGAACTTACTCCAAGAGGAGGAACGGTCATGGCTAAGGACCTGAGCGGGACCAAGACGGTTGAGAACTTGAAGGAGGGGTTTGCGGGGGAGTCGCAGGCGAACCGGCGTTATCTCTATTTTGCGCGCAAGGCGGACATTGAGGGGTATCCGGATATTGCGGGGGTGTTCCGGGACACGGCGGAGGGGGAGACGGGGCACGCCTTTGGGCATTTTGATTTCCTCAGTGAGGTGGGCGATCCTGTCACGGGAGTTCCCGTGGGGCCGACGGAGAAGAACCTGAAGTCGGCGGTGGAGGGGGAGACCTACGAGTACACCCAGATGTACCCGGGGTTTGCCAAGACGGCGAGGCAGGAAGGGTTTGAGGAGATTGCGGAGTGGTTTGAGACCCTGGCCCGGGCCGAGAAGTCCCATGCGGGACGCTTCACAAAAGCCCTGGAGTCCTTGAAATCGTGACCTCCAGGGTGCCCAGTCCATCAGCAGCCGCCTTTCGGGACGAGACCGCGCTGATGGCCGAGCTGCGGCGGGTGGGGGACATTTGCCACGGCTGCCGCCTCTGTTTTAATTTGTGCCCCTCCTTTCGCGAGCTGTTCCGGCGGATCGACGAGAAGGAGGAAGCGGTTGAGAACCTGAGCAAGGGTGATTTCAAGAGCGTGGTGCTGCTGTGCTACGACTGCAAGCTCTGCTTTCCGAAGTGTCCCTACACTCCTCCCCATAACTACCAGCTCGATTTTCCCCGTCTCATGATCTGGGCCCGGGCGTTGTGGGGGCGCCGGGGTCTCCGGGAGCGCCTTCTCGAGGATCCGGACCGCCTGGGGCGCCTGGGGACTCCCGTGGCGCCTCTGGCGAACTGGATCAACCGTCTCGGCGTCACCCGCCGTTTGCTCGAGAAGGTGGTGGGGATCCACCGGCGGGCCGTGTTGCCGGCCTTCAGCCCCCGGACCTTTGCGGCCTGGCACCGGCGCCGCCTCCGCCAGGAAGGGGCCCGGGCGGGCGCCAACGGGAAGGTGCTGCTCTTCTATACCTGTTTGGTGAACTACCACGAACCCGAAGTGGGGCAAGCCGCCGTGCGGGTCCTGGAGCACAACGAAGTCGAGGTGGTCTGCCCTGCCCAGCGCTGTTGCGGGATGCCCTATCTCGACACCGGGAATCTCCAGGCGGCTGTGAAGCGCGCCCGCTATAATGTGGAAGCGCTTCTGCCGTACGTGCGGGCCGGATACACGATCGTTTCTCCGGGACCCAGTTGCAGCCTCATGCTGCGCCAGGAATACCCTGAGCTCTTATCCTCTCCGGAAGCCCGGGAGGTGGCCAGCCAGACCCAAGATCTGTGCGAGTACCTGATGCGACTCAATGCGCAAGGGAAGCTGCGGCGGGATTGGACTCCTCTCCAGGAAAGAATCCTGTATCACCACCCCTGCCATCTGCAGGTCCAGAACATCGGTCGCAAATCCTGGGATTTGTTGGCGCTGATCTCGGAGAGGGAAGTGGGCTGCGTGACCCAGTGTTCGGGACACGACGGCACCTGGAGCATGAAGCGGGAGTACCATGAGCTTTCCCACCAGATTGGCGGGAAGCTCTATTCCCGGGTTCGCGAATCTTCGGGTTCGCTTGTGGCCTGTGACTGTTCTCTGGCCCAGAAGCAGATTACCCAGGGGACGGGCCAGAAAGCGGTGCACCCGATCTTGCTGGTGGCCCGGGCCTATGGACTGGAGGGGGAAGAAAGGAATGGAAAAGCTCAGGCGAAGTGACATCAAGGACATCATTGCCTACGAGAAGGAGCGCGTCCCGTTACGCCGGGAGATCGTTGCCCTCAAGAAACTGAGGCGGGTTTTCGTGGGACCTCTGATCACCGTCGTGTTTGAGAATCGGGACACCGTGCGCTTTCAAATTCAGGAGATGATGCGGGCCGAGCGGATTGTGGAGGAAGAGGGCATTGCCCACGAGATCGAAACCTACAACGAGTTAATCCCCGGGTCGGGAGAGTTGAGCGCCACTTTGTTTGTGGAGCTGGACGATTCCAGCCGCATTCGCGGGGTCCTCAATGACCTGATCGGGGTGAATGAAAAGGTTTTCCTTGAGATCGGAGGCGAGAGAGTCCAGGCGATCTTCCAGCCGGGCACCTACCGGGAAGACCGGCTCAGCGCCGTGCATTACGTCAAGTTCCGCCTGACCCCGGAACGGATCCGGGCTTTTCGGGAAAGTCCGGAGCCAGTTGCTCTCCTCATCGATCACCCCAATTACATGGAGCGCGCTCTTCTCTCCGAGGAGAGCCGCCGGGTCCTCGGCCAGGAGTTGGCCGAAGGCTGAGGGACGGTGCGAAAGACTCCTCCTTTTTCACTACGAAAATGGAGTACCTGGACTATTGACCTTGCACCCGGTGAAGAGTTACCTCTTCTTCAGAGGAGGAGAAGTCCA
>JACPSX010000171.1 GCA_016193065.1 Candidatus Tectimicrobiota bacterium | reverse complement strand
TGTAAATTCTTCAATAAAGCGCGGGGAGAGCAACCTATTGCCTTCTCTCCTCTCCTACTTGAAACTCTGGGTGAGGGCGCGCAGGGCCTCGAACTTTCCCATGGCGGCGCCGGAATCGATGGACTCCCGCGCCAGGGCCGCTCCTTCCAGGAAATCCTGGGCTTTTCCCCCCGCCACCAGAGCCGCTGCGGAGTTGATCAACACGATATCCCGCTTGGGTCCCTTCTCTCCCCGCAAAATGTCTAAAACGATGCGGGCATTGTCCTTGACATCCCCACCCTGCAGGTCCGCCATGGTGGCGCGCTGCATCCCGAAGTCCTCGGGGGTCACATAGTACGTCTTCACCTGGCCGTCGTGGACTTCCGAAACCTTGGTCCTTCCTGTATTTGAGATCTCGTCCAGCCCATCGTCTCCGTGCACGACGAAGACCCGCTTGCTGCCCAGATCCCGAAGAACCTGAGCCATGGGCTCCGTCAGGTTGCCATCGTACACTCCCAGGATCTGGGCCCCGGCTTTCGCCGGGTTCGTCAAGGGACCGAGGATATTAAAGACGGTACGGATCCGCATCTCGCGCCGGGCCACCATGACGTACTTCATGGCCAGGTGCAGGAGAGGAGCGAAGAGAAATCCAATGCCGATCTCGTCGATGCACCGGCCGACCTGTTGAGGAGTGATGTCCAGGTGGATCCCCATGGCTTCAATCACGTCGGCGCTGCCGCACAGGCTGGAGACGGAGCGGTTGCCATGCTTGGCCACCGTCAGGCCGGCCCCGGCCGCCACGAAGGCCGTGGCCGTGGAAACGTTGAAGGTGCCCCGGGCATCCCCTCCGGTCCCCGCCGTGTCCACCAGAAGCTCCCTTTCCGTACCGGACACTCCGGCCGCCACCTCGTGGGCGGCCCGGATGGGAACGACCTTTTCCCGCATGACCCGGGCGAAGCCGGTCAGTTCTTCTACGGTCTCTCCCTTCATGCGCAGCGCCGCCAGAAAGGCGGCAATTTGAACGTCGGTGGCCTTGCCCGACATAATCTCATCCATGACCAGGACCGCCTCTTCCTGGGTCAGGTTCTTGCGCTCCACAACCCGCTGCAGTGCCTCCAGAATCATGCCCCTCCTCCTGCCGCACCCGCTTCGTGGGTACCCGCGCCTTGCGGGTGCCGGCTTCCGTGTGATGAAGACATCTCGATCATGTGCAGAAAATTGGCCAGCAAATCCTTGCCCCGCTCCGTCAAGATCGATTCGGGGTGGAACTGGACGCCCTCCACGGGAAACGAGCGATGGCGGACCCCCATAATCTCCCCGTCTTCGGACCTCGCAGTAATCTCGAGCTCGTCAGGAAATCCTTCCTCCAGGATCGCCAGGGAATGGTAGCGGATCGCCTCCAAAGGGTTTGGCAGACCCCGGAAGACTCCCTTGCCGTCGTGACTAATCGTGGATTTTTTGCCGTGCATCAGGCGCCTGGCCCGGCCAATCCTGCCTCCAAAGCACCAGCCGATGGCTTGGTGCCCCAGGCAAACCCCCAAAATGGGGATTGTACCGGCAAAGGTAGAGACTACCTTGGGGGTGATCCCCGCCTCTGCGGGAGTCCGGGGGCCCGGCGAGAGAACGATCCCTTCCAGTGGCAAGGCCCGTATGGCCGGCAGCGTTATCGCATCGTTGCGACGGACTACGACTTCAGCACCCAGTTCCTGGAAGTACTGGACCAGGTTATAGGTGAACGAGTCATAATTATCAATCACGAGAATCATACTTTTCCTCACAGCAGCCCCGCCGCCGCCATTTTCAAAGCCGCCACCATAGCTTTTCCCTTGTTCATGGTCTCCTCGTACTCGGCCTCGGGATTCGAATCCGCCACGATCCCCGCCCCAACTCCGACATAGGCCCTCTGGCCGACCAGAAGGATGGTGCGGATCGCGATGCAAAACTCCATGTTCCCTGAAAATCCGAAATACCCGACACCGCCCGCATAAAGCCCCCGCCGGACGGGCTCCAGCTCGTCGATGAACTCCATGGCCCGAACTTTGGGAGCACCGGAAACGGTGCCGGCCGGAAAGCAGGCCTTCAGGAGCCCAAACCCATCCTCACCGGAGCGCAGCCGCGAGCGCACGTGGCTGACCAGGTGCATCACATGGGAGAAGCGCTCCACCGTCATCAGCTCCACCACGGCCACCGTGCCCGCCTCCGCTACCCTGCCCACATCATTTCTGCCCAGATCGACGAGCATGATGTGCTCAGCCCGTTCCTTTGGGTCATTGCGCAGCTCCTGCTCCAGCTCCCCGTCTTCACGCGGGGTCGCTCCCCTTCGCCGGGTGCCGGCAATGGGCCTTACCTCCGCCCAGCCATCTTCGAGGCGCACGAGCACCTCCGGAGAGGCTCCGATGACGTGGAACTCCCCCACATCCAGGAAGTACATATACGGCGAGGGGTTGATGGAGCGCAGCGCCCGGTAGATGTCAAACGGTGGGGCTGAGGTTTCCGTGGCGAGCCTCTGGGCCAGCACGACCTGGATAACGTCCCCCGCCTCAATGTACTCCTTGGCCCGGAGCACAGAGTCCATAAACTCCTTCTTGCTGACACTTGATTCCAAAACCATGGGGCCGGCCGCGGACACCGGGGCCGCATCGGGAACCGGAGCCTTGCGGAGCCGAACAATCACCTCCTCGATTCTCTCGCAGGCCCGACCGTAAACCTCCTCAAGTGGAGAGCCGTCCAGAAAAGCCAGGGCAATCACCTTGAGCTTGTGGGTCACGTTGTCAAAAATCAGCAAGGTGTCGCCCACCATGAAAAAACTCTCCGGCAACCCCAGATCGTCATGGGATGTTCCGGGGAGTTTTTCTAGAAAGCGGACCACGTCATAGTTCAGATACCCAACAGCTCCTCCCCAGAAACGGGGAAGATCCTCGCAGGGGACCGGACGATACCGGGTCAGGATATCCTTGACCAGATGCATGGGATCCTTCTCCAGCAAGACCCGCCTCCATTCCCCTTCCTCCCACACTTCCGCCTCGGGGCCCAGGCTGCGAATCATGAGCATTGGATTCATCCCCAGGAAGGAGTAGCGGGCCCAGCGCTCTCCCCCCTCCACGCTCTCCAGCAGGAAGCGATACGGCTTCCCATCCAGTTTCAAAAATGCGGAAACAGGTGTATCCCGATCGGCAAGTACCTCCCGGTAGACGGGGATCAGGTTCCCCCGGCGGGCCTGCCGGCAAAATTCAGAAAACGATGGCGTCATACTGGCACCTCATTCCTTGGCGAAATCATAAAAAAAAGCCATGGGATCTGCTTTCCATGGCTTTTTCCGGTTGTGCCGCCCAACAAAAAAGCCATGTGCTCTCGGGAACTGCCCATGGCTTTCAGGAACCGGCTAGGATGTGGTGTCTAGGTTCTCTTACCTTTCTCCCTGGCCGGCTGCCGGGCAATTCCCGCTTCGCCAGACCCACCAGCAGCCGGTTTCACGATCACGGAAATGAATGCTTCTTTCTCCCATGACCTCTTCCTAAAGAAACATGAAGGGGTTTGTAACATGACCGTCTCCACCCGTCAACTCTTTTTTCAACCCCCTTTTTTTTCAACCTTGAGCCTTGTAAATCCCATTTCCCCCTAAAGTGCATCCTCGCCGGTCCGAAATAACCTCCATCGACACTATCCTAAGGAGGGCACATGAGACCCAGCAGCAAATCCGTTTCGCTTGTCTTTTCCGTAGCTTGCATCGCTCTGGCCCTGTTCACGGCTTCCGCAGCCGCCGAGAAGGGACGGGGCCGGGAGGTGCGCCGGGATGCCCGCGAAGTAAAGCGGGATCACCAGGAAATGAAGCAGGACCGCCGGGAAATTCAGCGCGACCGCCAGGAGCTCCGCAAAGACAAACAGGAACTGCGAGAAGATCGCAAGGAACTAAGGGAAGATATTCGGAGCGGGGCCAGCAAGGAGGACACCCGCAAGGCGGGTACCCGCAAGGACCGTCAGGAGATCCGTGACGATAAGCAGGAAATCCGCAACGACCGCCGCGAACTCAAAGAAGACGTGCGGGATCTCCGCCGGGATCGCCGGGACGCCAGGCGCGATCGCCGGGACCTGAGAGAGGACCGCCAGGACCGCCGCCGGGATCGCCAAGACCCTGATCCTGTCATTCCCGATCAGGGTCTTGGCGAGGTGCAATGACAAGGGAACCAGGCTACAAATCGTAAGGAGCACCCATTCTGGGAATCGGGAGACCGGCCAGCTCCCTCAAGGCCCGGGTCACGAAAACCCGGGTCATGCGCTTGCGGTAGCCGTGATCCAGGTCGGAGTTGTCCAGGGGTCGGGAAGGTTTTGATGCCACCTCTGCCACGGCCTCGATGATTTCCGGCGTAAGCTTTTTGCCGAGGAGCATTTCCTGGGCTTCCTTGCAGACGTGGGGTTCGCTGCCCACGCCGCCAAGGACGATACGCGCGTCCTCGCACCGGCCGTTTCCATCCAGGGAAATAGCGGCAGCCACGCCCAGCACCGGGAAATCGAAGGAGCCCCTCCGGCGCAGCTTCCAGTAGGTGGACTTGAGACCATTGATCGGAGGCAGGTTCACGCCGACCAGAATCTCATCGGGTGCTTTGGCCAGGTACTCGATTCCGTCATCTCGAAACAGGGAGGCCACGGGAATTTGCCGCTCCCCCCGGCTGCTCTGGAGGGTCACCGACGCCCCCAGGCTTGTCAAGACCGGAGCGGTATCCGAGGAGGAGATGGCCCAGCAGCGCGGGCTTCCCGGAGCTACCAAGCAGATGTCTCCGTCCTTTTTCATGCAAAAACCGATGGCCTTCCGCCAGAAGTAGCTCTGGTTGTAGTAGTTGCAGCGGGTATCCAAGCAGATGTTCCCGCCAATGGTTCCCATGTTGCGCAGTTGCGGCGTCGAAACCCACCCGGCCGCCTTTGCCAGAGCCGGATACATCTCCTGGATGCGGGGATCTTCGTTGATTTCCGTCAGCGTGGTGCCGGCTCCCATCGCGATCCCCGATTTCTTGTCCCCGCGGATTCCCTTGAGGCTTCTCAAGCCCCTGAGCCCAACGAGGACGTTCGGAGTGAACTGGCGCCGCTTCATGTTGGGATAGAGGTCCGTCCCGCCCGCCACCACCATGGCCTCGGGGCCATGCGCGGCCAGTATCCGGGCCGCCTCGTCCACGGAAGCAGGAGCGATGTAGCGAAAAGGGGGAAGTCGCAGCATAAAAAGTTTCTCTCCCTTGGCTTCTTATTTTACCCCGACCGCAATCTGGCTGGGGGACCAACGGACCGGTTCCGGATAGCTCATCGTTGGAACTGAGATCGGCTTGAGCACCCTCCCCTTGGCCCTGGCTTCCAGGGCTTTGACCACTTTGTCCGGAGTAATGGGGACCTCGTCAATACGCACTCCCACGGCGTCGTAAACGGCGTTGACGACAGCAGGAGGCACGGGAAGCAGCGGCCCCTGCCCCGCCTCCTTGGCTCCATAGGGTCCTTCCGGATCTCCGTTTTCCACCAGCATCGTGATGATCTCCGGGGTATCCAGAGTCGTCGGGCTCTTGTACTCCAACATCGAGGGAATTTTGTGAATTCCGAGCTTTGTTCG
>JACPSX010000189.1 GCA_016193065.1 Candidatus Tectimicrobiota bacterium | reverse complement strand
CCTTACGGGCGATGGCTCCCTACTGTTACCGCTGCCCCCTGGAGAAGACCTATCCGGAGTGCGGAATTGCCTGCCTGGAGGAATTGGAGCGGATTCTCCGGACCCGCCATCAGGAGATTGCCGCCGTGATTACCGAGCCTCTCGTTCAGGGAGCTGCGGGGATGATTGTCTTTCCTCCTGGAACCCTGAAACGGATCGCCGACCTCTGCCGGCGGTTCGATGTACTCCTGATTGTGGATGAAGTCGCCACGGGCTTTGGCCGCACCGGCAGGCTTTTTGCCTGCGAGCACGAGGAGGTCTGCCCCGACTTGATGGCGGTGGCCAAGGGTCTCACCGGGGGATACCTGCCGCTGGCGGCAACTTTGGCCAGCGAGGAGATTTACCGGACTTTTCTCGGTGAGTACCATGAGCTGAAGTCGTTCTTTCATGGACACACTTATACGGGGAACCCACTGGCGTGCGCCGTGGGCTTGGCAAATCTGGATCTGTTCGCGCAAGAGAGAACTCTCGATCACCTGCAGAGAAAAATCGAGCACCTGGGATCGGGCTTGTCTCGATTCCGGCGGCTCCCGTGGGTTGGCGACATCCGCCAGCTTGGGTTTGTGGCCGGTATCGAACTCGTCCGGGATGCGGGGACGAAAGAGGAGTTCCCCGCGCCGGAGAAGGTCGGAATCCGGGTGATCCAAGAAGCCAGGCGCAGGGGAGTGGTGTTGCGGCCGCTGGGGAACGTGATTGTTCTGATGCCCCCCCTCTCCATTGCTGAAACGGAGCTGGATCAGCTCCTGCGGGTCACCTATGATTCAATCCAGACCGTTTTAGGGGGGGCAGAGTGAGAGGGGGGATCTTCATCACGGGGACGGATACCGGAGTGGGTAAAACGTACGTGGCTCTTTTGCTTTTGAAATTATTGCTCCGCAAAGGGACCTCTGCCGGGGTGATGAAGCCTGTCGAGACCGGTTGTGCTAAATCGGGCGATCACTTAATTCCAGAGGATGCGGAAAAACTTCGCATCGGATCTCTGGTTTCTGACCCCCTGGATCTCATCAATCCGTACCGGTTCGAGGCCCCGCTGGCTCCCTCCGAGGCGGCCCGACAGGAGGGCATCCAGATCGATCTGGCGCGTCTCCGCCAGAGTTTTGATATTCTCAGACTCCGCCATCCTCTGCTTCTTGTGGAAGGGGCGGGGGGACTTTTGGTTCCTCTAATCGGGGGATATACTTTTGCCGATCTGGCCAGAGATTGGGGTCTCTCTCTCCTGCTGGTGATAGGGTCCCGCCTCGGTGCGATCAATCAGACATTACTTACCCTTGAGGTAGCCCGGTACCGGGGTCTGAAAATGCTCGGGGTGATCCTCAACCATCCCGCCCCTCCGGACAAGGCAGCGCACACGAATCCGCAGGTTCTGAGATCCCTGATGCCCGAACCCTTGCTCGGAGTGGTCGGGTACGGGCAGGAAGAAGCGGAACTGGATCTCACTCCCCTGCTGGAGGAGTAATGTGCTTGTGGGACGTCCATTCGGAGCCCTGGATGGTCGCCCGGGTGGCGGCGGAAATTGCCGACCTTAAAAGGATCTCCTATGAGGACGCCACGCGTCAACTGACCTTAAATGCCGCAGGGCTTTTCGGCATTCCCGCATTTCCGGGGTCTTGATGCGCATCAAACCTTCCGGAGGTGTGAGGGAAGAGCCTAGGGGGAGACCGTGAGCTTGAGGAGTCCGTCAGAGTATCGTCAGAGCTTGAGAGACGGCCGGAAGATTCACTACCGGGGGGCAAGAGTAGAGGATGTGACGATCCACCCGGCGCTCCGGATTGCGGTGGATCACGCCGCAATTGACTATGAGATGGCTGAGGACCCTTCTACCCGGGACCTGGCCACCGTGAGCCTTCCGGATGGGCGCAGGATCAGCCGTTACTATCACATTCCCGGATCCGCCCAGGATTTGCGGGACCGCAGCACCCTCATCGAGAAGGCTACGGCCCGGGGAGGGACCCTCGTGGTACTCATTAAAGAGATCGGCACGGATGCCCTTTTTGCCCTGCACATTGTCGCCAGTCAGATGGACCGTTTGCTGGGAACAGGCTACCTGAAACGAGTGGAGAGCTTTTGCTCTCGATGCAGGGATCAGGATCTGGCCTTGGCGGTGGCCCAGACAGACGTTAAAGGGGACCGCAGCCTCTCTCCTTCCGAGCAGGATCATCCCGACTATTATGTCCATAAGGTTCGGGAAACTTCAGAGGGGATCGTGGTCCGCGGTGCCAAGATCCACACCTCGGTCTCCGTCAATGCCAATGAGATCATCGTCCTGCCGACCCGGGCCTTGCAGGAAAAAGACCGTGACTACGCCGTGGCGTTTGCTCTACCGGTCGCTACTCCGGGCCTGACTCTGATTGCCAGCCCGTATGGTGACAGCCCCAAGAACGCTTTCGAGCATCCTATCAGCTCACGGCACAAGATGGTGGAGACCCTCACGGTCTTTGACGATGTGTTCGTTCCCTGGGAACGGGTATTCCTCAACGGGGAGTGGCAGCACGCGGGAGTGTTGGCCAAGGCGTTTGTGGAATTTCACCGCTTCACGGCGGTTTCCTACAAACTTCCCCTGGTGGACCTCCTGGTGGGATGTGGGCAGCTTCTCTCTGAGATTAACGGCATCGAGAGGGCTGGTCACGTGCGGGAGAAGATGACGTGGCTGGTGGCCTATGCGGAAACCTTGCGAGCTTTGACCCGAATGGCGGCCCACGAATGCCGGGTGCTGGATCCAGGGGTTGCCGTTCCCAGCGTCCTGCTGGTCAACCTGGCCAAGTGGCATTTTGCCTCGAACTACCACCGGGCTGTGTCTCTCGTCCAGGATCTGAGTGGAGGGCTCCTGGTGACGGGTCCGGGTGAGGAGGATGTTCAGGCTCCGGAAGTTGGAGACTACATTCGTAAATTCCTCGGGGGCCGGAAAGGGGTGTCTGCCGAAACTCGCCTCAAGGCCATGAATCTGGTGCGGGATCTGACAGCCTCCGAGTTTGGGGGGTACCAGGAAGTACTGGCCGTTCACGCCGAGGGCTCCATCGAGGCCGAGAAGCTCACCATTTACCGGGAAGCGGACGTGAGGCGGTGCCGTGCTCTCGCCATGCAGCTGGCGGGAATCAATGAGGAGATCAAGTGATGATTGTGGTTGCCAATCGAATTCCGGTGGCCAAAGGGTACGAGAAAGCTTTCGAAGAACGTTTTGGCAGGCGCCTGCGCTTGGTGGAAAGTGCGCCTGGATTTCTCCGCAACGAAATCTTGCGCCCAATCCGCGGAGATCACTATGTGGTCCTCGTGTACTGGGAGACGCGGCAGGCCTTCGAAGCCTGGAGTCAAAGCGAGGCTTTCCGCCAGGCTCATGCCGACCATCCTCCTGCGCAGATGTTTTCGGGACCCAACGTTTTGGAGATTTACGAGGTCATCATGGGGTCCGAAGTTTCCTCTTGATCCGGCTTCCTGCTCTTGAGAAGGGAGGAGAGATGGATACCTTGCGTCGGGTGGTCCGGGAAATGGCGGGCTATGTTCCCGGGGAGCAACCTCCCGTGGGCGCCTTCATCAAGCTCAACACGAATGAGAATCCTTATCCGCCATCGCCGCAGGTGCTCGAGGCTCTCCGGAAGGAGATCGAGAAGGGTCTTAACCTTTACCCGGATCCCCTGGCCACCTCGTTGCGCCAGACGGCAGCCCGGGTGTACGGGGTGGATGCGGAAAACATCATCGTCGGCAACGGCTCGGATGATCTTCTGACCATCATCAGCCGGGCCTGTATTGATTCCGGGGATCCGGTGGCGATGCCGACACCGACTTATACCCTTTACGATACTCTCGTGGTGCTCCAGGAAGGGATTCATCACTATTTCCCCTTTCCTCCTGATTTTTCGCTCCCTGCCGGGATCAAGAATCTTGGAGCGAAGCTCACTTTCCTGGCAAATCCCAACTCCCCCTCGGGCACGGCGGTTCCCGTGACCCAGGTGGAAGAATTAGCCCGCGCCTTACCAGGGATTTTGGTGGTGGACGAGGCCTATGTGGATTTTGCCGAGGAGACGGCTCTCCCCCTGGTCGCTCGATACCCGAACCTGGTAGTCCTGAGAACGCTCTCCAAGTCGTTCTCGTTGGCCGGGCTCCGCATTGGTCTGGGGTTCGCCCATGCGGATCTCATTCACGGATTCCTGAAGGTCAAGGATTCTTACAACGTGAACCGCCTCAGCATGGTTGCCGGCTGCGCGGCCCTGGAAGACTTGCCCTGGATGCTGGCCAACCGGGACCGGATCGTGAGAACCCGGGAGCGACTCTGCCAGGGCTTAAAAGCGCTTGGCTACGGGGTTCACCTTTCCAGGAGCAATTTTGTCCTGTCCTATCGCGGTGCTGAGCGCCAAGAAAGGGTCTACCGGAGTCTTAAGGAAAGAGGGATCCTAGTGCGTTATTTCGACGCGCCTGGTCTGGAAAACTCCTTGCGGATCACGGTTGGCAGCGATCCCATGACCGATCGGCTCCTGGAGGAGATGGGGAGTATCGTGGGAGGGGAGCGAGCCTGAGAAAATCTTACTCCCAGGCAGAGGGCCGTCGAAAGCCCCGCCGCCGGCTAAACCCTATGATCAAAAATAGGCCCGCTAGAAACCCACCGATGTGAGCGTACCAAGCCACCCCTCCACCCCCGCCTGCGTTGAGAATTTGCACGAGAAACCAGACTCCCAGGACGAGGATTGCCGGGATCCGGACAATCGAGATGAAAAAGAAAAAAATGACCAGAGTCCGAATACGGGCCCGGGGGAAGAGGTAAACGTAAGCTCCCAGGATTCCGGCAATGGCTCCGCTGGCTCCGACCATTGGAACTGGAGAGTCGGGGGCCGAGAGGATGTGGCTAAAACTGGCAATGAGCCCCACGAGGAAATAGAAGGCGATGAACTTCCCGTGTCCCAGGGCGTCCTCGATGTTGTTGCCGAATACCCAGAGGTAAAGCATATTGCCGGCCAGATGGACGAACCCCCCGTGGACGAACATGGCGGTGAACAGGCTGGCAGGCAATGGAATCGCCTTCTGCGGGGAAAGGGGGACAAGATGGGTGATCTCGAAGGGGATAGCCCCCAGTTGATAGAAGAACGTCTCGCGTTGGGCGGGACTCAGGCCGATCTCGTAGAGAAAAAAAAGGATATTGAGGCCGATGATCCCGAGCGTTACGGCGGGAAACGTCCTGGTCGGATTGTCGTCTTTCAGGGGTATCATACCTCTCCCCAGTCTAACGCCGGTCTCTTGCTTTCGCCATCGGTTCCTGCTTCTGGAGAAAGACCTTGCCAACTCGGTGGGGATCGCCTAATTTAAT
Organism: Candidatus Tectimicrobiota bacterium; assembly: GCA_016193065.1. Taxonomy (GTDB): domain Bacteria; phylum JACPSX01; class JACPSX01; order JACPSX01; family JACPSX01; genus JACPSX01. Next base: position 18,189 of record JACPSX010000189.1, on the reverse strand, counting down.
TTAAGGCACTTCGGGGTTCCCGCCTGAGGATGGGGCTTCGCGCAGGGTATGGAAGACGACCTCCCGAAATCCGAGCATCCGGTTCACGTTGACCTCTCCAGAGAATGCCCGAAGTGCGGGTTTCCGGCCCGGGCCGGGGACCGGCGCTGCCTTTACTGTGGATCTTCCCTCTCCCCGCCAGGAAAACGGTCCGTCTCTGTCTGCCAGGAGTGGAGCCGTCTCGCCCGTCGGCTCCTCTCCCATCTCTTCCCCTTCCCGGGAATTGTGCGAACTGCGTACCTCCTGGTCATTGGAATAAGCCTCACGGGAGCAGGGATCGCTCTTCTGGTCGGGCTCCTGGAACGGCTGGGCGGGTTCACCCGTCTTCTCGCCGCCCTTTTCCTTCTCGGCTATGGGATGCAAGCACTCTGGGCCTTGCTTCCTTCCGGGAGAAAGCGGTTGGGGGGATGAGGGGAGAGGGTATTTTCTCCCGGTTCAGCAGGGGTTCGCCGGAGAAGGGACTGAATCTTCTCCAGAAGGGTCGCTAAAGTCTCCGGGCGAAGAGCCGAGATGACCACGGCTTCATGGCGCTTGCCGAGGTTGCGCCCGATCTCGGGGCTCACCTTGTCGACTTTATTAAATACAGTGAGCAGGGGTTTCTCGGCCAGGCCGAGGTCCGCCAAAATGCGGGTCACCGCGCTCATTTGCTGTTCACATTCGGGATTGCTCATATCCACCACGTGCAGGAGGAAATCCGCATCGTGAAGCTCATCCAGGGTGGCTCGAAAGGCGGCCGTCAAGTCTTTCGGCAGGTTGCGGATAAGTCCCACCGTATCGGAGATGATAATTTCCTGATCTTGGGGGAGCCGCAACCTGCGGCTGGCGGGATCGAGCGTGGCGAAGAGCTGGTCAGCCACCAGTACTTGGCTGTGAGTTAAGGTGTTGAGGAGGGTTGATTTTCCCGCGTTGGTGTAACCGACGATGGCGACCACGGGGATCCCCTTCTTGCCTCTCTGGGTGCGACGGACCATCCGCCGCTTGGCCAGGGCCTCGATTTCCCTTTCCAGACGATGAATCCGATCGCGGGCCCGGCGGCGGTCGATCTCCAGCTTGGTTTCTCCGGGGCCGCGACCTCCGATCCCCCCGGCCAGCCGGGAGAGGGAGTCGCCCCGGCCGACCAGTTTCGGGAGCAGGTATTTCAACTGGGCGAGCTCGACTTGAATCTTCCCCTCCCGGCTCTGAGCCCTCTGCGCGAAAATGTCGAGTATGAGTTGGGTCCGGTCAATAATCTTCAGGTCGGTGGCATCGGCGATGGAGCGGGCCTGAGCCGGTGTCAGGTCGTGGTCGAAGATGATCGTATCGGCTCCGAGCTGCAAGCTGCGGATGATGAGTTCCTGGAGCTTGCCTTTGCCGAGGAGATACTTGGGATCGGTCTTGGGCCGATGCTGAATGATCGAGTCGAGAACGGAAACTCCGCTGGAGTCCGCCAGCTCCTTGAGTTCGGCCACGGAATCCTCGGCTTGGGAGTGGCCGTTGGAGGACACGTGGACGAGGATGGCGCGATCGCGCTTACCTTCCACGGCTCGGGAACGAAAGAGCCGGGTGAACTCCTCCTCGAGGGATTGCACAAGCTGGGCGAAATCCAGGCTCCACTGATGCGCCGGAACCGCGGGCAGGAGCGACCAGAGTTCCGTTGCCTCCGTGGAAGGCAGGAGGTGGGCTCCGTAGATCTGCCCTGGCATCCCTTCCTCGTTGACCTCCAGGGCCGCCATGAAGTCCAGCCGCAGCCGGGCCAGATCCGTAAGATCGTCCCGGGTCAGACTCTCCCCGTGCAGGTGGGTGTGTATGCAGCGCAACCCGCGCAGCCGGGAAGGCCCGGTCCGATAACGGGGCAAGGGTGGGATAAGGATTCCCCGGCTATCGCCCACAACAACCAGGGTGATGTTACCGGCCCGGTTTGCGAGCAGGCCGATCTGCCGCTTGATCTCGAAAGAGAGTTCGCACAGATAACGGCACAGCTCTAGGGTAACCACGCGGTCGGGCGGGATGCGGCGCCGGTAAATGCGCTCGACACGGTGTATCTCGCTGGGTTTGAGTCCGAGGGTGTTACCGTAAAGTTTATGGATGGTTTGCCGACCTCCGACAAATACCTACAAAATTTATATTAAACCAAAGGGCAATTCCCGTCAAGAGATCTCACTGGCCTGCTCACCCCCTGTTTTTGCGGCTCCATAGGAAAGGGGCCTCCTTAGAGGTTTCGGGTCGGAGGGTTACTCGCTCCGGCTGACAAATGTACCGCCGCAAGCGCTTCGAGAGCCGCACCCATAGGATGGGTACCCGCAGCCTGGGTGTGGATACCCCCGAGGACCCGGGGAGAGCAACAACGGCTCGGCCACAAGGTTCACAGGGGCACGACTTCGTAGTGCTCCAGGTGAAAGGAATAGTCGACTTTAACGAGGATCCTATTTTGTAAGGCTCCTTCCAGTCTGTTGAGGAAGGCTTCTTTTTCATCCAGCAGGAGATTCGCCACCGTGGGGTGAGCCGTAACAACAAGCTTCTTTTTCCGGGGGGCAGAGTTAGCCGCTCGCTGCAGTTCCCGGAAGATCTCATAACAGATCGTACGGGTGGATTGAATGACCCCCTTACCCTCACAGTAATGGCAGGGCTGGCACATTTGGTTGGTCAAATTCTCTCGAACCCGCTTGCGGGTCATCTGCACGAGGCCAAATTCGGAGAGGCGCAGCACCGTGGTGCGGTAGCGGTCCGCTTTCAGGGCCTGCTCCAGGGCCGTGAACACTCTCTCCTTATGGGGCTCGCTTTCCATATCGATGAAGTCGAGGATGATGATCCCGCCGATGTTGCGCAGGCGGATCTGATAGACAATTTCTTTGACCGCTTCCAGGTTCGTCTTTAGGATCGTTTCCTCGAGGTTGTGCTTTCCCACAAACCGGCCTGTGTTCACGTCAATGGCCACCAGGGCTTCCGTCTCCTCGATGACGATGTAACCTCCCGACTTCAGCCACACCTTGGGCCCCAGGGCTTTGCTGATTTCCAGCTCGATGCCGAAAGCATCGAAAATTGGTTCTTTCTCCGTGTAAAGCACGAGCTTGGATTCGAGGTGCGGCAGGAGTCTGTGCAGGAAGTCCTTGACCCGTTCATACTCCTCCGGGGAATCGATCACGAGGCGGTCCACCTGATCCGTGAACTGATCTCTGATGATCCGGGTGATCAGGTCCAGATCGTTGTGGATGAGCGCCGGGGCGTTTGTCCGCTCACTCTTCTCCTGGACGTCGGCCCAGAGCTTGGTGAGGAAGTTGATGTCCGACTGCAGCTCCGCCTCACTCTTCCCCGCGCTGACTGTACGGATGATAAACCCGCTTCCCGCCGACTTCAATCCCTTGACCAGGTCGCGGAGCCGTCGGCGTTCGGTCTCATCCTCGATGCGCCGTGAGACTCCCACGTGATCTCCCGTCGGAGTGAAGACGAGGTAGCGCCCCGGCAGGGCGATGTTGGAGGTGATGCGGCACCCCTTGCCCCCGATGGGTTCCTTGGATACCTGCACGAGAATTTCCTGCCCTTCTTGCAAAATCTCCTCGATGGGAAGCCGAACGGACGACTTTCGGTCGCGCGGCGGGGAAAATGCATACTCCATCTCGGCGGGCTCGACCGTGGGGAGTTCGGAAGCCGGGGGGTCGTTCATGAACTTCTCGTATTCATCCAGGCTTTCCGGGCTGGTCACGTCGGCGACGTAGAGGAAGCCCGCCTTCTCCAGACCCAGATCCACAAACGCCGCCTGCATGCCGGGGAGCACCTTGAGAACCTTGCCCTTGTAGATGTTCCCTACGATCCCCCGTTCCTCGGGGCTTTCCATGGAGAGTTCGGCCAGCACGCCGTTTTCCAGGATGGCGACTCGAGTCTGATAGGGTTCGGCATTAATGACAATCTCGTTCCCCATTTGGCTCCTTATCCCGAAAACTTGAACCGTCTCAGGTGCACGTTGAGCAGGAGTCCGATGGCCATGAGGGAGGCCAGGAGGGCCGAACCTCCATAGCTGATCAAGGGAAAGGGGATGCCCACCACGGGTGCCAGGCCCACGGTCATGGCGACGTTTACGGCAGCGGAGAAGGTGAACATGCAGGCGATGCCTCCGGCCAGCAGAGCCCCGAGGGAATCCTTGGCTCGGTAGGCCACATCGATGGACCGCATGAGAAAGATGAAGTAAAGGATCAGGAGAAGGGAAGCTCCCACGAAACCCAGGTCTTCGGAAAACACAGAGAAGATGAAGTCGGTGTGCTTTTCGGGGAGAAAGTTCAGCCGGCTTTGAGTTCCCCCCCAAAGTCCTTTCCCCCAAATTCCCCCTGAGCCGACGGCGATTTTGGATTGCAGCAGGTGATAGCCGGAGCCCAGGGGGTCCAATTCTGGATTAAATAGAGTGAAGATTCTGCCCTTCTGGTAATCCTTGAGGAGTGACCAGCCCAAGGGGAGTGAACCCAGACCAAGGACGGTCAGCACCAGAATGGACTTGAGATTCATGCCCACGATAAACGACATGGAGGCGAAAATAACCAGGATAACCAGGGCAGTACCCAAATCCGGTTCCTTGGCGATGAGAAGTGCCGGGAACAAAGTTATGACGGCGGGAATGAAAAGGTCGCGCAAGTTCCAGGGGCGGGGTTTTTCGTGGCGGTCGAAGTAGTTGGCCAGCGTCAGGATCAAGGAAATCTTCATGAACTCCGAAGGTTGCAGTGTGAGAGGACCTATGATGATCCAGCGTTGGGCTCCGGAGATCACGCGACCGAAGAGCAAAACGTAGATGAGACCGCAGAGGGAGAGGAAGTAGCACGGGTAGGCAAGGCGCAGCAGCGTCCGGTAGTCGAACAGGATGACCACAATTGCGGCAATAGCTCCGCAGAGCAGCCACCACAGTTGCTTTACAAAAAACGGGGTGTCCAGAGACCCGCTGACTCCCCGGGAGGCGCTGTAGATGGAGAGGATCCCGGCTCCGGTCAGAGCCAGGGTGGTGACCACAAGAGTCCAATCCAGGTTGGCCAGGGCCCGCCGGTCCACCATTTCAGTGCTCCCCGTTCGGGTTTCCAGCCGGAGCGGTCTGCGCGGCTTGAATATTCTGGCGGACAGGGGGGGGCGGTTTGGGAATGTTAAAGTACTTGAGGAAGATCTCTTTGGCGATGGGAGCAAAGGTGGAACCTCCAACCCCCGAGTTCTCCACGAAGATCACCACGGCGAGCTGCGGGTCTTCAAAAGGGGCGTAGGAGACAAACCAGCTATGATCCCTGTATTGAGATCCCGGAATGCGGTTCCCGGCGCGATCCAATCGCACCACCTGGGCTGTACCGGTCTTCCCAGCCACGCCTAATTCGTCGATCCGCGCCCTCCCTCCGGTTCCTCCGCTTTCGTTCACAACGGCCCAAAGTCCTTTGCGGATAGCCTCCAAGGTCTCGGCCTTTACCGGAGCTTGGGAGATGAGTTCCGGTTTATGCTCGTAGACCACCTTCCCCTCGGGGGTGACAATTTTCCGGACAACGTAGGGTTTGTAGATTTTTCCTCCGTTAGCAATGGCGCTGATCATGATTGCCTGCTGGAGCGGAGTTATCAGGTAGGGCCCCTGGCCGATGCCGAGGGAGACGGTTTCCCCGGGATACCAGGGCTCCCCTCGAACCCGGCGCTTCCATTCCGAAGTGGGAACTAGCCCCCCCTTCTCCATGGGATCAAATCCGGTCGGTTTTCCCAGTCCAAACCCCTTGGCATAATACCCGATCTTATCCACCCCCAGGCGAACTGCGACCTGATAAAAATACGTGTCGCAAGAGGTGGCCAGCGCCCGTGTCAGGTTTTGCGGGCCCTGGTTTTCCTTCTTCCAGTTGCGATAGGCCCGGTTTCCAAAGAAGTAGTAAGCCGGACAGCCTAGGAGTGTATTGGGGGTAATGACCCCTTCTTCCAGAGCGGCGGCGGCCACCACGATTTTGAACACGGAAGCCGGGGGATACTGGCCCTGGATCGCCCGGTTCTGCAAGGGCTTCTTGGGGTCTTTGAGCAGCGCCAACCACTTCTCCCCCGGGATGCCGGCGGCAAACTGATTCGGGTTGTAGGAAGGCTTACCGGCCAGGGCCAAGATCGCTCCGTCCCGGGGGTCCATGACGATGATCGCGCCCGTGCGGTCTCCCAAAAGAGTTTCCGCCATCTGCTGGATCTCCAGGTCGAGGGTCAGTTGGAGGTCGGAACCGGGGTAAGTATCCTTGACGCCGACCAAGGCCAGTTCGCGACCCAGGGCGTCAACTTCCACTTGTCTGGCTCCGTGAATCCCCCGGAGGTATCCTTCATACTTCATTTCGAGACCGTACTGCCCGATGAATTCCCCTAGAAAATAATGATTGTTGGAGCGGTTGCGGAGTTGCTGGAGCTGGCGCTCGGTGATTTCACCCAGGTAGCCCAGAAGGTGGGCGGCCATGGGGCCGTGGCGATAGGACCGGAGCGCTTCCACGTCGAGCATGACCCCGGGCAAATCGAGGAGGTGCTCCTCGATGTAGGCGACAGACTCCCGGCTGACATCGCGCTTGAGGAGTAGAGAGCGATACGGCGGAGCTTGTCTGACCTTTTCCTTGAGCTTTTCCAGCGGGACGCCCAGGAGAGGGCTGAGGGATTTGAGGGTCTTTTCCAGATCTGGAACGTCCTCGGGCCTCAGGTAGAGGTTAAACGAAGGGCGGCTCTCCACCAGGATCTGGCCGTTACGATCCAGGATCTTGCCCCGGGGGCTTTTGATGATGAACTCCCGGAACCGGTTTTCCTCGGCCATCGCCCGGAAGTGATCGCCCTTGATGACCTGCAAGTACCAGAGGCGGACCAAGAGGATGAAAAACACTGTGGACGTCAGCAGGACCAGCAGGAAAAACCGGGATTGGAATCTTTCCGGGCTGTCTGGGCTGATTCTGTTCTTAACCATTATCTAAGACCTCGCAGGGGAAGGTGGGCGGGCTGCTGAACCTCCCAGCCACGCCCAAGTGCAGCCGGGTCGGGAGCATACCCTTCATGAAAACCCCTCCCTTCCCTCTTAGACCCTGTCCGAAATAAGCACGGTGACTTTCTTCAAAAGTTTATTTACCAACCCGGTCTTCCTTTGGCAAGCGACCCCCACGGCGCCGGTTACAACCAGTCCCAAAACCAGGTTGTATGTGGTCTCCAGGGTCGTCGTCCGCACAAAAAACCACCACGAGTATTTATCGGCGTACAAAACTCTGGCAATCAGAAAATACAGGGCTCCGTTCAGGAGGCTGCCGAAGAAAATGGCCAGGGACGGAAAAAAGAAGCTACGATCCGCGACTTGCTGCCGGAACACTCCGACCACATACCCCACAAATCCCTTGATAAACCCGTTGGTCCCCAGAAGTCCTCCGGACAGTACATCCTGAAGCAGTCCCAGGAAGAAACCGAAGCTCAAACCTCTCTGCCGACCCGCAACCAGGCTGTATCCTACGGTGGCCAGCAAAACTAAGTCGGGCTGCACTCCGGCCACGCTGAACAAGGGGAAGATCGTGGTTTGGAAGATCAATAGGACGATGGCCGTCAGGACAAAAAAGATCAGAAAAAACACGATGCCTAGCTACCTTTTGCGATGACGAAAACTTCTTCTAACCGGGACAGGTTTGCGCTGGGGGAGATTTCTGCCTCCTGGAACAAGCCGAATTTTTGTTTCGTTACCCCGGTCACCCGTCCCACCACCAGCCCCTTCGGGAAGATCCCCCCCAGTCCCGAAGAGATCACCAGATCCCCCGTTTTCAGGTTCGATTCCAGGGGGAGATACTTCATCCTGGCGTGTCTGGCGTCGTCGCCCACCACGATTCCCGTGTCGCGGGTTCTCTGGATCAGAGCGTCCACGGCGCTACGGGGGTCGGTGATCAGAAGAACCTTGGCCGCATCAGGGGTCGCCTCAATGACCCGCCCTACTACCCCTTCATGAGTTACGACAGGCAGATCCTTGCGGATGCCATCACGGCTGCCTCGATTGATGAAGATGGCCCGGGACCAGTTGCTGGAATCCACGCCGATCACTTGGGCCAGGACGAGATCGAATTGGGTCTTTTCCTTAAAATCGAGGAGTTGCAGGAGGCGTCTGTTTTGCTGCTGCAGCTCCACGCCGGCATTCGCCATCTCCCGCAGCTTGCGCACCTCTTCCCTAAGCTTGGTGTTCTCCCTTTTAACTTGAACCAGATCGAGATAGCCCTCCCACGCGTTCTCGACCTGTTGGGTCGTGCCGGTAATAAAGCCGTGAACGGGAGAAAGAACTGCCAGGGCAAATGATTCGAGGGAGGTGATCGCTTTCTCTTTCTTGAGATTCAGAGTAATCAAGCCGAAACCGGCGACCATCAGCAGGATCAGGGACCAGATGCCGCTAGAACGTCTTCCTCGCATCAGGACAACTGGTTATCCCTGGATGCGCAGAGGTTAACTGCAGAGTTTCTTGAGCAGATCAATTTCATCCAGCACTCGTCCGGTTCCAAGAACCACCGCCGAGAGGGGATCTTCCGCCACCGTGACGGGAAGCCCCGTCTGTTCCCGTAGCAGGACATCAAGGCCCCGCAAGAGAGAGCAGCCACCGGCCATCACAATTCCCTTGTCAACGATGTCTGAAGCGAGTTCGGGTGGAGTTCTCTCCAAGGCGATTTTCACCGTGTCGACGATGGTCCCGATGGGTTCCGCCAGTGATTCCCTCACCTCCTCGTCACTGATGATGAGGGTTCGGGGCACGCCGGCCACCAGGTCTCTGCCCTTGATCTCCATCGTTGTTCGTTCATTGACGGGACAGGCGGAGCCGATCTTGATCTTGACATCTTCAGCGGTACGTTCCCCGATGAGCAGGTTATAGCGCTTCTTGATGTAGTGCGCGATCTGTTCGTCCATCATGTCGCCGCCCACGCGCACCGAGCGGCTGTAGACGATCCCCGACAAGGAGATGACGGCAATTTCCGTGGTTCCGCCACCGATGTCCAAGATCATGTTGCCGGATGGCTCCTGAACCGGCAGACCCACGCCAATGGCTGCCGCCATGGGCTCTTCGATCAGGTAGACTTCGCGGGCCCCGGCGGATTCTGCGGAGTCGCGCACCGCGCGTTTTTCCACCTGGGTGATGCCTGAGGGCACCGCGACAATGATCCTGGGGCGCACCAGGGTTTTGCGGTTGTGCACTTTGGTGATGAAGTATTTCAGCATGGCCTCAGTGACTTCGAAATTGGCGATCACGCCATCCTTCATGGGGCGGATGGCTTGAATGCTTCCGGGAGTTCTGCCGAGCATCTTCTTGGCTTCGGTGCCAACGGCGAGGACCTGCTTGGTCTCACTGTGCACGGCGACCACAGAAGGCTCCCGCAACACAATCCCCTTTCCCCGCAGATAGACCAGCGTGTTGGCGGTCCCCAGATCAATGGCCATGTCGTTGGAGAAAAGTCCTAGAAAGGCGTTAAAAACCATGTATATTTTCTCTCCACATTCCGGAACCGTTCTTCAATTTGTTCAATTGATATTATCGATCCTCAGTACTCACCTCTGGATAGAGCCTTTTCCCCTCTAACCCTTTGAGGGGAAACCATATTCAATAAGAATATACTGAACTTTCAACGAATGAAAGAAAAACTTTTTCTCCACAGTTCGGTTGGGATATACTTAAGGTATTGATAATGAATGGATAACTTTTACCTCTCGTGAGAGGGGAGGGGAAAGAGGAGGTTTTTGTGCTCAATGTCATGCGGCGTTTTGCCCAGTCGTGGCTTCTCAAAGGGGTATTGGCTCTTTTGGCCCTTACCTTCATCAGTTTTTATGCGGTCATTGACCGGAATCAGCAGAATGCCTCGGGCCAGGTGGCTTCGGTCAACGGGACCAAGATCACAGAGCGCGAGTTTGAGGAGTCTTACGAGCGCCTTCTCCAGTTCTATCGGCAGGTATACCAGGACCGCCTTACCGATGAGGTTCTCAAGCAACTGAACCTGAAAGAGGCGGCGCTCGAAAGTCTCATCGTGCGGGCCGTCGAGCTGCAGGCGGCCCGGGAAGCGGGTCTCTCCGTGGCGGACCCGGAATTGTTGTCCTCGATCCAGGCCAGGCCGGAGTTCCAAATCGGGGGTCAATTTGATTCGCGGGTTTACTTTGATGTTTTGCGCAACAACCGGCTGACGCCGCAGGAATTCGAGCGCTCCCAGCACGATGCCTTGCTGCTGGCCAAGTGGCAAACTCTGATCGAGCAGAGCGCCCTGGTGACGGAACCGGAGGCCAGGTCGGCTTTTCGGGATCTCCATGAAAAGGCGGATCTGGCCTATCTTTCCTTTCCGGCGAAAGACTACGAGGGAAAAGTCCAAGTGAACCGGGAGAAGGTGGAACGTTATTACCGGGCATTCCCCGAGGAGTTTCGCCAGCCCGAACAGGTGCGGGTTGAGTACTTGTTTTGGGACCCTCGATCCTTTGAAAGGGCCATTACAGTAACCCCGCTCCAGGTGGAAGACTACTACGAATCTCACGAGAAGGAATTCAGGATTCCCGAGGCCGTCCAGGCCCGGCATATCTTGCTACGAGTGCCCGAGGGAGCGGATGCAAAAAAAGAAGAGGAAGCCAGAGTCAGGGCTCGCATGGTGGGGGAGCAGCTAAAAAAGGGATCTGACTTCGCCGCGCTGGCGCGCAAGTATTCGGAGGATCCCTCTTCATCCCGGGGGGGCGATCTGGGGAAACTTCGTCGCGGCGAATCGGTACCGGAGTTTGAGAAGGCCGCTTTTTCTCTCAAGTCCGGGCAGATCAGCGAACCGGTGAGAACCCAGTTTGGGTTTCACGTCATTCAGGTCTTAAGCAAGGAGCCGGAAAAAACCAGACGGTTGGAGGATGTGCGCGAGGAGATTGTCCGAACCCTGCGTCTGGAAAAGTCCCGGCAGCGGGCCGAGAGCGAGGCGGCAAAGGTGAAACAATCGTTCGCGAGCGCGGATAAGAAGAGATCCTTCCAGGACCTGAGCAAGGACGTGAGCGCTGAATACAAGGTCACGGCGTGGTTTTTCCGAGGCAAAGCCATTGCTGGAATTCCAAGCTGGCAGGCGGTGGCCACTGCCGCCTTGAACCTGAAGGGAGGGGAAGTGAGCGCGCCGGTGCCGGCCCCGGAAGGAATTTACTTGCTGCGGGTCCTGGAGCGAAAGGAGTCACGGATCCCCCCGTTTGAGGAGGTGCAAAGGGACGTGGAAAAAGCGCTGGTGCGCAAGGAGGCCCGGGAGCAGACGGCCCAGGAGGCCCGGGAGGTTTCGGCCAAAATTCTGGCGGGCGCCGATGTCCAGACCGCGGCCAAGGGCCGCAATGCGCACCTGGAGAAGCTGGAGGCAATGAGCCGCGGAGAGTTCCTGCGGAAGTTCCCCGCTCTGCGGGGAAATCTGGGGGATGTGAGGCGGGTTTTCGGCGCCAAGCTTGGGTCCCCGGTGCAGGTGGAAGGCGCGGACGGGACTCAGCTCTTTGTGGTTCTCAGCAGGCAGACGCCCGACGAGAAGGACTATCAGAAGGGGAGGGCAGAGATTTACGCGCGGCTCACGGAACAGCGCCGCCAGACGATTCCCCAGGTCTATCTGAGTCGGCTTTTGGAGAAAGCCAAGATCCTCCGCACGCCGGGGGCTGTCTAGACCCGGAGGCAATGCGGGGGGAAGTTTTGAATCGTTCTTCCAGGAAATCGAGGGTATCGGCTTCCAACCGGGTACCGTCAAAGCCGTTTATCTCCGGAATGCCGGCGGGGCTTGTGACGTTAATTTCGGTCACGTAACCGCCAATGATGTCTACCCCGACAAAGTGGAGCCCATGAGCCCGGAGAGAATCCGCCAAAACTCCGCAGATGAAGTGGTCCCTATCGGTTAAGGATGCCTTGCAGCAAGTTCCACCGGCGTGGATGTTCCCTCTGAGCTCGCCGGCGGCGGGAACGCGGTTGAAGGCTCCGACCGGTTTTCCGTCCAGGATTAGGACCCGTTTATCGCCATGGACAATCTCCGGCAGATAGCGCTGGGCCATCACGTACTCCGTCCCTGTTTGGGTCGAGATCTCCAAGAGAGCGTTTAAATTCCGGTCACCGCTGTGGAGGTAGAGCACCCCCTCTCCTCCTTTTCCGCCGAGGGGTTTGACGACTATTTCGCCTCACACTGAGGCCAGGAACGACTTGAGGATGGCTGGCTCTTTAGCGACACAGGTGGGCGGGATGATTTCCGGGAAATTGAGAATGAAGAGTTTCTCGTTGGCGTCCCGGAGGCCTTTCGGGTGGTTGACCATGAATGTGTCAGAAGCCGCCAGCTCCAGTATGTAGGTACTGAAAACATAATCCATGTCAAAGGGGGGTTCCTTGCGGATAAAGACGGCATCGAGTTCTCTCAGGGGGAAGGTGGTGGCGGGGCCAGTGATCTCAAAGCCCGACCTCAGGTCTACGCGCACAGGGAGCCCCCTCCCCGTGGCTTCTTGGGATTGCACGAAGAGGCCGCCGAGAAGCAGGTAATAGACATCCCAGCCGCGGCGCTGGGATTCCAGCATGAGGGCCACGCTGGTGTCGTCTTCGACGTGGATTTTTTCCATGGGATCCATGACGAAACCAACGCGGTAGCTGGCCATCATTCGGGCTCCAAAGAGTCGAGATCTCTGCCGCTAAGGGAGATCTATACTAGCAAATGGAGGCAATCCAGGTCAAACATTGATCTTAATGTCGTTGACAAGGAGTTTTAGGGTCGGTTAGAATTTTCAAGTTCTATCAGGCTGCTGGCGTTGGTTCGGATTGGAAGGAGAAGCATGGGAATTTCAAAGGCGGTTTTGCCCGCGGCTGGCCTTGGGACCCGGTTCCTACCGGCTACCAAGTCTTGCCCCAAAGAGATGCTCCCCCTGGTTGACAAGCCTCTGATCCAGTACGTGGTGGAAGAAACCAAGGCGTCTGGGATTCGTGAGGTCATCATCATCACGGGGCGTGGGAAGAACGCCATCGAGGATCATTTTGACGTTTCCTTTGAGTTGGAGCAGTTGCTTGTCCAACGGGGGAAGAATGATTTGGTGGAGACGGTGAGGAAGATCTCCAACATGATCTCCTTTTGCTATGTCCGCCAGCGGGAAGCGCTGGGACTGGGCCACGCGATCCTGTGCGCGCGCCAAGTTGTGGGTCATGAACCCTTTGCTGTCTTGCTCGGCGATGACATCATCCACTCGGAAGTTCCCTGCCTGCGCCAGCTCATGAACGTGTATGAAAGGCACCAGTGCTCGATCCTGGCGGTGGAACGAGTTCCTAGGAATCAGGTGAGCAACTACGGCGTAGTGGCGCCGCGGAAAATGGGGGATCGGTTGTACCAGGTCCTCGATCTTGTGGAGAAGCCGGATCCCGATAGGGCCCCCTCGGACCTGGCGATCATCGGCCGGTACATTCTCACCCCGGAGATCTTTCGGGAGATCGAAGATACCCAGCCGGACTCCAAGGGAGAAATTCAGCTAACCGACGCCCTCCGACTTCTTCTCAAGAGCCAGACGGTTTATGCTTACGAGTTTGAGGGGACCCGTTACGACGCCGGCAGTAAGTTAGGTTTTCTTAAGGCCACGGTTGAATTTGCTCTGCGCGATCCGGAACTCGGCGAGAGTTTCAGATCGTATCTTGAGGAACTCGACCTGGAACGCCTTCAGCCCCTTGGTTGATTTCCCAGGGATTTCCCGCACCCCGCATGAAAGAGAAGTGGAAGCGAATGTCATCTGAGGAAAGAAAACAACCTCCTCACCCCATGGCGGAGTCCCTTGAGACTCCCCTCCGGGTTCCTGCGAATCTGGGGGAGGAGACCGCCGCTTTCGACCTGCCCCTGCAACTACCTCTGGTCTCGGTCCGGGATGTAGTCGTTTTCCCGATGATGATTCTCCCGCTTTTCGTCGGCAGAGATGCCTCCGTCAAAGCGGTGGAAAGCGCCCTGGCCGGAGAAAGGCTCCTGCTCCTTTCGGCCCAGAAGCGGGTGGAAGCCGAGGATCCGCGCCCTGAAGATATCTACTCCGTAGGTACCGTGGTCAACATGATCCGCATGCTCAAGCTTCCCGACGGCCGGGTCAAGATCCTCGTGCAGGGCCTCAGGCGGGCCAGGCTTGTCGAATTTGCGCAGAGCCGCCCGTTCTACATGGTGAAAATCCAGCCTCTTGATGAAGGCACGGAAACAAGGGAAAAGGGGATCCGGGTCGAGGCTCTCATGCGGAACGTGAAGGAACGCCTGGAGAGAATTATTTCTTTGGGAAAAGCGATCCCTTATGACGTTCTCCTTGTGGCCAATGGTTTGAAATCCCCCGGCCGCCTGGCTGACCTGGTATCCTCCAATCTCGAATTGGGCGTGGAAGAAGCCCAGAGAATCCTGGAGATTACGGATCCCGTGACTCGTCTGAAGAAGGTGGGCGAGCACTTGAATCTGGAATTGGAACTGCTGACCGTCCAGCACGAGATTGAATCCGAAGCCAAGGAAGAGATAAACAAGGCACAGCGCGAATATTTTCTCCGCGAGCAGCTCAAAGCCATTCAGAAAGAGCTGGGTGATGCCGACGAGCGCCAGCAGGAAGTCCATGAGCTCAGGCGCAAGGTCAAGAAAGCGAAGATGTCCCCCGCGGGCCAGGAAGAGTGCATGAAGCAGATCTCTCGCCTTGAGCACATGCATCCGGACTCCGCGGAGGCTACGTTGATTCGCACCTACGTGGACTGGATGGTGAGCTTACCCTGGAGCAAGTCCACCAAGGAGAGCATCGACCTCAAGATCGCCCGGCGGGTTCTTGATGAGGATCACCATAATCTGGAAAAGGTGAAGGAACGAATCCTTGAATACTTGGCGGTCACTAAAGTCAAGAAGCGGATGAAGGGGCCCATCCTCTGCTTCGTGGGACCGCCGGGAGTGGGGAAGACTTCTCTGGGGAAATCCATCGCTCGCTGTCTTGGCAGGCGGTTTGTTCGGATCTCCCTGGGGGGAATCAAGGACGAGGCTGAGATCCGGGGGCACCGCCGAACTTACGTCGGGGCGCTGCCGGGCAGGATCCTGCAGGGTTTAAAGCAGGCCGGCTCGAACAATCCCGTTTTCATGCTGGACGAGATCGACAAGATTGGGACGGACTTTCGGGGAGATCCGGCCTCCGCACTTCTTGAGGTTCTGGACCCGGAGCAGAATTCGAATTTCAGTGATCATTATCTGGGCGTGCCGTTTGACCTTTCCAAGGTCATGTTTATCGCCACGGCGAACCTGCTGGATCCCATCCCCCCCGCGCTGCGGGATCGCATGGAGGTCATGTTTCTTTCCGGTTACACGGAGGAGGAAAAGCTGTTCATCGTCCGGAGTTTCATTTTACCGCGACAATTCTCGGATCACGGGATTCGCAGCCGCTGGCTCAGGATTTCGGATGGGGCGATCCTCAAGGCCATAAGGGAGTATACGCGGGAAGCCGGTTTACGGAACATCGAGCGGGAAATGGCGAAAATTTGCCGCCGCGTGGTGCGGGAGATCGCAGAAGGCAAGCAGAAATCCTTTCACATTCAGGCGGGAAATATTGCCAAATATCTCGGGGTCCGTCGCTTTATTCCAGAGCCCGAGCGACGCCAGGATGAGATCGGGGTTGCGATGGGCCTGGCTTGGACCGAGGTCGGAGGGGAACTAATGCCGATTGAGGCCACGGCCATGAAAGGAAAGGGGCAGATCCTGTTGACCGGACAGCTGGGTGAGGTCATGAAGGAGTCGGCCCAGACGGCTCTCAGCTTCGTGCGCTCCAGGGCCAGAGAATGGAATATTGCGGAGGACGTGTTTGGCGAAAAAGACATCCATATCCATGTCCCGGCGGGAGCCATTCCCAAAGATGGACCGTCGGCGGGCATTACTGTGGCCGCGGCACTCGTCTCATTGTTCACGGGGGTTCCGCTTAGGAAAGAGGTGGCAATGACCGGAGAGATCACCCTGCGGGGGATGGTTCTTCCAGTCGGCGGGCTGAAAGAGAAGATCCTGGCTGCTCGCGGCGCGGGCCTGCGGATCGTTGTCTTGCCGGAAGGGAACCGCAAGGACCTGGATGAGCTTCCGAGAAACGTGAAAATGTCTCTCAGCTTTGTCTTCGTTCAGCATATGGATGAAGTTCTTCCGGTGTGCTTGACCGAGTGGGAGAGAAATCAGACCGAGAGAACCCACGAAAGGCATCCGGTGCCGACTCCGGTGGAAATGCGGCGGAAAAAGTTGCCGGAGGAGGTAAGGTGGAAGTCACGGTGAAGTTATTTGCTCTGCTCAGAAGCTATGCCCCTCCGGAGACCCTGGGGTACGTGTTTCATTGGCAGTTGGAGGAGGGGAGTTCCATTGCAGATTTGCTCTCGGCTTTGCGAATCCCCCCGGAGTTAGCAGAACTTGTCCTGGTGAACGGCGCGCACAGCCACCCCACGGAGCGCCTCCATGAGGGAGACGTGGTGAGCCTGTTTCCGGCTTTGGCAGGGGGCTCGTGATGCGGGAGAAGAATTATCCCCCCATGAGTCCGGAAGAACAGCTACGGTTTCTGAAGCGGGGAGCGGTGGAGATCATCCAGGAGGAAGAACTACTGGAAAAGCTTCGCTGCTCCCGGCAATCGGGGGAACCTTTGCGGGTAAAACTGGGGATGGATCCTACGGCTCCGGACCTGCATTCGGGGCATACCGTGGTCCTGCAGAAGCTTAAGCATTTTCAGACTCTGGGGCATCAGGTTATCTTCCTCATCGGGGACTTTACGGGGATGATCGGAGATCCCAGCGGGAAATCCGAAACCCGTCCCCCTCTAAGCCCGGAAGAGATCCAGGCGAACGCCAAGACATACCAGGACCAGATCTTTAAAATTTTGGACTCGCAGAAAACCCGGATCGAATTGAACAGCCGCTGGCTGGGCAATCTCAGTGCCCGGGACCTCATATTGATGAGCGCTCGCTTCACGGTGGCCCAGATGCTGGAGAGGGAGGACTTCCACACCCGTTACACCGGCCAACTGCCCATCGCTATCCATGAGTTTCTCTACCCTCTGCTGCAAGCCTACGATTCCGTTTCCCTGAAAGCAGATGTGGAGTTGGGAGGGACGGATCAGAAGTTTAATCTGCTCATGGGACGCGATTTGCAGAGGGCCTTTGAGCAGCCTGCCCAAGTGATCATTACGATGCCGATCTTGGAAGGGATTGACGGAGTCCAGAAAATGAGCAAAAGCCTAGGGAATTACATCGGTATTAGCGAGCCTCCGGGAGAAATGTACGGCAAGCTCATGTCCATCTCTGACGATCTCATGTGGCGTTACTACGACTTGCTCAGCGACCAAGGCATGGAGGAACTTCACCTCCTTAAAAGTCGGGTGGAGAGACAAGAAGTGAACCCGAGAGATATCAAAGCGGATTTGGCAGCCGAAATTGTCAGCCGGTTTCACGGCGCTGAGGCTGCCGCGACGGCCCGTGATAACTTTGACAGGCTTTTTCGGTACAGAGAGGTCCCCGCTGAGGTTCCCGAACTCCGCCTCCTCTGGGATGGAGACAAGATGTGGCTCCCCCGCCTGATGACCAAAGCCGGCTTGGCGTCAAGTACCTCAGAGGCGATCCGGCTCATCGAGCAGGGGGGGGTGAGCCTGGATGGGGAGAAGGTTCGGGAGGCGAACCTGGAACTCCTCCCGGGCAAGTCTTATTTGCTGCGGGTCGGGAAGCGGCGCTTCCTGCGGGTCATTCCGGTAACATCGTAAACTGTGGTATTTACATAGCTTATTCAGGTTCTTGACAAGAGCGCCGGGGGAGAATATTTTTTATAACAGAATCGGAGGAAAAATCTGAAAAGGCTTTTTTGTCTTGACAAGTTTCCCTAATAGGGTATATTAGCAAGTTCCGGAACAGGAACCCTTTGCTCTTTGAAAACTGAAGAGGGCTCGTTATGATCAGCAGGCAACGAGTCAATTCTGATGTATGCCCGCGGGAAGAAGTTTTTTTCCCTCGGGTAACTCTTCATGATTTGGAGAGTTTGATCCTGGCTCAGAACGAACGCTGGCGGCGTGCTTAACACATGCAAGTCGTGCGAGAAAGGAGGGGGCAACCCTTCCGAGTAAAGCGGCGAACGGGTGAGTAACACGTGAGCAACCTGCCCAGAAGAGCGGGATAACCTTGCGAAAGCGGGGCTAATACCGCATAAGACCACGTCTCGCATGAGATGGGGTCAAAGGTGGCCTCTCCTTGGAAGCTGCCGCTTT